>MNDG01000015.1 GCA_001914815.1 Acidobacteriales bacterium 13_2_20CM_55_8
AACTACCGGAAAAGCAATTTGATCATCTGCACCCCGCGTGACTACAAAGCTTTTAACATTGAACGAGGCAGCTCGCTCTACTCGCAGTTTGAGCGGGATCCCATTGGATTCCAGTGGGTATCCAAGCCCGCTCTTGTGACTGAACTCTGGAAAGGATTTACTCCCTGATTCCCAGTTCCAGACAACAAATTACTGGAACGAGTTTGTTAGGCCGCAGCCTCAGGTCTCATCAACTTCTTTGAGTCAGCCACCAGCGCTCGATTTCCTCCAAGCTGCGCCCCTTGGTTTCTGGGACCTTGCGCCAGACAAAGAAGAACGCGGCGATTGAGACGGCTGCGTATAGCAGGAAGGCACCAGGAGCGGTGAACGCGCTAACCAGCGAAAGAAATGTCAGAGTCACCAGAAGCGTTCCGCACCAGAGGCAGACAGTGGCGACCGACATCGCCCGGCCCCGCACTCGGGTTGGACAGATTTCCGACATCATGACCCAGGTGCCAGTACCCACACCGACTGCAAAACACGCCACGTAGGCGAGGACGAAAGTCAGAACGATAATGCCACTGGCTTGAAAACGAATTGCCGCCGAAACTGCCACCAGAGAGAGTGCCATCCCTGCGAAAGCCGACATCAACAACGGTTTTCTTCCGGCGCGATCAATCAGCAACATGCCCACGATGGTAGCCGCGAAATTGATTGCTCCAATAATGACGTTTGCCCAAAGCGCGGTGCTGGCCGTCTGGTGTGGCACATGCTCCAGGAAGACGAGCGAGCCATAGTAGATGATGGTATTGATGCCAGTGAACTGGCTGAAGAGTGCGATCACAATGGCCACGATCAACGGCTTGCGGAATGCGGGATCCAGCAAATCTCCACTCTCTTCCGAAATGGCGGCCCTGATCGCGTGAATCTCCCCGGCGGCAGCCTTTGAACCCACCATCCGCGACAGAAAATGTTCCGCTTCGGGCTCACGTCCCTTCTGCACCAGCCAGCGAGGACTTTCGGGAATGAACAGTAGGGTGAGAAGGAAACATAGGGACGGGAGGGCGGCGGATGCGAACATCCACCTCCAATTCGCCGGACCAGCGCCAGTGAGCAGGTAATTGACGCTGTAAGACAGCAGGATACCTGTGACAATCGCCAATTGATTCAGGGAAACCAGCAGGCCACGACTGCGTGCAGGGGAGATTTCCGCTATGTACAAGGGCGACAGCGTTGACGCCATGCCTATCGCCACGCCGCCGACGAAGCGAGCGATCACAAACTCAATCAGGTTGCGCGGCAGGGCAGCGCCAATCGACGAAATTGTGAATAGCGCCGCAGCACCGAGAAGCACTCTCTTCCTGCCGAACCGGTCGCTGGTGAAGGCAGCCAGGCTTGCTCCGACGACACATCCCAGAAGGAGGCTGCTGGCGGCGATTTCTGTTTGAGAATCGCTCAACAGAAACTGGCGCTTGATAAAGACAATGGCGCCATTAATTACCGCGGTATCGAAGCCGAACAGCAAACCTCCGATTGCGGCCACCATCGCGGGCAGATAGACGTAGCGGGCTGAGCCTTTTTGCGCCTCCTCAACATATCCATTCGTATTTACGGTTGGGTTCATCTCCGCAGTCCAAACAAAAGGGTTCCCCTTACTATCGCGTAACTGCGCAAACCATACGCGCGTGTACCGCACAAATATTGTTCATTTCAGATTGCCAGCAAGCGTTGCTTCAAGAAGACCAATCCTGCCGCGCCCGCAACCCCACCATAGCCAGTAGCTTTCTGAAATACGATCGGAACTTCTCGACCGAGCACGATCTTGGTACGCCTCGCTACTTTGTCCTGGATCGGAGTGAGCAGTTGCGGGCCAGCGGCTGCGATGTTGCCTCCGAGGATGAAGATTTCGGGATCGAAGATGTGCAGGAAGCTCACTATCGCGGCTGCCAGATACTCGAAGGCGCAATCGAGTACATGGCGTGCGCTTTCGTCTCCCGCTGCCGCAGCGCGAAAGATGGCCTCAGTGTTCGGCGTCTGGCCAGTACTGTCCAGAGATAACTTTGCCGGTGCTGCACGGTACAGATGCGCCGCGTAATCAGATTCTATGGCCCGCGAGGAGAAGTGCGTTTCCAGACAGCCATAGTTGCCGCAAATACACAGCCCGCCCCGAAGGTCGAGAGTGACCTGACCAAGATGACCTGCCGCACCCCCGTCTCCGCGAATGATCACGCCGTCAACCAGCGCTGCTCCACCAACTCCGGTACCCAGCGTCAACAGAACTACATTACGCCGTCCCCGGGCCGCACCCCAAAGCACTTCGGCGATCAGCGCGGTGCGCGCGTCATTCTCGGCACAGACCGTTAAATCGCCAGCCTCGACCACGTCGCTCAAAAGCTGTCCCTCAAGGAATTGCAGATCTCCGGGCAAACTCTTCACGCGGGATGACGCAGTATCGATTACGCCCTTGCAGCCTATGCCGATTCCTTGCAGCGGCATCTTCGCACGCTTCAGCACAGAATGAACAAAATCTCGCAAGGCCGAGACACTGCGCGGCGATGGCTCACAAAAATTCTCAAGCAGATCTCCGCCGACGCCGACAATCGCAGCTTTGATTGTGGTTCCGCCGATATCAACGCCAATGGCCAGAGGGCTGCCAGCGTCCGTACTAGCCAGGTTTTCACCCACAATGTTTGTGCATTATACGCACTTTGTGCAATGCTACTGGGCAATACGGCGATGGCAGCAGACGCCGGGACGCCGCTAGTCACCATCTCGCCCCACGAGGCAAGGGAGCCAAGAATCATTCGTGCCTGATCCAGCGCTCAGCAACGCAGCCACTGGTAGCGAACGAGCCGGCTTAACATTCTTTGACCACGCGATAAAGCTTTTGCAGGAGTTAAGGCGCACGCAATCCGATGTAATTCAGAAGGCGGCTGACTTCTGCGCCGAGCGGATTGCTCGCGGCGGGCTCGTCTTTCTTTTCGGCAACGGCCACTCCAGGATGATGTGCGAGGAGATGACTCCCCGCCAGGGGGGTTATGTCGGCTTCGTGGCTCTGGTCGAGCTCGCGCTGTCCAATCATGCCGCCATCGTTGGAGCAAATGGGCTGCGCGCGCCGCTGTATCTGGAGAATTACGAAGGATATGCCGAGCAGATCCTACGCAGTTTCCATTTTGGCCCCAATGACGCGTTCATCGTTGTTTCGACGAGCGGGATTCGGCCTGTGGTTGTTGAAATGGCAATGGGCGCTCAAGCGCGCGGGTTGCCGGTGATTGCTATCGTTTCCAAGGCGCACTGTGATGTGGCGAAGGCGGCGCACTCTTCCGGTAAAAAGCTTACTGATTGTGCCGATCTCATTATCGATAATCTGTGTCCGCCGGGTGATTGTATTGTCGAGTTGGAAGGCCTCGAATGGGGGACCGGGCCTGCCTCCACGATCACGGGCGCAATGGTCATTAATATGATCCGCTGCGCAACGGCAGAAGCCATGCTCAAATGCGGAGTCAAGCCGGTTATGCTGCCGAGTCATCAATTCGTCGGCAATTCCAGCGCCGCGGAGCAGTTGGAAGCGTTCTACGAGGCATATCGAAAGAGCCTCAAACATCTGTTTGAATAAACACTGTGAAGGAAGTACTTCTAGTCACCGGCTCGTCAGGGATCGCAGCTGCCACGGCGCGCATGTGGGCGACGGAAAATCCGGTGTTTGTGGTCGGTATAAATAAGGAAGAGGGCCGCTCCCTCACAACAGAGTTAGGCGAAGCGGGGTTTGCCACCGCGGATGTACGCGACGAGTCCGCGGTTCGGGACGCCGTTGCTGCGTGCCAGGAGCGTTTTGGCAGGATTCATGCGCTCTTCAATGTAGCCGGCATCAGCGCACGCTCTGCCGGCGATGGTCCGCTGCACGAATGCAAATCCGAAGCATGGGACACTGTTATGGATGTAAATGCCAAAGGCACATTCCTGATGTGCCGCGAGGTGCTGGGCGTGTGGACAAAAAATTCACAACCAGGAGTTATTCTGAATACTGGAAGTGTGCTCGCACGTCACCCACAGCCCGACCACTTCGCGACTGCGGGTTACGCCGCCAGCAAAGGAGCCATCGAGGCGATGAGTCTGGCAGCCGCGGCGTATTATGCTCCTTACGGCATCCGGATCAACGTGATTGCGCCGGGCTTGGTCCGTACGCCGATGAGTGCACGAGTACAGGCAAACGCCCGGATCACAAAATATATGACCCACAAGCAGCCTTTGACCAAAGGCTTGCTGAGTCCAGAGGAGATCGCCCGGACGGCATGCTTCCTGCTGCGGAATGATTCAAGCCCGATCACAGGCCAGGTTGTAACCGTGGATGGCGGCTGGGCGGTGAGCGCATGAGTCCAACACAACAACAGATGGTTGCGTCCACGCCGGGATTCAGTCCAGGGGGCAAGGACCAGGTAAAACTGCGCCGCGCTCTGCAAACCACGGTGATCGGGAGCTATCCCTTTCCGGGTTGGCTCGAGTTTGCGGCAGCACACCAGGAGCAATTCGGCGAGGCCGATATCGAGGAAATGCGAACGGACGCCGTGATTGCCGCCGTCCACGATCAAGTCGCCGCGGGATTAGACGTAATTACCGACGGTGAACAGACGCGCTACGATTTCAACCTGTCTTTCTATGGCCGCCTGGAGGGGCTCAATCCCAAGCCCGCCTCACCGCGCCGTTTTGGCCCGCCCGCCCACGATCAGCGCGGAAAATATGAAGTTACGGGGACCTTACGGTCCAGGCATGGGCTGGGCACGGTCGCGGAGTTCAAGCTCCTGCAGAAAATCGCCCCGACCGGTCCAGTGTTGAAGGCCAGCGTGCCCGGGCCATATACATTGAGCGGCCGAATCAATCCCAGTGGCATTTACAACAGTCGTTGGGACGTCACCGAAGCATTGATTCCGATTGTGCGTGAGGAACTGCAACAGTTGGTTGAATGTGGTTGCCGCGAGATCACGCTCGATGAGCCCTCGATGAGCTGCTATGCGCATCGGGAAGATCCTCGACGGTTTGTCAAAATCTTCGCTGAAACCGTCCGGTCCATCGCCGGCCGATGCCGCCTTTCCGCTCATCTCTGCTTTGGCAATTACAAAGGACGTGCGGTTGGTTTACGGCGGTATGCGCCGCTGTTTCCTGAGTTCTTCGAACTGCCGGTTGATGAAGTGCACCTGGAGATGGCGAGCCGTGAATTCGCGGAAATCGAAGTGATACGCAAGATCGCAGAACGGGGGATCGACGTTGCGGTAGGAATCATAGATGTAAAGAGCTATTACATTGAAACTCCGGGCGATGTCGCCGAGCGGGTGCGTCTTTGCCTGAAGCACGTTCCTGCAGAGAGATTGTCCTTCGCGCCTGACTGCGGACTCAGTCAAACGGCTCGTTGGGCGGCGCGGCAGAAATTGGCAAATATGGTTAGTGGCGTGTCTATCGTCCGGAGGGAACTTGGGCTCTCGTGATCCGGCCGGTTCAATCCCACGACGCGCTGCTTGCAGACATTCGCGCCTCGGACCGGCGTGACGGAAATTTCCGTTTATGGTGGCTTGGACAGAGTGGTTTCTTGCTGCAATGGCAGGGTATCCCGCCAGACCGATAAGCCTCACGTCCGAATGACGGAGTTAGTGATCGACCCGGCCCGCCTCTCGTTTATCGACATCGCCACCTCCACCCATAACCACACGGATCATCTCGATGCGGAGACATTGCGCCCGATCCTTGAGGGAACCCCAAGCCTAAAACTTGTGATACCGGAAGCTAACCGCGCGTTTGTTGCTGAGCGGCTCAACATTGATCCTGCGATTCCGGTCGGCGTTGATGATGAGTCTTCCATCGAACTTTCCGGCATTCGATTCTCCGGCATCGCCTCGGCTCACGAAACCGTGGACCGGGATGAGCGCGGCCTGTCAAAATACTTGGGATATATTCTAGAATTCGGGGGCTGGACGATTTACCACAGCGGGGATACGGTTCGATACGATGGAATGGCGGAAAAATTACGGCCATTCAGAATAGACGTCGCGCTACTTCCCATTAATGGACGTGCGCGGGAACGGCGCATTCCCGGCAATTTATTCGGACGCGAGGCGGCCCAGTTGGCAAGAGATATCGGGGCGAGACAGGTCCTACCGTGCCATTTTGAAATGTTCGAGTTTAATACCGCTTCGCCCGACGAATTCGTTCACGAATGCCAGAGGCTCGGACAGAAGTTCAAGGTGCTGCGATGCGGCGAACAATGGCACAGCTAGTTTTTGCGCGAATTACTTCTTTTCACTTGGTCAGCTCACTAATGGTGACGTGATAGGGATCAAGCAACCCCCCGGTGGCGTGATCGACCGCCGCAACTGCGAGCTGATAACTTACCTGCGCTTGCAGGAGACCGGTCTCTGCCTGAGCGAGTTCTGTTTGTGCTTCCAGCACAAAGAAAATCGTCTCCGATCCCAGTTGATGTTTGCGTTGTTCAGCGGCTAGATTCTTCTGGGCAAGATACAGAGCTTGTTTGCTGGCCGCCACCGTCAGATTCGCCTGTTCGAGAAGGTGAACTGCATTAGCCACCTCTAGTGTGATCTGTTCACGAACCTGCCTTTCGGTGTACAAGTCACGGCGGCGCGAGACCAGAGCATCTCCCAGATCGGCTTGAGCGCCTCGACTTCTGATCGGCAAATTTAGACTTAGGGTGAATCCGTAGGTGGGAAATCCAAACCCGAACAGCTGGCTCAGTGAGTCGCCAAATCCTCCAGGAATCAACCGGGGTGGCGAAACAGCGGTGTCGATTTGATTCCCTCCAAGTCCGTTGCTGGAGTAATTTCCGCTCAGTCGTAGATCGGGCAGCAGGTTGTTATGTGCCAGTCTGACGCTGATATCATCAGTTGCCCGCAACTGGCGCAGTGCTTCAAATTCTGGCCGTCTGTCCATGGCCTGTTGAAGGGCGGTTGACGCATCGACATTCCGCAGTTCTCCTTCGGGCTCCGCTTTTTCCGTTAGATCCAGATCCAGCGCGCGAAAATAAGGATCGAGATCGGCACCTATGGTCAAACGCAAGGCGTCCTCGGCCTGCTTTAAGGCATACTCGCCCTGAATCACCTGCACAAGCCGTGAAGCCACCTGGGACTCGGAACGGTAAATGTCCAGGGGCGGTAAGGCGCCCAATTCCAGCGCTCGTTTATCCCGTTGATAGCTGGCTTCCGCAGCCTCCATGGACTTTCGTGCCACTTCCAAATTGCCGCGCGCCTGCACTGTGCCCCAGTACTGGGTTACGACTTGGAGAACGGCGTCACTGACCTGAGCTTCGAAATTTGCGCGTGACTGTCGCAGATTATGGCGCGCGATCATCAGAGGTGCGCGGTTCGCGAACAGCCAGCGACTCCGCAATAGCGGCTGAGTAAATTGAAAGTTCAGGCTGGAGGCAAGCGAGGGATTGAGAAAGTTGAAACTGCTATTTGATGAGAGCTTAGCAGCGCTGAAGCCGACCTGAACGTTGGTTCCGGTCTCAAAGGTCTGGCTGTAATTGATCTGCGTTATCTGATTGAGAGTGCTGAGCGTCTGGGCGCCGGAAAGTTGCGAAAAGGTTGGCGAGGTCGAGCGAAGCGTACTAAAACTGGCCTGGGCGAAGGGGTCGAATGGCTGATGCATCCGTAAAACGCCATATTTTGCCGTTTCGACATTGAGTTCCGTGATCCTGACGTTACTGTTATTGGCCAGTGTCAGAACAACCGCATCCTTGAGAGTCAGGTGTAGCTTCCCGTCAACCACATGCTCACTCATGTACCGCGGGCCCGGGAGCGTGTCTGAGAGCACTTGCGGATTGGTTAGTCCGCGGAATGTCTCCCGTTCCCGCACCGTTTGTGCTCGGAGCATACCCATCGCGACACACAGCACAATCGGAAGAACAAGACGAAGCTTCATTGTTGACCTCCAGAATAGTTAAAAGACAGCGTAGCCTTTGCCTTTTTTCAGCAGACGCTGCTTACTCGTACCGGATTGCTTCTACTGGGTCCAGACGCGCAGCTTTGACCGCCGGGTAAATGCCGAAAATCAGTCCCACGGAAATAGAAACCAGGAACGCCAGAAGAATCGAGGTGGCGGTTACAATTGTCGACCATCCTGCCAGCCAGGCGATCAGACGCGACATCCCGAAGCCGAAGACGATTCCGAAGGTTCCTCCGACAAACGAGATCATGGTTGCCTCCACCACGAACTGGCGAACGATGTCCGTGTGCCGGGCGCCTACTGCGCGACGAAGGCCAATCTCACGTGTGCGTTCCAGGATGCTGGCCAGCATGATGTTCATGATTCCGATCCCGCCGACCAGTAGCGAGATCGAAGCAATCGCGACCATGACCGCATTGAACAGACGCTCCGTTCGCCTTTGTTCCGCGAGGAGTTCCGCAGGCACGATAATGCTGAAATCGCCGGCGCCGTGATGGGACGAGTCCAGCAGGGCCCGAACCACCTGCGACGCCCGAACGATGGCGTCAGGGTCCCGCAGGTTCAGATAGACTCCATCAATTTCATCCCGCAGATCGCTGTACGTGTTCTCAAGCCGGAACAGGGCTGAGTTCAGCGGAATATAGATGATGTTGTTCAAGTCCTGCGACGGCACCCCGGCAATGTCTGTCTGCGAGCTTAATTGGGGGCCTACAATCCCGATGATCCGAAGCCATTGCTCGTCGAGCTTTACATGCTGGCCTACAGGATTCGAAGCCCCAAACAAGCTGGACTTGGCTCCCGCGCCGAGCACGCAGACCGGAGCAGCGCGATCTTCTTCCTCTTCGCTGAAGAATCTGCCATCCAGCAAATGAAGGGCAGCAATCGTCGTGTAAGTGGGATTTACACCATAGATGGTGGGAGGATCCTGCTGAGGTTTCGGGATGGTCTTGGTAGGAACGAACCGTTTGCGGGGGGTGGAAGCGGCAATGTCGCTAACATTGTCGCGGATGACCCGGTAGTCCTGAAATGTAAGGCCGGGTGAGGTTTTCCGGATCTTCTGATGAGCTTGCCAATCCGTACTTTCCTTCGCTTCGATGATCAGGTTGCGTACCCCCATCTGCTCGATAAAAGCCATTACTTTTTGTCGAGCTCCGGCTCCGATGGAGAGCATGGAGACCACGGCGGCCACTCCGAAAATCATTCCCAGCATGGTCAGGAGGGAACGAAGGCGATGGGTCAACAGGTTCTGCAAACCCAGTCGCAAGTCGGGAATCCACTGCTGGTGCGCCCGCACCATCCGTTCGGCGCGTGTTGCAGTCAGGGGAGACACTTAGCGCGTGCTCCCGCCGATGGGTTCGGCCGCGCTGGCGCTCGCTGCTTTCCTCGGAGCCAAAGGATTGACGAGAGCTACCTCTGCTGACGACTCCAATCCTTCGATAGCCGCACGGCTCTCATTCTCGGATTTAACTTCGACCTCACGAGGTTCAAAGCCATTGCCGTTTTTTACGTACGCAACGCGCTTGCCATCTTTTATGAACAACGCTTGCCGAGGCACATAAAGAACGTTCTTTCGCACGTCGCCCACGATGAACAATTGTGCCGTGAATCCTGCACGCAACTTTGGGTCGGCACTTGGGAGCTGAATGGTGATGTCGAACTTGCCGCCCGCCTCGTCCTCCCAAAAATTCTTCGTGGCCATCCCGGACACTGTTTTGACGGTGCCATGAAAGGAGTACCCCGGAAGGGCATCGAGCCGGATATCCGCATCCTGCCCGATTCTAATGTTGCTCCGATCCCGTTCGTTGATCTTGGCGGCGACTTCCATTTCGGTTGGATCAATAACTCGGGCGATGGTGTTGCCGGGCCGGGTCTGGTCGCCTTCTCGATAGTCCGGCAGTGACATGCCTCCCCAGAACATTCCTCCAGTTGAGTCGAGATTCTTTTCGATTGCGACCAATCCGTCCATGGGCGAGCGAACGCGCATCTTTTGAATATTCTGCTGCGCCTGGTCCATTGCCAAGCGCGCCTTGTTGCGCTTTTCCTCCGCAAGTGCGATCGTGGCATTCCCGGACGCGGTGTGAGATTTGATGTCCTGTTCGAGCTGCGCCAGCGCCCGCTTAGACTGATCCAGTGCGAGTTCGTTCTTCTTCGCATCAATGGCGCTTACGAGTTCGTTTTTGCCGACTTCCAGTTCCGCCCTTCGGACGTCAAATCTTGCTTTCAGGAGCGCCACTTTGTCCTGCGCGGTACGTACTGCAACATCCGCCTTCGCCTTGGTGATTTCCTGCTCGGCTTGAAGCAATTCCGACCTGCTTTGCTCCAGCTTGTACTGCTGCTCGGCGGGGTCAAACTCAATAACAATATCGTCCTTCTTAACCCGTGTTCCGGTGCGCAGGAGGTGAGTAATCTGGAGGACGCCGCCTCCAATGGGAGGGGCACTGAGCATGCTGGAGTGGCTCGCACGTAGCTCACCGGTAGTGTAGATCTTGGTATCAAGATCGCCCCGTTTGACTGGGGCTACCGAAATATCGCCCTCTTCACTCGCCACGTGCGTCCGGCGGGCAGCGCTGATCATGCCGATCGAGAACAGGACAACGAGAACAATAGCTGCCCATACGATTCTGCGTCGCCGGCTCACTGAGCCTGGTCCTTGCTCATGGGATTTTTTAGCGCCACTCGCTCGCCGGGACGTAAACCCTTGGCAACAAGAACCCGGTCTCCGCTCCGCCGCCCCAGTTCGATGACACGTTCATCGAAGTCCGCGCCGTGCAACACGTAGGCCACGGTATGTCCCGATGTTTGAAATGATGCTTGCACCGGAATTGAAATGGCATTCGGAACCTGATCGATGACAATGGTCAATTGTGACGTCATTCCAGGTCTCAGTCGGCTGTCAGCTTGTTCGAGCGCAACCTCAACGTTGAAATTTCTAGGGAATGGCCAGCCACCTGAGAAATCCGCGGTCGCGATTGTACTGATCTGGTTGATGTGGCCGGTAAATTGCCGATCGGGAATCGCGTCTAGTTGGATGGTGGCCGACTGACCGGTTTGAAGCCGGCCCCGCTCGGTTTCGTCGACGCGACTGATGACTCGAAGTGTGGACATATCCGGCAACTCCGCCATCGGCGCTCCGGGCCAAGCTCGGTCTCCAGGTTTAAAGGCGGCCTGGCCGTCTGGACGCCAGAGTTGCACCAGCGAGACCGTTCCAGCCGTGGGGGCGCGCAATATCATTTGCGCCAAGGCGCGTTCCGCACGCTGCACGTCATAGAGCGCTTTTCGGCTCGCTTGGACTTTGCTTTCGATCGTGGCTTTGGAAACCGCGCGATCGGACTTTTGCTTCTGTTCGGCCTCGCGTAGTTTTTGCTCACTATCAGCTACTTTCAACTTCGCTTCTTCGCCCTCAATCTTCGACACTATGTCCTGCTTACCGGCCTCCAGCTTGGCTGCTTCCACGTCATAACGGGCCTTCATGACCGCCGTAACATCTTCTTCTTCGGTTAAGCGTGCCTGAGCCCGGGCCTGTTCTATTTCCGCCTGTGCTGACTTCATGGAGGATTTGTGCTGCGCCAGCTCTTGCTCGGTCCGCGTCTTGTCGAACTCCACGACCGCGTCCCCCTTTTTTACCAGCGCACCGTCGGCAGCAATCTTGATCACCTGAAGGTCGCCTGCTTCCGAGGGAGCGGAAATCGCCACGGACTTGAGTGCCTTCACTTCTGCCCGAAATTGGATCGAATCGATAAAGTCGCCGCGAATCACCTCCGCCGTAGGAATTGTGGGCGGCTGGTTTCTCAATCGAACCGTACCCAGCACTCCGATCACGACCAGGAGGATAGCTCCGACTTTTACCCGAGGTTGGGCCCACAGCTGGCGAAGTGTTGGAATCATCGCGGGTTCCTGGCAATACCAGCGCCTTGCGCGGTATCCACGTCCACCGCAGCGGAAAGGTCCGGCATCAGTTTGGGATCATTTCCTTGGATCGAAAAGACAACGGCAAAGGTGCGAACCTTGGGAGAAAAATCTCCGCTCCGGCCAATTGGGGCGATCTGCTCGAGTTCGCTGGTAAACACCATTTCGGGGTAGGCATCCAGCCGCACCGTCGCTCGCAGGCCCACCTGTAAAGCGGGAAGATCCTCCTGATTCACCAGCGCGCGCACCTGCATATTCGAGGGATTCACCACCTGCATGAAAGGCACACCCGCCTGCACGTGGTCGCCCTCCTGGACTTCGCCCATTTTGCCTTCTTTCCAGATGGTGTTCAGAACCACCACTCCGTCAATCGGCGCGTGCATTTGCATCAATGCGGCATTTTCCTGGGCGTGAAGCATGGTTTGACGCGTTCGGTCACGTTGTATCTCCACTATGCGAATGGCCGCCTGGGCGGCCCGCCGCTTCAGATCGAATGTCTCTCGAAGTTGCTGCAGCGTGGCTTTCGTTTCCTCCAATTTCTGCTGAGTCTTTTCGGCGTCAATTCGCGAAGCAATTTCGATCTTCTGCATCTCAAGCTCGGCCTTTTTAAAATCGCTCTCAGCCTGGTGCAGTTCGGTTTCGTCCTTCGCACGAGCAGCGTTCTCTTTGGCCTGCTCTTGTTTGACCTGGTCGAGGATTTTGTTGTATTCCGCCTGTTTGTCGAGGAAATCCTTAATCTGCGCCTGCCGATCGAACTCGACCAGGACATCGCCGCGCTTGACGCGGCTTCCTGTGGCAATCAGTTTCGTGATAGTGAGCGAGCCAGTTTGCTCCCCTGACAGGGCCGGAGCGAGAATTCCACGGGCTTGGATGGCCTCGGTCGTGCCCTTCAGACGCAAGCTTGGCTCGACAACCTCGCTACGGAGAGGTGTCCGCGGATTCCGAAGGCTTGCGTCTTTCTTGTGGGCGGCGAGAGAGAGAAAGCCACCTATTACCAATAGCACCGTGACGGCGACAGCCAGATTGCGGGCTGTTTTGGACTGCGGTGGGCCAGCCTCGTCAGGAGGCCTCGGCCGCGAGTCTGATTGCGCTGGCGCTTCCGATAGTTCGGTATTCACTCCATTACGAAACGAGGGCATGCAGAAACTTCATTTAGAGCCTGGGTCGGGTGCATTCAGCACCCCTTTTCCTAAAGACACTTATTATCCCCCAAAAGTGCCCTGTCTAAGCAGAATCTCTGGTCTTCAGGGCGCGTGTTTCGTTAAAGGAACGAGCCTAAATTGACATCTTGCAACGAAAGAAACGGGCGTTGTCCGTGGAACGGCAGAGGATCGTCGCACGGGAAGATTCTGCCCTCGATGACTCGCAGTTCAAAACGCAAAAACCGGCCTACAGTGCGATCTCGATCCTGATCAACGACGCAATGCCATTGACGTGGCGTGCGTGATTGCGATAGTAGTTGCCTGCGTTGTGTGGTATTACCGATTTTCGCTGCCTCCAAGTGATTGGCAAGATCGATGGAGGTTCAGCCACGATGATACGGAAGATGCGAGACATCGCGTGCTGCGTTGTCAATCCTATATGGCGACTGCTACACGCCAGCGTCGTCAAGGATCATGTGCGATCATTTTAGCTGGACTTTGCACTTAAGAATCATTGTTCCGCGTGATCGCCTTCCAGCGGTCAAGACCAAGAGAGAATCGAAGGCACGCTTGGGAACCAACGGGAAATCTGTGGAAATTTAGAGAAGCGATGCTCGATAAACCTGGCCTAGAGCTTTCGCACGCGAATTATTGAAAGATTTGGCGTCCCCGACGGGATTTGAACCCGTGTTACCGCCGTGAAAGGGCTTATCAGCACATTTGCGGTTGTTTAGCGGAAGTTGGAGCGCATTGGATTTCACCAGTGTTCATGCCGATTCCGAGCGATTTCTCTTTCTGTTCCCTTTGCACCGCCTTGCAGCGTTTTCTTTGACTCCCCGTTACCGGGGCGTTACCGCGTTGCATCGGCGGACCCGCGGTGGGCTGAGTCTTAATCCTTGTCCACGTGGCGAATGCCGTAAAGCGACCAAAAGCAGACTTCCGCAGACATGCATTTCAGACTTTTTCATGCGCGAAAAACAAACATAGAATTAGCCCCATACCCTTGAACGATGTGGCCTTGGATAGCTGCGAATTTGCGTTGGAAGTAGGTGAGAAAAAGGGATTCGCACGCCTTTCGACGCACTCCATGATGCGCCCCGGGCGTACCTCCGTGCAAAATCAAAAGCCGACGCCGAGAGAAAGAAAGACTCCTAAGCTGCCGATAAATGACCAGTTCACCATCGTTGTGAGTGTAACCGCCTGTGGGTGTTGAAAAAGTCACTGAGATTAGCAGGTCGGGATTCAGCAGAAGCATGTTAGAAGAAAGTGATCCTGCCCATGCTCTGTTTGATTTGGCGAACCGTCCACAATCAGCCTAACTGTCGAAATCAGGCATTACGCTCACAACCAGGTTGTTGGATCGCGGTAGGG
>MNDG01000008.1 GCA_001914815.1 Acidobacteriales bacterium 13_2_20CM_55_8
ACTCAAGCAGGCTGCGAATCTTGGACTGAGCCACGTTGCCGGCGCCAACCACCAAGCATTTGCGGCCTTCGAGTTTGAGAAATAGAGGAAACAAACTCATCGTTAACCCTCCACCGCGTGCGGAACTCGTCCGGGCGACGGATCGCGCACGGCGACGGCGATCACTTCCCCTGCCAGAGATTCCCGCAAGTTCTCATCACTGTGCCGCGCAAAGAATTGCCGCAGGTTCTCTCCGGACAGGCTCTCATCCAGATAGCGGCGTAGAAGGCGCTCGATTGCGTCCGGCACTTCATTGGCCAGGCAGCGATATCCGATGGGACGAGCAATGCCTTGATTGAGACCCACAGCGCCACCGACGCAGAAGTAGTAGGCATCCTGCAAACGGCCATCCACCTTGATCTTCTTGCCTTCGATGCCGATATCTGCGATCCAGTGCTGGCCGCAACTGTTGGGGCATCCGGTAACGTGCAGTTTTAGGTGCTGCTCGAATCCGGGCAATCTTTCTTGCAGTTCTTCGACCAGCCAGCGCGAAAAACTTTTTGTCTCGGTGATGGCGAGCTTGCAGAATTCGGAGCCGCTGCACGCGATTGCGCCACGCCAGAATGGAGAGCCACCGACGCGCAATCCGATTGCATCCAGTTCGATCGCAAGTGCTTCCACGTTGCGATGGGGCACGTTGATGATCAGCAGGTTCTGCATGTTTGTGGTACGAAGCTCGCCACCGGCAAAGCGTTCCGCCAGATCGGCCGCGCCACGCATCTGCTGTGCCGTTATCCGACCGCGCAATACAGCAGCGCCCACATAACAGAACTCAGACTGTTTCTGAGGATGGATTCCAACGTGATCCCGATAAACATCGTCGGGCGGAATTTCCGAGGCCGCGGGGTCAAGACGAAACCCGATTCGCTGCTCGAGTTCGGCTTGAAAACTTGCCGGAGTCCATCCGTGCTTCAGGAACAGAAATTTAAGTCTCGCCCGTTCACGATTCTCGCGGAGCATCTCGCTGTCCCTGAAAATCTCAGCAACGCCTTTGAGGACAGGGATTGCCTGATTCCAGCCCACAAAGGCGTTCAGACGCAAACCGAGGTGCGGATCGGTTGACAATCCTCCACCCACACGAAGCGAGAAACCGATTTCCGAGTCGGCGCCACTGGTGCGGCGAATCGCAGTCAGGCCAACATCGTTGATCTCGGGATAGGCGCACCACACCCGGCATCCGGTAATGCAGATCTTGAACTTGCGCGGCAAGTTGTAAAAATCGCCATTGCCAACGAAAAATTGATTTGCCTCAAGCGCCAGTTGCGAGGTGTCACAAATCTCGTCAGCATCCACGCCCGCGAGCGGGCAGCCGGTGATGTTGCGGGTGTCGTCACCACACGATCCTTTGGTAGTCAGGCCGGCGCTCCACAATTGGTCCAGCAACTCAGGAAGATCTTCAATCGTCACCCAATGAAGTTGAACGTTTTGCCTTACGGTCAAATCGGCGGACCCACGCGCGTAGCGTTCAGTCACTGAAGCGATAGCTCGAAGCTGGTGGGAAGTGAGTAAGCCGCCGGGAATCCGAATGCGGACCATGAAGTACGGCAGCGCCCTGCCTTCACCGCCTCGTCCACCAACGACGCCAGCGCCGTCTCCCTGAGTGTAAACACCCCACCAGCGGAAGTACGTCCCGATCCACTCCGGCGGAATTGAGGTGAAACCATCGCGCGAAAACCGACGGATTTCGTCGAGGCCTTCCCAAGGATTTTTCTCCCTCTTGAGTCGCTCGACCCGTTGCGCTTTCGTTTCTGTGACTGAATTTGGCATAAAAAAAACCCACCGCCAGCGATTCGCACTGGCGGTGGGTCGATAAGTGCTGAGTTTAAAAAATTCTTAGGTCAGCAGCCTCCCTGCGCCAGTGGACACACGCATACAACAACAAGTACAGAACTGGCAGCAAGTATAGGAAGCTGAGATCATCGTTTTCATAGTAGAGATTGGGATGGGGAGCTGTCAAGATTGCTGGTGTGAAGTTTGCATCGAAACTTTGAATCTTGGCCATCGAAAAAACGCGGGCCAGTCGGCTGCGCGCGTCTAGGAGGGCCGATATCCGAATAACTTTCGGCACTCCGGCCTTAAGAAACTGCCGAAAACAGGAGCATCAAGGCCGCCCTTTTCAAGAACGTATTTGCACGAAATCAGACAGGCCCGCCATTTGAATTCCTCGGTACCGTGTTTCTTGCCGTAGGCGGTGATATCTTCCTGGGAAACGCCGAACACCACAGCTCCGATCTTCGACCACACGCAGGCGCCTGCACACATCGCACAAGGTTCGTGGGTGGAATACAAAACGAAATCCGGTAGATATCGGCCGTAGCCGGAGGAAACATATTTCAATGTTTCAAGCTCTACATGCTTGATGGACGAACCTGAAGTCTTCACCCGGTTGCCGGCAGAGGCGATAACCACTTCCTGTTTTCCAATAAGACGCGTGATCACGGCACCGATGGGATAGTCGCCCCGGTCGCGTGCGCGCTTTGCCTCCGCGATCGCAAGCTGCATGAATTTTTTCTTCGGTTTGTAGGTGGGAGGAATCATTCAAGCTCCCGGGCTTTCTAAAACTGCATAACGCGAATAAACAATCCAGCGAGACAGCCTCCCAATAGCGGGCCAATGACAGGAACAGCAGCGTACCTCCAATCCGAATGACCCTTGTTAGAAATCGGTAGAAGCGCGTGAGCGATACGAGGACCCAGGTCTCGTGCGGGATTGATGGCATAGCCGGTGGTTCCTCCCAAGGAAAGGCCGATGCCCCACACCAGGCAAGAAACCAGATACGGTCCTAATGGACCGATGGGTAGGAGCGCCGCGACCGCCTTAGAAGAAAACGCTCCTACCACGAATACAAGCACGAACGTGGCGATAATCTCACTGGTCACATTGTTCGCGCTGCTTCGAATTGCAGGAGACGTACAAAAACAGGCACGCTTGACATCGGTATCAGGCGTTTCACGCCAGTGGGGCAAGAAATGCACCCAAACTATTGTCGCGCCCGCGAAAGCACCCGCAAGTTGCGCCGCAGCGTATGGAATGACTTTGGCAAAGCTGCCCGATTGGATGGCAAAAGCCAACGTTATAGCTGGATTGAGATGAGCGTCGGGACTGCCGCATGCGACCGCAGTGAAAATTCCCGCCATCACTGCAAATGCCCAGCCGGTCGTAATGACGAGCCAACCGCCGCCCTCTGCTTTGGAGCGTCTCAAAAGGACGCCCGCCACAACGCCGTCCCCCAGCAGAATCATAACGAGTGTCCCCATGAATTCGCCGAGGATTGGAGATGGCATGTGGTCGCGGCTCCTATGTGGTCAGTCCACCCAGTCCATGGACCGGGTCACAGCTTTCTTCCATAGCCGGTACAACTCTTCACGCTTTCGCTTCTCCATGTTCGGCTTCCAGGTATGTCCGGCTGACCACTGTGAACGCAGGTCGTCGAGATCTTTGAAAAAACCTACAGCGAGTCCGGCCGCGTAGGAAGCGCCCAGCGATGTGGTTTCTGTTACCAGCGGACGCACCACAGGACGGTCGAGTATATCAGCCTGAAACTGCATCAACAGATCGTTGGCCACCATGCCTCCATCGGTGCGCAGTACATTCAGAGCGATGCCGGAATCTTTTTCCATCGCCTCCAGGACTTCACGGGTTTGGAACGCCGTAGCTTCGAGAACAGCGCGGGCGAGATGTGCTTTGGTCGCGTATCGAGTAAGTCCGGTGATCACGCCGCGAGCGTCGTGTTTCCAGTGCGGCGCGTAGAGGCCGGAAAATGCGGGAACAAAATAAACGCCACCATTGTCGTCCACAGTGCGCGCGAGATCTTCGATTTCGCTGCTGGTCTGGATGAGTCCGAGGTTGTCACGCATCCACTGCACTAGTGCACCAGTGATTGCGATGCTGCCTTCGAGCGCATAGTTTGCGGGCTGCTCGCCAAGTTTGTAGGCAACAGTTGTTAGTAGTCCGCATGTTGACTGCACTGCGCGTAGACCGGTGTTCATCAACAGGAAACAGCCAGTGCCGTAAGTATTTTTGGCTTCGCCGGGCGCGAAGCAGCTCTGTCCCACTAGCGCCGCCTGTTGATCGCCGAGGATACCGGCGATGGGCACGCCCTTCACCGCGCTATGCGTGGCAAGCCCATATGTTTCGCTGCTGGACCGGATTTTCGGCAGCATCGCTTCCGGGACGCCCAACTCCTTGAGTAATTCCTTGTCCCACGACAGCGTTTGCAAGTTCATTAATTGGGTGCGGCTGGCGTTGGTAACGTCAGTGACATGGACTCCGCCGTTGGGACCGCCGGTCAAATTCCATAACAGAAACGTGTCGATGTTGCCGAACAGCACATCTCCCATTTCTGCCTGCTCGCGAATTTCGGGCACGTGCTCGAGCACCCAGCGGATTTTCAGGCCGCTGAAATACGTAGCTAAGGGAAGGCCGGTTTTCGCGCGGAAGCGATCTGGTCCTCCGTCGCGGGCAAGTTCGGAAACATAGTCGGAAACTCGCATGTCTTGCCACACCAAGGCATTGGCTACGGGCTTGCCGGTCTTCCGATTCCACGCAACCGTGGTTTCACGCTGATTGGCGATCCCAATGGCAACGATGTCGCCAGCACGAAGGCCGCGCTGTTGCATCGCCTCAGTGATCACGTCTTGAGTACGCCGCCATATTTCCTCGGCATCGTGCTCCACCCATCCCGGCTGAGGATAAATCTGTTCATGCTCTTTTTGCGCTGTGGCTACGGCCCTGCCGGAGCGATCGAAGACGGTGAAGCGCGTGCTGGTGGTGCCTTGATCAATTGCTCCGATGTAACTGGCCACGCTCACCTCGTTTTTCTCCTCGCCGCTCGCGAGATATCAGGGCGAATTAGTCTACAACCAACAGCGGTCAACAACCCCAGCAACAGTTTTCGCTTGCGAGATTCCAGGTCGTCCGCAAAATTGGAAATCTGGGGATTGACAATCTTTGGATGTTGTCTTACGGTATTCAATTATGACTTCGCTGTTGCACCATCGCCATCACCATCATCATCCGGTGGCCAGGGTGTCGGCGAAGCTTCAGACCTAATAGACCAAGCAATAATCAGGTTGAGCCCGCTGACGCGCTTCACGCCAGCGGGCTTTTTGCTTTTGCGGCAAAAGAGGACTCACATGACGAAACTCGACTTCGACAAGATGCAAGGTCTGGTCCCGGCAGTGCTTCAGGATGCTGACAGCGGCGAGGTGTTGATGCTCGGCTTCATGAATCCGGCGGCGCTGGCAGAGACTCTGCGCAACGGCTATGCCACTTTTTTCAGTCGCACCCGCAACCAGCTCTGGACCAAGGGCGAGACCTCGGGCAATCGCGCCCAAGTGATCTCGATCAGCACCGACTGCGACCGTGACACTTTGCTGCTCCGCGTTCGCATGCTCGGGGATGGACTGATTTGCCATCGAGGCACCCGGTCTTGTTTTACCGAGAGCGTTTTTACTGAGAGCCTGCCTCGATCTCCGGAATTTTCAGGAGCCACAGAATGAAGATTCGTCTGGGTGTGCCCAAAGGCAGTTTGCAGGAAGCTTCCCTGCAGCTTCTCGGCCGCGCCGGCCTGAATGTCTTCACCAATGGGCGTTCCTATCTCGCTTCCACCAATGATTCCGAGATTGAATGCATGCTGATTCGCGCCCAAGAGATGGCCAGGTATGTGGAGCACGGGGCATTGGATGTAGGAATCACAGGACTCGACTGGGTATTGGAAAGCGGCCTCGCAGTAGTGACGGTCGCCGACCTGATTTATGCCAAGCAGAGCCGGGGAAAAGTGCGCTGGGTGGTGGCTGTTCCGGAGGATTCGTCGTACCAGACCGCCAGGGATCTCGACGGCTGTACCGTCGCCACCGAACTGGTGCAAGTGACGCGTAAATATTTTGCTGAGAAAAATATACCCGTGAACGTCGAGTTCTCCTGGGGCGCCACCGAAGTCAAACCTCCAATGCTGGCGGATGCCATTGTCGAGGTGACTGAGACCGGCAGCTCTCTCCGCGCCAACCGTCTTCGCATTATCGACACCGTTCTCGAATCCAACACTCAAATTGTTGCCAACCAGCGGGCTTGGGCCGATCCGTGCAAGCGCCAGAAGATTGAAAATCTGGCGCTGATGTTGTGCGGCGCTCTGCACGCCCATGGACGCGTCGGCCTGATGCTCAATGTTCGTCGCGAAGATCTGGAAGAAGTCCTGTCAGTTCTTCCAGCTCTCAAGAATCCAACGATCTCTACGCTAAGTAATCAGGACTGGGTTGCAGTGAACACCATCATCGAGGATAGCGAGGCGTGGAAAGTCATTCCGCGACTTAAGGCCGCAAAGGCGCAAGGCATCGTTGAGTATCCGCTCAATAAGGTGGTGATGTGATGAGAACACTCGAGGGTGACGCCGCGCGCTCCTATGTCTCGAGATTGGCGAATCGCGCCGAGGATCTGGACAAAGTGAGCAAGAGAGTGCGCCGGATCGTGGGCAATGTTCGCCGCGACGGGGACGGCGCGCTTCGCGGATATGCTCAGCGTTGGGATGGGCTCGCGGAAAATCAGGCGGTGCAGGTGGATCCTGCCGAGATTTCCAGTGCATGGCGGCAGGTTTCTTCAGAATTTCGTTCGGCACTGCGGCAGGCAGCGGTCAATGTCCGCCAATTCGCTGCGTGGCAGAAACCGAAAGCATGGACTCGAACTCAAAACGGAATTTCAGTGGGACAGATCATTCGTCCCTTGGGATCCGTGGGGTGCTACGTGCCTGGCGGAAGATATCCCCTGCCCTCGACATTGCTTATGACCGTAATCCCGGCTCAGGTGGCCGGGGTCAAACGGATCTTTGTTGTATCTCCTCAGCCGCGACTGGAAACCCTTGCTGCGGCGGCGCTCCTCGGCGTACGTGAGCTCTACCGCGTGGGTGGGGCGCAGGCGATCGCCGCTCTCGCCTATGGTACTGAGTCAATTCCACGCGTGGATAAAATCGTCGGTCCGGGAAATGTTTATGTGACTGCTGCCAAGAAACTTGTCGCTTTCGATTGTTCTATTGATTTCCTCGCGGGCCCGACTGAGATCGTAATAGTGAGCCATCGAGGAAAACCGCTCCTGATCGCCAGTGATCTGGTGGCTCAGGCCGAGCATGATCCTCACGCGGTGGTTGTCTTCATCACGACATCCCGTCAATTGGCAAAAGACGTCGCAACTTCGGTGACAAGCTTGGCGAGAAATAATCCCATCGCACGACGTTCCCTTGCGAACAAAGGCGTAATCCTTCTGGCGTCCTCCCGCTATGAAGCGATGGATTGGGCGAATCGCCTCGCGCCCGAGCACATCACGGTTGACGCGGAGGATCTCCCGTTGTTGCGGAATGCCGGATCCGTGTTTGTGGGTGACTATTCTCCGACAGCAGCCGGCGACTACGCTTCTGGACCGAATCATGTGCTACCGACGGGCGGTCTGGCTCGTTGTCGAGGTGGTCTCACGGTCTCGGACTTTCTGAAAATCATTACCGTGCAACAGCTGACCAAAGCGGGCCTACGTGGTATCGCTCCGGTCCTTGAAACGATGGCGAAGGCTGAAGGGTTAAAGGCCCATGCCCAGTCGGTTCGCTTGAGGTATGCCAATGCTTAGAGCACGGCGCGCGATTCAGGACCTGCGGGAGTATCGGCCTCCCCTCGGAGATCGTCTTGGGCTACGGATGGATTTCAATGAAAACACCGTGGGCGCATCGCCCCGCGTGCTGCAATGCCTGCGCGAACTGACCCTGGAACAACTGGCCCGATATCCGGAGCGCGAATCTGTGGAGCTTTCACTCGCCGAATTTTTTCGAGTGCGGTCGGAAGAACTTCTGCTCACGAATGGCGTGGACGAGGCCATTCATCTTATTTGTGAAACATTTTTGGAGCCCGACGATCAGGCCGTCATCGTCGTGCCAACTTTCGGCATTTATGAGTTATTCGTCGGTGCGACGGGGGCGCAGCCGGTTCCAGTTCTTGCCAAGCAAGAGTTCGCGTTTCCCACGGAAGATGTGCTTGCAAACCTAAATGACCGTACCCGTTTGGTTGTGATTGCGAATCCCAACAATCCAACCGGTCAGGTGGCAAGCAGAGCTGACCTGTTGCGTATTGCGCATACGGCTCCGCGGGCTGCAATTTTGATAGATGAAGCCTACTTTGAATTCTATGGAGAGACTCTCCTCGATCAAATCGGTCGTCTCCCGAATCTTTTTGTTGCACGCACTTTCTCCAAGGCTTACGGGTTGGCGGGACTGCGCATCGGCGCGCTAATGGGTTCTGCTGAGCAAATCAGTGCTGTCGGTCGTGTTGCTTCGCCCTACAACGTAAATTCCGTTGCCTTGGCGTGTTTGCCGGCAGCTTTGCACGATCAGAGTTTTGTGCAGCATTACGTTGACGAAGTCCGTCAAGGCCGAGAGCGTCTACAAGACACGCTTCGCTCGCTGGGTATCAGATACTGGCCAAGTCATGCAAACTTCGTGCTCGCGAACCTTGGCCAACAGCACCGAGGTTTTGTGGACGAAATGCGGCGGCGTGGTGTTCTAGTGCGCGATCGCTCCCAGGACCCTGGCTGCGACGGTTGCGTTCGCATCACAGTCGGTGCCGCCGAACATATGGACCAGTTGTTAGCCGCAATTCGCGCGACCATTGCTGACATCGGACTTCTGAAGGGAGTGCCGGCGTGAGGAAAGGCCAAGTTCATAGAAAAACGGCCGAGACTGACATCCGTGTCCAACTAAACGTGGACGGACGCGGCAAGTATCAGGTTTCCACCGGTATTCACTTCTTCGATCACATGCTGCATCTTTTTAC
>MNDG01000074.1 GCA_001914815.1 Acidobacteriales bacterium 13_2_20CM_55_8
AACCCAACCTCTCCGGAAAAGCTTTTTGAGACGTCGATAACAGTCAATCTTGGCGAGTCAAAGTAGAAGCAGGTAGCCGCATTTCCGGGTGCACCGATTTTGCTAGTTGCTGCATCAGACATGACAGTAAAAGTTACAGCGATACGCTGCAACGTTCGTTCTGCGTCGGGTTCATCTGTCGGCGGTGCGGCAACGGTCGAGAGTACATGCTGCTCTGCAATTGCGCCGGTGCTGAAGAAAAGGGCATAGACGCTGGCGCTAAGGTCGACGACATCATTTGCGTCAGCTTTGGTACGGAGATCGTCGTAGCTTAAGTTGATATTTTTCGCGCGTCGCGCCGGGCCAACCACATCGAATATGTTGCGAGTGACTGTCTCTTTTTGTCCATTTGGGCTAATCAGGTCAATATCGAGAGCCTCAGCCGACGCGATCGGTGCATCATGGCGAGTACCGATTCCGGCAAGACCATTGAAGATCCCTCCCATTCCAGAGGCGGGTGGTGATTTGGGATAGAAAGGTGCGCCGGCGGCCCAGTTTTCTCCCCCTAGAAAAAGCACCGGCCTAATGCGCCCGGTGTCCTGAATGGCAGAAGTCAGCGCCGCCTGCAAGTTTTCTGCAGGTCCGTTCCAGTTTTCGGGTTCATGTGCAAGCAGAACTGTCACACCGGAGAGGTCTGCGGCTTTTGAATTCCGGGTCAGAATGACACGGCTGGAAGGCTGATTACCCGCATACTCCTCAATCCGAACGCGGATTTCAACCTGGTGATACAGCCCGTTCGGAAGCGAGTCGAGAGTCTCCGTTGCAGTCGCATACTTTGTTGTCGGCGTGCTGTCGCTGAATAACGGATCTAGATCCACCCAGTTCCCGTCCTTTAACCACTGGATCCAGTAATGATCCTGTGTTTCCTTAATCAGTGAATCCAAAGAAGGAACCGATTGCGAGCTAAATGCGACATTTGCTTTCTGCATTTGGTCACGAATCAGCTTGTAATCTCGTTGAACTGAATTGACGAACCTTTCGACGCCGGCCTTAGCCGCGTCTGGACTGTTCGTATCGGCTGGTGGTTGCGGCCGATCCGCCCACATTGAGCTCACCAACTCGCGGGCGAGTGGTTCGGGCAACGTACCATGTGCTTGCCGGCCAGAGCGAGCAAAGTGCCGCGCGGACCACGAAGGCATCCAGTGTAAGATTCAAAGGAAATCTCATCGCGCACATAATTGAAAATACGCAGAGGATCATCCCCAAGCGCGGTTGCGAAGTTCGCTGCGGTCACATACGTCAAATCCAACGTTCGAGGGACCGGGAACTTGAGTGCATCCAGACTTTGCGGCCGCATGCCTGGACCACGTTGACTGATTTCAAGCGGTACAGAAGGCACCGCCGCGTGCGAACCCGAATCGCTGTTTCTGTTCTCTGCGGCACTGTTACTCAGCGAAAATGATCTGCTCTTGGCTGCGGTGGCTCTGTACACTACGAAAGCCACTACGCTTACGCTACAAACGGCAACAACCAGCGCCCATCGTCCTTTATTCATACGCACCCACCAATCATCTGCATGCTGCCGTCCGGCACATTGCCCTATGGATATCAACAAGAACTCGAACTCGGCCGCCTCAGAAAAGCATCGCTCGCCGCGAAGCATACGTACTCAGAGCGTGCAATAACGCATCATGCCGTTGTTCGCTGGGCAACTGCTTAACAGCCTTCAACGGAATCCATTTACCCGAGAGATCTAGCTGAAACAATTTGCGAAGCGCTTTGGCTTCGGAGAATGTAACGCCTGTACCCAGCGCCAGGCGTGCGTACAGCCACGATGAAAGTATGGAGATGTACTGCCGGTATAACAGTACCCAGATAACAGTGACGACAGTAATCATCAGTGCCGCTGGGTGTATGCGCTCGTCCAACTTGAACCGGACGACTAAGCCCATGATTCCGAATATGGAGATCAATTTGAGCAGAGCATCCCAAATATGTGAGTAGACCAGCATAATGTTCCTCCCATGGTTCAGATTGACGACGTGACGCGCGACATCAGACCTCTGTTAAGTTCACCTGGTCTGCAGTCGTTCTCGGTTTAGGCGTTGCAACCCCGGACGAGCTAATGTCCTCCCGAGGTGGAGACCAACTGAAACGAATTCATGAACTTGCTAACGTCTTCGTTTTTTATTCTTTTAGGCACGACTGCCATCAGCATGTAAAAGCGGTGCCCATTGAAGTACAAACGCAGTTCTCCCAATATCGGTCCTTTTATTGCACCCGAGGGCATGTCGCCCTCGAAGCTGTAAGATCTTCCGCGAAAGCCATCAAGTGAGATATCTTTCTCCTGCAAGACTTTTCCTTTCAGGCCGGAAATCGCCGAATCTTTCTCCGCCTTGAGCGTTTCCGCCCAGTCCGCTCCTTCGTGGCCATCTGTGTAGGAGATTGCATATACTCCGGACCCCGTGCTCAGGACAAATGTGGGCGGAGAATTTGAGCTTTGTACAGGCTTCCCTGGCAGCAGCGCCTTAAAACGGCCGTTTGCCTCCGAAAATGCGGCCCACTGGGCTTCAGCAATGCTAACGATTGAGTACATCAGCACGAAGACCACTAAGAGTTTACGTTTGCACATAATGTCTCCACGTTTGGAGCTGTGAGCGGCGATTGGCCACGCGCACCACCAGCCTCACTGCTTCAATTGGTCGAGCCTTGCCTTGGCATCCGCGTAACCGTGATCCGCAGCCTTCCTGTACCAAGTCTTTGCGGTGTTCAGGTCTTTCGGTACTCCCATTCCAGTCTCGTACACCACACCCAGGTCATACTCGGCGGCAGCAAAATCTTGTGCGGCGGCCTTGCGCAACCAATTCATGGCAATGGTCTGATCGCCTGGAACACCGCTCCCCTTCGAATACATGATTGCGAGCTCTGTTTGCGCGTAGGGTATGCCGGCTTCTGCCGCTTTTTGGAACCACTGCGCCGCCTGGTATTGATCTTGCGGGACTCCGAAACCTCGCGCGTAAGCGTCCGCTACGGTCGCCTCGCTTTCTGCATCGCCCTGTTCTGCTGCCTTGCGATACCACTGCAGAGCCGTTATGGGGTCTTTAGCGACCCCCCGTCCTTCCACATACATCCAACCTAAAGCTGCTTCAGCGGCGACATTCCCATGCTCGGCGGCTTTGCGATACCAGGAAACGGCGACCTTGTCGTCTTTAGGAGCTCCTTTTCCCTCGAAATACATTTTGCCGAGGCTCAGCGCCGCATCATCGGAGCCGTCGGCTGCGGCTCTCTCATACCACTTTCGCGCCTGCGAATAGTCCTGTGACACTCCTTCGCCGTTCTCATAAATTTCTGCGAGACTCGTTTCCGCTACTGGGTCCCTCAGCTCAGCCCCGTGCACGCAGATGGCCAGCTCGTCCGCAATCGTGAGCGTCACTTCTTCGCGGGTGCTCCCATGTTTAAACCGAATTGCGGTTCTTGATCCAGGCGAAACCTTCTTAATCTGCTCGGTGACATTGTTGGAGTCGGCGTCGTCCAGCGGCAGAATGACATCACCATTTCGAATTCCGGCGGAGGCCGCCGGGCCGGATCGGATGATGCCACGCACGAGACACTCTCGGCCTTCCGACTGCAGTTGGCAGCGAATTCCAAGCGCGGCGCGACCATTTGCCTGCGGGGCCGCGCCCTGTTCGACGGAAGGTGTTCGGAAGCTAGGACAAGCCTGCGCGAGAGGAGGAGTAAGCAGCCAGGCAATGAACATGCATGTCCCGGCAGAGTGCACGTGCACCGCGCTCATAAGCGCTGCTTCATAGCGCAAAGTGGCTGCGCGGTCAAATGCTCCGCCGCTGCTCTGCACCTGCTCCGCTAAAAGCTGTGCTTGCAGGAGATTACAGTCGGACATTTCCCATCTTCATGGTGCCCCCGAATTCTTGGGTGACTTGCTGCAGCTTAGCCCGGAGCTGACCAGGATTGAGTGTGGGAAGTTATGTCTGGATCTTGAGTGTCAGATGGACGCACAACTCTAAATACTCAATTGGGTAACCTCATACGTCGAAAGAGATCCTGCAATCGCGGGTCGGAGCGGATCTGGTCGAGTCTGAGATCGGCCTTCAAGAAATAAGGAAGGTCAGTAGATCTCTCAGCATAGGCCTTTTCTAGAAAGTAAAAGGCTTTGTCCTTTTCATCTAGCCCGGCGTAAATGGTCGCAATCATGTAAGGCGAGACATATCTGGTTTTCGCATCTTTCTGCAGGCGATCTAAGATCTGTTCGGCGGCCGCTCTTTCCCCTGCAACAGCGTAGCCATGCGCCAGTTGAGCGGTAGGATCGGTGTCTCCTTGTGACATTTCGACGGCCTTCTTGTACTCCGAAATGGCCGCCGACAGCTGCCCCGAGCCCTCATAGCCGACGCCAAGGAAGTAATGGCTGACCCAAAAGTCCGGCCGCAAGGCGACAGACTTTTCACCGACGTCGACCAGGGACTTGTAATTACGCTGGTGATAGTAGATGCCAGCTTCATCGAGAGGTAATGCTTGAGCAGGATCAATTTGGCGGATTCTTGAAATCTGTGCGAGAGCTTCGGCCGTTCGGCCTCGCCAAGCCAAGAACCAGGTCAATGCTTGATGCGCATCGACATCGTTGGGACTGAGCTCACATCCATATCGATACTCTTTCTCCGCAGTTTGCACATCCCAATCGTGCCGCCAGCTGAGCCATCCCAATGTCGTGTGGGCTTCCCCAATCATCGGGTTCAATTGCAGAGCTTTCTGTATGGCTTCTCTTGCAGGACGATAAGCATCGTTTGGAGACAACCATCGAAACTCGCTGAGCAGGACGTAGGATTGTGCCAGGCCGGAATACGCCGGAGCAAAATTCGGGTCGGCCTGAATGGCCTGTTCGAAATAGTGCTGTGCTCGTCTTAGAGTTTGCGGAGTATCGAACCCGGCGAAAACATACGAACGGCCTCGCAAATACGCTTCATAGGCGATCCCGTTCGTTTCGAGGTTTGAAGCATGCCCCAGCTGGAAATCGGCGTGGATCTGCTCCGCAACGTCCTTTGCAATGTTGTCTTGTAACGCAATGATGCTATTGAACGATTGTTCGTACGTTTGTGCCCACAAGTGTTGACCCGTCAACGCGCTAATGAGTTGTACGGTGATCCGCACCGTACCGTCGGAACGGAGGGTCGTGCCCTCGACAACCGCGTCTACCTTCAGTGTTCGAGCGATTTGGGACAACGATACCTGCCGCGCCTTGTAACTCATCACCGAACTTCGGGACAGTACGGAGACTCCCCTCATTTGAGCCAACTCCGTGATCAGCGCATCGGTGATGCCGTCGGCCAGGAACTCTTGCTGCGGATCGCCGGAGATATTCTCGAACGGCAACACCGCCATAGAGCGAATCTGCGCCTGCGTACGCGGGTTCGACTGCCCAAACCGCAAAAACAGAACAGCAAGGACTCCGACCAACACAGCCATGGCACCAGCAACGGCCCAAGGACTCCCTCGGAGCGTCGGGACGGCAATTCGGCCAACTGGCGCTTCTATATGCTCTACGGGCGCCAGGAAACGGTACCCTTTGCGAGCAATTGTTTGAATGTAGACCGGCTGCTCGGCGGTATCGTCAAGGGCATCGCGCAGCTTCGCAACAGCACGGTTCAACCCCTGGTCGAAATCCACATACGTATCTGCTGGCCATAGGTGATTCTTGAGTTCGCTTCGTGTGACGAGTTGCTGCGGATGTTCGACTAGGGCGAGGAGCACTTGGAATGGTTGTTCCTGCAGTTTTACCTTGATGCCATTGTTTCGGAGTTCATTCAAGGCGGTATCGATCTCAAAAATTCCGAACCGGATTAGTGATCCAGCCAATTTGCCCGAAGCAGGCACAGCACAGCGCTCCAGCGCAGCAAGATGGCCGTGGAGTTTAGCACTGATATCAGAAATGGAAAAGAAGGGAATGAAATGCTGCAAGTTACTGATCCCTGAGGGGTTTGTCTGAGCATAAACGGAGCATGACCGGAGTATTTGACGTTTTCCCGACCAGCGTGTCTTTATTGCAGCGATTTCCTGAGTTCGCTTCCCAGTACCGCACTTCGGGACTCCAATTCTCAATCGCGAGGTGGCTGATGAACTTCATAGACAAGGTCAAAGAAAGTTTTGATAAGGCTAAAGACGAGGTGAGCGAGTTTGCGGAAGCAACGGTTCTCAAGCACGAGATTAGCAAGCTAAACGATAAGCGAGTCTCCCTGCTCCAGGATATAGGCCAGGAGGCGTACTCGATGTATCGAAACGGGCACGGAGTCCCCGAACTCGCGGCGCGGTGCCGGGAGGCGCAAGACATTGACGAACAGATCCAAGGTAAGAATGACGAAATCGCTCGTTTAGCGGCAGCATAGGTAAGGAAAAACCAGCAACCAGGCCAGAGACTGCCCAGCACGCTGGGTTTAAGCACATCTATGTCCCCAGATCTTCAGAGACCTGATTCAAGCTCGACACCTCGTTCACGAGTGGTCGAGGTAGGTGCGCCGATTGCTACAGCGGCGCTGGCATTGGTGCTCATTGATGGGAGCACCGAGACAACCCTGAGGCATTCACCGATTCAACTCGTAGTAATCGGCGGAGCAGTGCTGTGTTTCATCGCATTGACAGCGTTGTGGAGGCAGACCAGTTGGGCGACAAAGGCGCAGCTTGCGACATTGTTCCTGCTTGCAATTGCTTGTGCGACATGTTGGCTTCCAGGCGGGATGAATAACGGCATGGCAGTCGCGGGAAAAGAAACGAGCTTCATGCTGCTCGTAATAAGTTGCCTCGGCGTTCTTGCCGCCGGAGGCTGTTTGCTGTCCCTCCCGCTTCCATGGTGGCTAAAACTCGCGGCGATTCCGGTCACCGCGTATGGTACGGCAGCATTCCTGTTAGCACTGGTGAACAGATCAACCTACAGTTCAGTTTTCAATGGCGATAGCTTTTGGATGAAGGCACCGCGATGGGCGCAAGGTTCGTTCCTCGGCATCGCGCTGATCTCCCTTTCTATCGTGGCGACCATTGTAGTTGCAGTTTTTAAGCGGCATGAATATCACGTCTGCGGCTGGCGTTGGAAAGCGAATTTGGCTATCGCTATTGTGGTTGGCATAGGTGTTGCCGGATTCCTGGGTCCCGACGCTCGCACTCAATCTCTAGATCTGTCCCCAGTCGCGTCACATGGGGCCAAGCAGAATCCCAGCTCCAATCATGACAATCAAGGGGAAGGCATAAACGCCCACGGAGGAGTAAAGGCCACAAACTTTGATTTGGCGACAGAAGATAATGGAGGTGTTGTTGAAAGCATCACCGGCGATGATGTTTTCGGAAAATCACTGATCGACGGAAATGTCGAAAGTGTCTGCTGGGTTCATCCCCCACTCAATGGACCAGTTGACATCGTAATTTCGTTTTACAACCGACAACCTGCCCTTCTAAGCGGAATTGCGGTTACTGTTCCTGATCCCCTGGGTCCAGAAGCGCAAAAGATTGGCCCACATTTGGTGAGCGTTCCAAAGGACGTTGAAGTTTGGGTAACGATAAAAGGTCCCGATTCGGAATACCAGAAGGTTGGTAGCGGCACAATCACCGCCGCCCCAAGTACGCAGACGATTCAGTTGCCGGGTAGCGAGGCGCGCTTCTTAAAGCTACGAGTGCTTTCTGTCCAGAGAGAGCCCTTCGAAGCCATGGCAGTCGGAATCAGCGGAATCCAGGTTTTTGAGGCGACTGCAAACGGATACAGAACGCTTCGCGATCGCAATCCGGATCTTGCCAACTGGAAGGGCAGCCCACGATATGCAGCGCAACGCGGAATCGGCTGGCTGCAACCAGCAACCGTCAGATGGCAAAAAGATAAGAAGTGTTTCGGTTGTCACATTCAGGCGCAGTCCGTCATGGGATTCACGATCGCAAAGAAGAACAACTACGCAGTTAACGAAAACATTATCAAAGAGCTCAGCGACTTCACGGAAAAGCAGCAAAATGCCGACGGCTCATATCTCCGCGAACCTGAGCCTTCGACGCAATTTGCGGCCATGGGACTCTCCTATTACGACGACGCCGAGAGTATCCAACGCAACCCGGTGTTGCTGAAGACGGTGAACTGGCTGCTCGATAAACAGAAGGACACTGGTGACATGCCGTACGGAGTGCTCGGATGCCAAGGAGATGCGGTGGTGCAAGGGCCGGTCATGGCTACGGCGAATTCTCTCTTAGCATTTAAGCGAGCTTATACGGAGACCAATGATCCCCGGTATAGACAGGCAGCAGAGCGAGCTCTGGCGTGGATAGAGTCAGCTCAACCAATTTCAACGCAGGATGAAGTGTTCAAAGTTTTAGCGCTCGCGAAGTTTGGTGGCGCAGAGCAGAAATCTGCCATTCAGAGTCTGGTTGAGAGACTAATAACCGAACAACGTCCCAGCGGCGGATGGCGCGAGTGCCCGGATCACGCCGATTTGCAAGAGCCTAATCCATTTTCCACGGGACAGGTACTGTACGCCTTCAAGCAGGCAGGTGTGAGCATCAGCTCATCCCCCTTTATCAAAGGGGTCAAGTACCTGATGGACGTTCAGCAGGCCGACGGCTCGTGGAAGGTCGACGGACACGTGCTGCATGGCCAAGGCGCGCCCTATGCGCCTTCGATGTGGGCAATCATCGGTCTCGCCGGATCTTTTGGCACGATCCAGACTGGCAGCCTTCAGATTGCCGCAGATTTACCGGCTGCAAGCAGCCGGAATCTCGAAATCATCCTTGATGCCTCGGGGTCCATGAAGCTTGCGCTCGGGAAAAGTACGCGCATCGCTACGGCGCGACAGGTGTTACGTGATGTGTTGGCAGGAATCCCCGATGATATGAATGTCGGCTTGCGTGTTTATGCCGATCGCTTTAGTTCACGTGACAAGCAGACCTGCACCGACACCCAACTGAAGGTCCCCATCCAAAAGCTTGATCGCCAGCAGATCGTTTCCGTAGTTGACAATTTGAAACCCAGAGGAGAAACGCCCCTGGTTTATTCGATATTGCAGTCTCCGGCGGATTTGAAAGCCGTGGGTGGCGGCTCCGTGATTGTGATTACGGACGGTGAGGAAACCTGCCATGGTGACGCAGTCAGCGCAGCCCAACAGCTCAAAGCTGCTGGCATTCCCATAACCCTGAACATTGTTGGTTTTACGCTCAAGGGCGAGGAGAAGGAAGACGTAGAACGCCTCATGCGCCCCTTGGCTGAAGCTACTGGTGGTCAGTTTTACAGTGCGCAGGATGGAGAGTCCTTGAGCCGAGCGCTTCGTTTGGCTGCCCTCAACAAGTTCCCGTACGAAGTGTTTAATGCCAAGGGCGAGCAGGTCGCCAAAGGTCAAGCTGGCCCGTTATCCGAAGAACTGCAGCCGGGTACATACAAGGTTGTTGTGCGCGCCGGCGATCAGGAACTAACAGATACCGCCACCGTGACTCTGGGAGGAAATACCGAATTGAAAGTTGTGCGAAGAGGACAGCAGTTTGTCATCGAGCGGGGCACGGATCACACAGAAAACGCACCGCAAACGAGGGCGAGCTCCAAGGGGCAGTCATGAGTGCCAAAGTGCGCCCTGCGAAGTTTGTCTTATGGCTGGAGAGATTCACGCTGGTATTCGCGGTGGTTTTGTCTCCCAGCTCCCGCGCATCAGTTGAAAACCCATTGCTCCCTAAAGAGCAAATTCAGGTCTACAAGGATTTTCTTAATTCTTATCCCTCAAAGGCGGGGTTTATTGACATCCCGAGAAAAACCGCCGTGTTTAACGACGCTCCTACAGATCCGTGCACTGAGGGATCCCAGCAACATCATAGGCGAAAACGAGCATTTTCGAATTGTAGACACTGAGTTGAAGTCCAAGTCCATAACCCACCACCACAACCTGCTTCGCTTGTCCGAGATCGTTTTTGATGTGTCTTATCAGCACGCGATTCTACGTTTCGACTATTACTGCGGGATTTTGTGTGGGCAGGGAGACACGGTCGTACTTCAGAAATTGAACGGAAGGTGGAAACAAGTCCGTTCTTGCACAAATTGGATTTCTTGAAAGTCGCGCCAGTGCCGTACGTATCCGAAGGAGGATAGTTGGGGACCCAGGCTGAACCTGCGAGAACGATTACCAATGGACAGCGCTCGATAATAGCCGCAGCAGCGCCGATCGCATTTTGTGTCCTCCTCATTGATGCTGTGGTTGAAACTTATGTGAGCGGATCGTCAGTTCGCTGGTTCCTGCTAACAGTCGCCACAACTGCGCTCATAATTCTGGCATACCGGCTCCGCGCGTGCTGTTTCTAGTGGCCCTGGGGTTAGTTGCGCTCACAGCGTGGCTACCTGGTGGCGTGACCGGCGGAATCAGAATCTTGGGTCAATCAACCTCAACTGTGCTCTCGGTCGTTACTCTGGGGGCGACTGCAGCGGCCGGCGCTTACTTGCTTCGACTCTCTTGGAGACGAAGATGGATCCCTTTTGCCATCGGACTGCTGACCGCCTACGCTGTCTTTGGGTTTCTGAGGGGCATTTCTGTCGGCACTGCATATCCACACTTGTTGCAGGGCGAAAGCTTCTGGAAGGCCATGCCTTGTTTGCTGCAGGGATCGACAATCGGCGGACTGCTCATAGCTACAGCAACCATATATTCCGGTGCGCAGAGTGGTAGACAATCTACCACCCCAGAAAGAGAGCTGATGTTACGCACTATTGGACTAGGGACTGCGCTACTAATCGTTGTCGCCGGAATTAAGACTCCTGCCCTCATCGGTCCCTATCGCATGAGCTTCAGCAAAACGGGAGCCGATATCGGACCAGTCATATTTGCACAAGGCGAATCCAGGGACGGACCGAACGGCGAATCCAATCGGTTCCCAGCGGGCGTACAAAATGTCTACGCCTTCTTCAGTGTTGAGAAGCTTAACTCGAATGATGCCGTGAGACTTGTCTGGTTTAAGGGCGGAGACGAACTTTCTGAGACTTCCAAGAATGTCGCCGAACTTCGCGCCGGACATCAATCAAAACTGGTCTGGACGAGACAAGGATTTCCCTCTGGAGCGGCAGTGGGCGGCTATTTCGTAGAAATCGATGTAAATGATCGTCTGGCTGCTGAGGCCAGTTTTGTAGTTAATCCAAGGTGATCGGGTAGGAGGAAACAATGCTCCCAGGAGGTATGCGAATATTCCTGCCGGTTCTACTTATAGGCCTTTTATTTACGCATAACGGCCTAGCAGATGAGCCGAAAGTTTACTCCCTGGGAGGTCTGGCCGATTCGACTACGGGAGGATTTTCGTACTGGTTAGGAACCCCGCCTTCAGAGCAATGGAAGAAGGTAAGCACAGGTACCGTGCCTGGGGAAAAAACTGCCAACCGCATCGACTGCAATAACAGAGCTCCGGCGGATCAGTGGTACAAGCAAGTGCAGAAAATCAGGGATAAGCTGCACGAGTACCAGCAATGGCTCGATGATAGATATCGATACGAAAACGACCTGAAGAGGCAGTACAAGACCGACTACGACAACGCGGTTGCACAAGGAGACTTAAAAGGGCAGAACGTCGCCTTAGACAACCTTAAGAACGCTGACCAGGGTTGTGAAAATATCAGACAGCAGCAAGACGACGCGGAGCGTAGGCTGCAAGCTTTAGAAAAGCAGAGAACTGAACAAGCCAGCGAGATTCAGCAACAATGCGGTGACCAGTCTTCAGGCTGCAAACAAGGCTCCGGTTGGCTTTGCATGTAGCGGCGACTCGCTGTTGGTGTGTGCTCTTATCAAGATAAACCCCTTTCGCAACTCTAATAAGGATCGGTGCTAAGGACTGCCGGCGCTGACATCAGAATGGTTCCAAGCACAAAATATCCCGCCCTGACTGCCGTGCTAACGGTCGGTCTGTCTCTGATACTCGTGGACGCGGCGGTCGAGACCTTCGTCAGCGGATCGCCGGTCCGCTGGTGGGTGGCCGGATTTGTAGCGCTGTATGTGATCGTCGGCTGGTATCTTTGGCGGCGTTCCTCATTTACTTGGAGCGCGCGTCTCACGACAGGATTGGTGTTCCTCGCCGTACTGCTGACTCTCGTACCTTGGTTACCCCACGGTTTAACAGATGGAATCCGCTTACTCGGCCAACCAACCTCACGTGTGTTGTCGCTGTTCACAATGGCCGCAATCGTTCTGTCAGGAATTTCGCTAGTGCGCATATCCTGGTTGCCGCGCTGGGCCAAAGTTGTGATAAGCACATTGATCTTGTATGCGCTAGCAGCTTTCCTGAAAGGTGTCATGATTGGGGTTGAGTACCCGGACCTGCTGCATGGCCAAAGTCTCTGGACGCGATTGCCTTCCTGGCAGCAAGGTACCTTTGTCGGAGTATTTCTTGTAATCCCGGTCGGCCTTTGTGCTCATCTCCTCCATGCGCGCACTCGTCTTTGCCCAACCAATCTCAGTGTGACGCTCGCATTAGTAGGAACAATTGTTATCGCGTTAGCGGCCTTCAGGAGGCCTGACCATGAGGGATTCAGCACAGGCAAAGATGGTCGTGTCCTACAACCGTGGTCGGTAGATGCTCTACAGCTCCCCGTATCAC
>MNDG01000041.1 GCA_001914815.1 Acidobacteriales bacterium 13_2_20CM_55_8
TGCTGGTCGCAAAGGCCAACGGGTGATGTCTTTGCGCTTGCTGTGGGGTTAGTGCTCCACGTAGCCGTATGCACCTTCGATCTTTAGCGCCTCCTGCTGGCATAAGGAAAGCTCCCGATCTCTGAGGGGCAGCCGAATCTTTTCAGTGCATCGCCGCCGGGCCGCCTTGTGCCCGCGGTTTCTTCATGATGAGGATGAGCGGCAACATTATCAAGAAGAGGATCATAAGCACGCGAAAGGCGTCGTTAAAGGCCATCATAGTGGCTTGTCGTTGAACCATGCCAAAGATAGAAGCGTAAGCCTGTTGGGTAGCGGTGATGGGATCGGCGCCGGCCGCCATCAGGGAGCGTCGCATGGCCTCAATCATCGAACGTGCTTGAGCATCATAAGGATTTACGTGTACCCCCAGCGTATTGAGGTGAATCTGCTGATGCCGGGCGACAAGGGTGGTCACGCTGGCAATGCCGATGCTGGCCCCGATGTTGCGCATCAGGTTGAACAGGCTGGTGGCATTGCCCATTTGTTCCTTGGGAATTGAATCGTTCGTGATGGTGGTGAGCGGAACAAACAGCAATCCCATGGCTGAACCTTGAATGATGAGCGGCCAGAAAAAGTCCCAATAGCCGACGCCGATGGCGAGATGGGAAAACCGCCAGAAGCTCATGCTGGAAATCAGGACCCCGGCGGTGAGAAGCTTTCGCGCTTCGATCTTGCTCATCAGTATGCCGACGATCGGCATAAAGATAAATGAGCCCAGCCCCCGAGGCAGCATGACGATTCCAGCTTGCAGCGCGGGATAACCCAGCAGCGTCTGCAGGAGCAACGGAATGAGCACTGTGCTTCCGTAAAGCACGAAGCCAAGAACTGTCATGAGAGTAACTCCGGTGGCATAGGTGCGATTACGGAAGACTCGCAAATCCACCACGGGATGATCGGTGCGCAGTTCCCGTCCGATAAATATGGCAAGGCCGAAAAATGCGAGCGGAGCCAGAACAACGATGAAGTGAGAGGAGAACCAATCTTCCTCCTGTCCTTTATCGAGCATGATTTGGAGTGCGCCGATGCCGACGGCCAATAATCCCATGCCCCAATAATCGATCCTTCCTGCCTTGTGCCGGATGTATGAAGGATCGAAGACAAAGGTTTGGGTCATGAGCAGGGCGATGACACCAATCGGAACATTGATGTAGAAGACCCAACGCCAGCTATAACTATCGGTCAGCCAGCCTCCCATGACCGGCCCCAGCATGGGTGCGACCACGATGCCCAGAGCCCAGAAGGCCATTGCCTTGCCGCGTTCTTCGGGAGGAAAGACCTCGAGCAGAATGGCCTGGGAGAGCGGCTGCAATCCTCCGCCAGTGGCTCCCTGAATGACGCGGAAGATGATCAGGACGGGTAGGTTCGGCGCCAGTCCGCAAAAGAACGATGCGATGGTGAAGCCCGCCACCGAGAACATCAGCAAGCGCTTGCGTCCAAACTGATTGGCCAGCCATCCCGTCATGGGAAGGACAATAGCGTTGGCTACGAGATAAGAGGTAAGCGCCCAGGTGGCCTCGTCAGGAGTCGCTCCCAAACTGCCTGCGATGTGCGGCAGGGAAACGTTGACCACGGTGGTATCGAGCACTTCCATAAAAGTGCTCGCCATCACCGCTACCGCGACCAGCCAGGGATTGACTGCGGGGGCATCCGCAAAAGTGCGGGTCTGGACGAAATCCGCCATCTCAGACCTTTTGACCAACTCCGGCTGTGTGCATGGCGCAGATGACTACAGCGCCGGAAGTCTCGTCGCCGAGGCTGGAATTAAGCATCAGGTTATAGAGGCGGCGGTCATACCAATCCTGGTCAAAATAGCGGCGGATGTAATTGAGGCGCTGCTGGTCGATACGGTCCATGAGGGCGCGAGCCTCGGGTTCATTGGCGGTCTCCGGCCGCACGCGTCGCAAACGATGTTGGCGCGGCGCATAGATAAAAACGTGGAACGCGTCATCACGGCCACGAAGGATGCATTGGCCGCCGCGGCCTACCAGCACGCAATTTCCAATAGCCGCAGATTCTTCCATCGCCAGGCGGCTCAGTTCGGCCATGTGTTCGCAGTCAAAAGGGGCATCGCCGCCGTGCGCAGCCGCAGATTCGAATCCGCCTCGCCATAATGATTTGAGCAGGCGCCGATGCCAGGGATCGACATGCTGATCGTAGCTGGCCGCAAGATCGCGGGGCACACGGGCGAGTTCGGCGATGTGGTCGATAAGCTGCTTGTCAACCAGCTTCCAGCCGAGTTCGGTCGCGATGCGGGCGGCGATCTCCGGCCCTCCGCTACCATATTGCGAGGTGATGGTGAGCACACGATATTTCATTTGGTTATCACCGTGGGCACTACCGACATTCCGGGACGCAACAGATGTTCGGGATCCTGCCCTTTGTCAAAAACAATTTTTACCGGGACGCGCTGCACCACCTTGACGTAGTTTCCAGTAGCGTTCTCCGGTGGCAGAAGGCTGAAGCGGGCTGCCGTTGCCCCACCAAAGCTATCCACGTGGCCTTTGTAGTCGCGTCCATACGCATCCACGTGAATCGTGGCTGGCTGATTGATGCGCATGTTTTTAAGCTGGGTTTCTTTGAAGTTGGCCACCACCCACATGCGCTCGAAGGGCACAAGGGAAAATAGTGGCTGACCAGCCTGGATGATCTGTCCTGGCTGCACAGATTTTTTGTCAACGATGCCGCTGCTGAGTGCGCGGATGATGGTATAACTCAAGTTAAGGCGGGCCTGATCCACCGCCGCCTGATTTTTCTGCACGTCGGCTATCGCAGAACCGGCCTTGGCGCGGGAGACGGCAAGTTGCTGGGGCACAGTGGAGGCTTCGCGAACCTGGGCCTCCGCCTGAGCAACTTGGCTCCGTGCGGAGGCCACGGCTGCGCGAGCAGAATCCACGGAGGCGCGGGCCGCTTGTTCAGCGGCGACGGCGTAGTCATATTGCTGTCGCGGGATTTCATCCCGCTCCACCAATTGTTTGTAGCGAGCCAGGTCTCGGGCGGCCTTTGTGTAATTGGCCTGGGCTTCGCGCAGGCGAGCCTCCGCGGCATCCACCTGCTTCTGCGCGGAAGCCAGGTTGGCTTGGGCGGTTTGTAGCTGACTGCTGGTAGTGGTGGAAGCGATGGGAACATTCGTGCGCGCGGCACTGGCGTTGGCAATCGCGTTTGCCAGTTCAGCTTCGGCGCGACGCAGATCGACTTCGTAATCCGTGGGATCAAGTTCCACCAGCACCGTTCCGGCCTCGACTGGCTGATTGTCTTCGACGTGCACGGCTTTGACCGTGCCTCCCACCCGGGCGCCGATGGGGACAATGTCCGCTTCAATTTGAGCGTCATCGGTGGATTCACGAATGGCATAGTGATGCCATACAAGTATTCCTGCAACCACGATGATGATGGCCAGCAGTCCCAGTAGCAGGCGGGCCCGAGGACTTCTTAATACGGCGCGGCGGCGCGCGCTACGCGACTCCTGCTCGTCCTCGGTTGCCTTCGGCACTATTTCCAAGTCGGCCACTATGGTTTCCCCAGGAACTGCTTAACGCTTTTCTCAGCCACTCCCGCAGCCCGCGCCAATGAAGCTTGCGACAGATTGAAAGAGTACAGACTATTGATGAAATCGTCATTGGCGGAGGCGACCGCCTCCTGAGCTTGCGTAACCTCTAGACTTCCAGATACGCCGGCAACGAACCGGTCGCGGGCCTGAGCCAGTTCCTGATTGGCAAGGTCAACGGTGGTGCGGGCGACTTCAAGTTGCTGGGCTGCGGATTGAACATCCAGATATGCGGCGCGTACTTGCGCATCGATGCGCCCGCGCAAGTCATCCGATTCCGCCCTGCGCTGATTCAGAAGCGCCTGGGCTTGGTGAACCTCGCCGCGCACGCGCCCACCTTGAAATATCGGAATCTGCAGAGCAATGGCCGCATCGAAGGTACCGTGGGAGTTCGATGGACCGCTTCCGATCACTCCATAGTCGCCATCAAATCGCAATAAAGGTAGGGCCTGCGCCGCGGCCGCTTTTCTCGCAATATCGGCAGAGCGTACCAGCGATTGCGAACGTTTGTAATCAGCCCGATTATTGTAGGCGTCGGCAATCGCCTGTTCCAGGGACACGGTCTGAGCAGGAGCCTGTGGCATGTGGTCGGTAAGCGTGAACTGCTGTCCCGGGGGCAAGCCGATAGCACGGCCAAGGTTGAGGTATTGTTTTTGCAGATCATTTGCAGTCGCAAGCAAGCGCTGCCTGCGCGCTCCCAACTGGACTTGGGCTCGCAACACGTCAATACCGGCGGCTACTCCGCTATTTTTCAAGTCCACTGATTGCTTGTAAATCGCATCTGCGGTAGCAAACTGTGCCTGCGCGGATTCCACCCTGGCTTGGGCGGCCAGCGATTCCAAATAAAGATTGGCGACCACGAGTACAACTGTTTCGCGCGCGTCTTGATAATTGAACTCGGCAGCCCTGATATTTTCTGAACCGGCGCGAGTGTTGTTCCAGGCATGCAGATCGAAGATCGGCTGGCCCAAGGTAGCGCGGGTGTCGAAGACGCTAAACGGACCCACTACAGCGGGGATGGTTGGCGTAGCGGGAAAGCCGAATGCTGCCAGATTGATCTGCTCAATAGATTCCGAGGTTCGCGTGGTCAACCGCGGTAACAAATCGCTGAGTGCGCGCAGGCGGGCGCCTCGGGCGGAACGCGTGTCCTGGTTGCCGAGCACTAGCCCCAGGTTGTATTTCAGGGCGCGGTTTAATGCTTCTTCCATCGATAAGGGCAAAATCGCGGCTGTTTTCTCCCCGGAGGGAATGCTGCCCAGGAATGGACTGGTGGTTGAGGTTTGTCCCGGCACCCGGATAGTGGTGGATGAAGTTGAATTTGCTTCGGACGCAGCCGGCGGGGGCTGTCCGGGGATGAGCGTTTGCGGCTTGAGGCTGGTGGGAATGAGAAGTACGAGAACCACCGCGCATGCGCAGCCCGCCGGCGCGGCCAAATTCGAGAGCGGCCTATTCAAATTGCTTCCTCGTTCTTTCTCGCTTTTCTATTGTGGTTAATTAGTTGGCAAATAGCAGCGGCTGAAACGAATTTCGTTTGCCGCGCACATTAATGATGCTTTTGAATGCCGTGGCGCTGCTCACGCGTAATCGTGCAAAAGCCGCTGACGGCTTTGGATGATAGTTGGGTACCGGGAGGTGAAACTTTTTTCATACTGGCCCCCGGCTCGCCATTCAGCGCAAGCGGAGTGAGAGAGCCATAGAACGTTCGCAGAGTCGGCTTTTGCCGAACGAGGCGGGTTATGCTGCCTTCTCCAGTCCGGCATTCCGAAACGAAATACGAGCGATGGCGCTCCAGTCGCTATCTCCCAAGCCCTGCGCTATGGCAGCTACAAATCGGTCGTGAACCAGACTGGCCATTGGCATGGGTACAGCAGCTTCTTCCGCTGCGGCTAAAACCAGCCGGTTGTCTTTGAATCCGAGCGGCAATTTGAAACCTACCGGTTCGAAGTGATTGGCGGCGATCATGCCTCCGTAGTTGGTGACAATTGGCGCCGCGAACAGCGAGCCGGTGAGAACTTCCAGAAACTTATTTGGATCTAGCCCGGACTTTCGGACGAGGGAAAATGCTTCAGCCAAGCTCTCAATCAGGGTGGAAATCAGGAAATTCCCAGCCAGTTTGGTTACGTTCGCTGACGATGGTTCCTCGTCAACCACAAATGTCTTTTGTCCCATGGCGTCGAACAGCACCTGACAGCGCTCAACTTGTTTGACTGGCCCGGCGGTAACGATGAAGAGCTTCCCTGCGGCAGCAGCCTCGGGACGACCAAAGACCGGAGCAGCAACGTAGTGCTGCTGCCTTTCCCGGTGCGCTGCCGTCAGTCTTCGCGAAAGCGCGACACTGATCGTGCTCATACCAATATGAACAGCGCCGGCAGGGAGCGACTGAAGAGCTTGTCCGGGGCCGAGCATGGCATCTTCAACCGCACGATCATCGGCGAGCATGGTGATCAATGCTTCTACTCCGTGGGCCGCCTCGGCTGGAGTTTCAGCAACTCGTGCACCTAGCGGTTGCAACTCCTCCGCACGCCTCCGAGTCCGGTTGTAAAGCACAAGTTCGTGCCCCGCTTTGATCAGGTTGCGAGCCATAGCTGATCCCATTTTTCCCAGCCCAATGAACCCTACTCTCATTTTCTTATCCTCCCTCTTTTCTGCAGGCTCCTGGCTAGTCCCATAATTCGCCCTTACCATCTTAATTATAAGAACGCCCACAGTCACGGTGGGACTTTTGGCATGGGATGCGGTATGGTGGCGGGTCGGTCGCAACCGGACTCCAGAGCCTCGCGCACAGTCGAGTAGTTCGAGAATTGGGAAAACGGAAGTGATGCATTCTGAGGGTGTATACTCGCCCGCGTTCTGTGACCCGATTGATTTGAATCTCTCAAAACGGAGGACAGCGCAATGCATTGGCTAGAAGTGGTGCTGATTGGTCTGGTAATCGGGGTAATAGCAAAGCTTCTCATGCCGGGGAAGGATCCTGGTGGGTTCATTGTGACAATACTCCTGGGCATCGCGGGATCGGTGGTTGGGACTTGGATCGGGCGGGCGTTAGGTTTGTATCAGGAAGGACAATCAGCCGGCTTCATCATGTCGGTGGTGGGAGCGTTGTTGCTTCTCGCCATCTATCACATGGTGAGAAGGAAACGTCCGGCGTGAAAAGTGGCTAGTGGCTAGTGAATGGTGGCTAGAACAACCTTCTCAAACTACGCGCTGGTTTACTTGCCACTAGTAATCTACGCTTGCGTAATATGTCCGAGCGATTTTCCTTTCGGGACCTCCGGGAATTATTTGCCAAGGCGAACGAGGAGAAGTCTGGTGATCAGTTGGCAGGGCTGGCGGCGCGATCAGAGCGGGAACGCGTGGCCGCCAAGTGCAAACTGGCTGATCTATCGCTGGCAGAAATCGTCCAACAACCCTTGATCGATCCTTCCGTGGACGACGTCAGTCGCCTCTTTCTTCAAACATTCGATGAAGAAGCTTTTCGGCCCATCCGCAGCATGACGGTGGGCGAATTCCGTGAGTACATCCTCGGGGATGCGACCAGCGAACAAGAGCTGCGGCAAATTCAGCGCGGGATCACTCCAGAAATCGTAGCCGCCGTGGCCAAGATCATGAGTAACAAAGATCTTGTACTGGCTGCGGTGAAGATCCGCAATATTACCAAGTGCCGAAACACAATGGGCCAGCTTGGGGTGTTGGGAATCCGCGTGCAACCTAACCACCCCGCTGACGATATTGGCGGAATTTTGCTTTCCGCTTTTGAAGGATTGCTTTATGGGTGTGGGGATGCAGTCATTGGCGTGAATCCTGCCAACGATTCGGTGGAAACAGTTAGCACCATACTGCGCGGACTCGAACGCCTCGTCGATGTCTATAACATCCCGACTCAGACGTGCTGCCTGGCACACATTACGACTCAACTTGCTGCGTTGCGTGGTGGAGCTCCGGTGGACCTTCTCTTCCAATCGATCGGCGGCACGGAAGCTGCGAATCGAAGTTTTGGAGTTACTTTGGCAATGCTGAAGGAGGGGCGAGAAGAGGCAATGGAACATCATCGCCGCCGTGATGTGCCTTGGGTAGGGGACAATTTGATGTACTTTGAAACGGGGCAGGGAAGCGCACTTTCGGCGGAAGCTCATCATGGTGTGGACCAGCTCACGCTGGAAGCGCGAGCGTACGGCGTGGCGCGGGTGTTCGAGCCATTTTTGGTGAACAGCGTCGTTGGCTTTATTGGGCCGGAATACTTGTACGATGAACGACAAATCATTCGCGCTGGGTTGGAAGATCACTTCATGGGAAAGCTGCTGTGTCTGCCCATGGGTTGCGATGTCTGTTACACGAACCACGCGGAGGCCGACCAGAACTCGGCCGACAATCTGCTGTTGTTACTGGCGGCCGCAGGATGCAACTACTTCATGGGTGTTCCCTGTGCCGATGATGTCATGCTGAACTATCAATCCACCAGCTACCACGATGCACTCGCGGTAAGAAGGCTTTTCAAACTTCAGCCCGCTCCGGAATTTCTGGCCTGGCTGCAAGGTATCGGAATCTATCGTGACGCGGAACCAGCTTTGCTTGACGCATCCACGCGGCGTCACTTGCTGCAAGGACTGGAGTCGTCGTTGGAAAAGACGGTTTAAATGAGCTCCGAGCCGGACGAACCGCTTTCTTTGGAGTGGCCCGAAATCGTAATGAAGATCCGAGCCCGCACTCCGGCGCGTCTGATCGTGGGCCGGGCGGGGGCTGCGTACCGAACGGGCACACAACTGGAACTGCGTGCGGCTCACGCCAATGCGCGGGATGCCGTCCGCGCAGAACTGGACCTCGACAAACAATTGGGAGCAGCTTTTGTGAAGCAGTGGGGGTTGTTCGAGGTTTGTACACGGGCGAACTCTAAGGACGAGTTTCTGTTGCAGCCGCCTATGGGCAGGACTTTCAGTGAAGCATCAGGGTCCGATGTGTCGAAACGCTGTTCTCCGGGGAACGATCTGCAGATCGCGGTCGGCGATGGGCTGTCGGTAGCCGCGGTCTCCGCGCAAGTCCCCAGGTTGCTGCCTCTACTTTATGAGGGAGCCAAAGCACGAGGGTGGACAGTGGGCCAGACGTTTGTAATCCGTCACTGCCGAGTGGGGATTCTGAATGAGATCGGCGAGATGCTTGCTCCGACGATTGCGATACTGCTGATCGGAGAACGACCGGGGCTCGCTACCGCGGAGAGCTTGTCGGCATATTTGGCATATCGCCCGCTCAGGGCTCACACGGACGCAAACCGAAATCTCATCTCCAACATTCACGACCGCGGCATAAAACCTGACGCTGCCGCCAGTCGTATCCTGAATCTCGCCGCGCAAATGATGAAGGCAAAAGCCAGTGGGTCACAGTTAAGATTAAGAGAAGAGTTGCCAGCCCTGTAAGGTCGTACCAATCGATGGTGTTCACTTGGCTAGGCTAGACCAATCTTTCCCCCTGGTGCATTCTAGGGGCCCAGGAGATTACGTGGTTTGCATAGACATGGGCAAAGATTCATGCGAGGTCTTCCTGCTGCTTCAATACCCTGGAAACAGCCGCTCTGTCGGACATAGTCACCGAGTTCATCCTGATTTCAAGGGCAACCCTTTCTTGCAATTTAACGTCCTAATTTAGCCTTCCTTCCTGTGCGCGGCTAGTGAGTCACCGGGGGTGTCATGAATTCTAATCTGCTAACTGAGAGGTCTCCTATGCTGACCGATATTCGCGCAGCTTTCGTCAGCCCCGGTTTCAAGTTGCCGGCGCTGATTCTGCTCTTGCTGTGTGCGATTTCGACGCCTGCGAGCGCCGGCACCTGCACACCTGGGCCCACGGACCCTTCAGTTACAGTCTGCACTCCGACACAAAACCTGATTGTGCCTACCCCTACTCACGTTCAGGCCAGCACTACCGATTCGAAGCACACAGTAACAGCCCTTCAGATCTATGTTGATAACGCTCTCGTACAGCAAGTGAATGCCAGTACGATCGACACCTACATCAATCTTGCGATTGGAAATCACCTGGTCACGGTGCAAGCCTGGGACAATAGCGGAGCCACCTTCAAGACCAATGTAAATGTAAGCATGAGTCCGCCATGCAAGTTGTCGGCGCTGAATCAATCCATAACCATCTGCACCCCGGGCAGCGGAGCCAAGATGAGTTCGCCGGTTCATCTGGTAGCCGGCACCACGGACTCGAGTCCGGTGCAAACCATTCAGATTTTTGAGAATGGAACTTCGATTTATCAGACCAATTCCCAAACCTTGGATGTATATCTAACCAATCTCGCGGCTGGGACGCACGCGTTGACGATCACTGCGCAGGACCAGAACGGTGTTTCCTTCAGCAAACCGTTTTCTCTCCGGGTGGTCTCCACCAGCGGCATGACGAATCTGCGGCACGTCATCTTCTACGTACAAGAAAACCGCTCGTTCGACCACTATTTTGGCATGCTGGGAAAATACCGGGTTTCAAAGGGGCTGCCCAATACCGTCGATGGTCTACCTCTGGGTGCCACGCTGTACAACACCCAGGGCAAAGCCGTTCATCCCTTCCACTTTCAGACCGTCTGTCATGAAAATCTGAGTCCTTACTGGAACGAAAGCCATCGCGATTGGAATGGCGGGAAGATGGATGGATTCATGAAGACGTCCACCTCAGTGGCTTCGAGCATTGATCCCACCGGCACGCGGGCCATGGGCTATTACGATGAAACCGATCTGCCGTACTATTACGAACTCGCAACCCAATTCGCCACCAGCGACCGGTTTTTCTCGCCAGTGATGACTAACACCAATGGCAACCGGATGTATCTTTTTGCCGGCACCTCGTTCGGACACATTTTCCCTGACCCTCCGCCGCCGGGAGGATGGACACAACCAACCATCTTTGACAAGCTGGACGCAGCCGGCGTTTCCTGGCGCTATTACTATCAAGACAACGGCATCTATTTGCCGCAGTGGTCCACGTACCAGCGCGATGCCAATAAGCTGGCTCCGATTTCTTCCTGGTATACCGATCTGCAAAATGAGGCTACTCTGCCGTCGGTAATCTTCGTCGAACGCGGTGGGCCTTCCGGGCTTGATGAACACCCCGGCGAGAACATTCAGATTGGTGCGGCAAACACGAAAAAGATCATCGATGGGCTGATGAATAGTCCCTCGTGGGCATCCTCGGTGTTCATCTTGTCATATGACGAAGGGGGAGGTTTGTACGACCATGTAGTACCTGCAAGCGCTATTCCGCCAGACAACATCCCCCCCATGCTAAAAGCGGGGGACCAGCCGGGCGATTTCTCGCACATCGGATTTCGGATACCTATTATTGTTGTGTCTCCCTGGGTTAGACCGAACTTTGTATCTCATACGTGGCGCGATTTGACTTCCATCCTGCGGCTGATTGAGGTCAGGTTCAATGTACCAGCACTGAGCGCTCGTGATGCCGCCGCGGACAACATGCTAGAGTTTTTTGATTTCGGCACGCCGCGGTGGCTAACTCCTCCGCCGCTGCCTGTCCAGCCGACAACCGGGGTGTGCGACTTCAATAAGGAAAAGGCGCCGGGGTTTTGAGATCAGCATTAGCACTTAGCCCATCACAGGCCGGTGATGGTTCCGCTCAAGATTGGTGAAAACGATCTTCGGGGGCTAAGTGCTAAGTGCCAAATGCTAAGTGCTGCATTCCTTTCTCCTCCGATATAATCCAGTGCCCCGATCGCAATGAGGGGAACGTAGGTCGAGGTGCGAGGTGCGATGCGGATTCGTCCGGGGATTGAAGTTGCGAGCCTGAGCGATGTGGGATGTCAGCGACAAAACAATGAGGACCGCTACTCCTATTGGGAACCCGCGAGCGAAGAAGAATTCCGTCGTAAAGGCCGGCTGGCTATCGTGGCCGACGGCATGGGCGGATATGAAGGCGGCCAGGAAGCCAGCCGCATCGCCGTAGAGACCGTCGAGCAGGTTTACTCCAGCAGTATTCACGATAATCCGCAAGCATTGCTGAGTACCGGATTTCGCGCAGCGCACCAGCGGATTCAGGAGCAAGCGAGCAATGATCCGGCGCTGCACGGCATGGGAACGACGTGCACTGCGATCGCGTTGCTGGAAAATAATCTCTACTACGCACATGTCGGGGACAGCCGCTTGTACATGGTTCGCGACGGCTCCATATCCCTCCTTACTCGGGATCACTCCTACGTGAGCCGGTTGGTGGAAGAAGGAATTCTCAGCGCGGAAGAAGCGGAATCCCATCCGCAGCGCCACATTCTTACCGCCGCGCTCGGTTCGGGCGGCAACGTATTCCCAGAGACTGCTCCCAAGCCGATCGCGCTGCAAAAAGACGATGTACTAATCCTTTGCACCGACGGTTTATGGGGCGTGGTATTCGAGAGTGAAATAAGGGGCGCGGTCGCACGGCAACCGGAACAAGCATGCAAGGATCTGATCGCCTTGGCAAAACAACGAGGCGGACCCGATAACATTACGGTGCAGCTCCTCAGGCTGAGCCGTTGAGTGGTATCACGCCGGGGCGCAACAATGTGGTGCCCAATCTAGGCTCGACCCAAAACAGTTCAGCCGAGTGGAAAATCGCTGCACATTCGAGGGCCGCCCGTCGAGTCCGCTATCCTCTCAAGTGATTGAAACAACAATACATATTAAGCGTCCTTTCGAAGCCCGGTCTGGCACCGAGATTGCTAATCTCTCTTATGTCGATAAACTCTATTAAAACGATAGGGTTTATGGCAGTATAGAAAACCATGAAGATCTCGCAAAAGGGGTTATACGCGCTGCAAGCCATGATGATGCTGGCGCGCCACCACAATCAAGGCGCCATCCGCATTCGCGATATTGCGTATGAAGAAGAACTGCCGGAAAAGTTCCTGGAACTGATTTTGCTGGAATTGAAAAACGCACGCATTGTCGAAAGCGTCCGCGGGGCGAAGGGCGGATATCAGTTGCGGCGTCCTCCCTCGGATATCTATCTCAGCGAAATTATCCGGTTGATTGACGGGCCGCTCGCGCCTTTTGGAGATGCCGAACAACTTCGCAGCCTGATCGATCGCGACGCTGAGCATCGCGCTCTTTATCGTGTATTCCTTGAGGTTCGCGATGCTGCTGCCCGCATCCTGGAACACACCTCGCTGGCCGATATTGTCAGTGGACAAGGTTCAGGAGCATTGAAGGCGAGAAAGAAACGCAAGAAGAAGGAAGCCGAGAGTGGCATTCTTCCAATGGTAGTTCACGGGAACAGGGGAAGAGATGAATAAGAAGGTCCTGATCATCCTAGTTTTCATTCTTAGTCTTTCTATTTCAGGTTGGGGGCAGGGAACTGTCATTCGGGTAGGAGCGTTTCCGAATATCACGCACCCGCAAGCTATGGTGGGTAAGGCCAATGGATGGTTCGAAAAGGCGCTGGGCTCGAACGCGAAAATCGATTGGAAAAGTTTCAATGCCGGACCTTCCGCGATCGAAGCGCTGTTTTCTGGGGCCATCGATATGACCTATATCGGTCCCAATCCGGCGATCACGGGCTACGTACGATCTCAAGGGGAAGCGTTGCGAATCGTCGCTGGAGCAACCAGCGGGGGCGCATCGCTGATCGTACGCAACGATTCTGGGATCGACAAGCCCGAGGATTTCCACGGCAAGAAGGTTGCGTCGCCGCAAATGGGTAACACTCAGGATGTCGCATTACGCGCCTGGCTGAAGGCGCACGGGATGAAGTCCGCCGACAAAGGCGGCGATGTGCAGGTTATCCCGCTGGCCAATCCCGACCAACTCACACTGTTTTTGAAAAAGGAACTGGATGCCGCCTGGGCGCCCGAGCCGTGGGCCACACGCTTGATCCGCGAAGGCAACGGGCGCCTATTCCTGGATGAACGTGATTTGTGGCCTCAAGGTCAATTCGTGACCGCACACCTGATCGTGAGCACCAAGTTCTTACGCGAGCATCCTGATCTGATGAAGACATGGATTCGGGCACACGTTGAACTGACGGATTGGATCAACGATCATCTGCCGGAAGCCAAGAAGATCCTGAACCAGCAAATTCAGAAGGAGACCACCAAAGCGCTCTCCGCTGGCGTGCTCGATGAGGCTTTCGGCCGGCTTCAGGTTACCTACGATCCAATCCGAAACGCGTTGCTGACTTCAGCTCGATCGGCCTACGACGCGGGCTTTCTCGGCCGTCAGATGCCGGATCTGTCGGGAATGTACGACTTGACCTTGTTAAACCAGGTTTTGGTGGAAAAAGGAAAGAAGGCGATCCAATGACAGCCAATCCAACTCCTCAGCCATCTTTTTCAGGCGACCATAGAAGTCCAGCTCGTGCCGCATTAAACCGCTGGAAAGCGGGAGTAGGATTAGCCGTACTGCCCCACCGTCAACCCGAAGTGAAGGCCACCGCCAAAGTGTCGTTGCAGGGAATTTCGCTCAGCTACAAAGCCAACGGCGGAACACAGCTACTCGCGCTCGAGGACATCAATCTGAAGGTGAATCCCGGGGAGTTCGTTTGCGTGGTTGGGCCATCGGGGTGCGGCAAATCGACTCTGTTGCACTTGATCGCGGGGCTGCAGCAGCCGACGTCGGGCAATGTGCGGATAGACGACAAACTGGTTGAGGGACCGGGTACAGATCGTATTCTGATTTTTCAGGAACTCGGTCTATTTCCGTGGCTGACCGTGGGAGAGAACGTCGAATTCGGAATGAAGATGAAGGGTATCTCCAAGGCCGAGCGCCAGGAGAAAATCCAGTACTACCTGCGTCTGGTCCATCTGGCAAAATTCAAAGATAGTTACATTCATCAATTATCGGGCGGGATGCGGCAAAGAGTGGCATTGGCCCGCGCGCTGGCCACCGAGCCAGACGTGCTACTGATGGACGAGCCCTTCGCCGCACTGGACGCTCAAACCCGCGATCTGCTGCATGACGAACTGGAGCGCATCTGGGCGGAAACTGGCCGGACCATTATCTTCGTGACGCACAATGTACGCGAAGCGGTGCGGCTGGGAGATCGCGTGGTGCTGTTTACCTTCCGTCCGGGGCGAGTGAAGCGGGAATTCCTTATTGACCTGCCGCGGCCGCGTCAGCTCGAAGATGTAACCGTCGCGAAAACTGCGCGCGAGATTCTGGACGACCTGCGCGAAGAGATCAACAAGTCCCTGGAAGCGGAGTACAGCCATGAAGCGGCTCGCTAGATACCTGGTGTTTTATTCGGTCCTGATTGGAGTCTGGTTGTTGCTGGCCAAGCTGAAAGTGTGGCCACCGTATGTGTTCCCAACCCCGCAAGGGGTAATGGAGTCGTTGTGGGCCGGCTTCGCCGATCACAGTTTCTGGATCGCCATCGGTGTCAGCATGAAGCGCATGCTGCTCGGATACAGCTTGTCCGTGATATTGGGAATGGTCTTGGGTTTAGGCGTAGCCAGTAACAAGTTCCTGGAACAGACCATGGGCGGCCTGTTGGTCAGCCTGCAAAGTTTGCCCAGCATCTGCTGGCTACCGCTGGCCGTGCTCTGGTTCGGATTGACGGAGAAAGCCATCCTCTTCGTGGTGGTGATGGGCTCGCTGCTGTCGGTCACCATCGCCATGGAGACGGGGCGTCAGCAGATGCCGAAGATTTATGGCATGGCTGGAAGAAATTTGGGTGCGCGAGGCTTCCAGTTGTTCTGGCATGTCTTGTTGCCGGCGAGCCTGCCGTACATCGTTTCAGGACTGAAGCAGGGATGGGCATTTGCCTGGCGCTCGCTGATTTCCGGCGAGATGATTTTCGTAAGCCTGGGATTGGGCCAGATGCTGATGATGGGACGCGACCTGAATGATATGAGCCTGGTGATCGCGGTCATGATCCTGATCGTTGCCATTGGATACATCGTGGATGGTCTGGTCTTCAGGACGATCGAACGCAGGTTGCAGCAAAAGTGGGGGTTGACGCCGGCCACGTAGGCCGATCGTCACCCGTTCCGCAGTTCCCAAGGTTCAGAGCTGAAATCAACACGGAGCGAAAATCGGCTCGTAATACAAGTTAGTTCATCGACTTAGTAGAGTTACCTGAAACCACAACACTCAATAAGATTGCGTGCGTGCGGATTCTTATTCCGAAACCAATCAGGAGCCGATTCGCATGCAAGCCTATTCAGGATGGTTTAGAGCCGCGGTGTTGATATCCGCAATGGCCGCAACCGTTGTCGCTCAGTCCGCCCCGCCGACAAAGCCGAAAAGGGCCCGCACCACACCCAGCGTATCCCAACAAGATGTAAAAGATCTGCGCGATTTGGTAAGCGCTCAACAACAGCAATTAGAAGCGCAACGCCAGCAAATGGACGCGATAAAGTCACAACTGCAGCAAGTGCTTGAGGCAACGCAGCAAGCGAATGCGTCAGCGCAGAAAGTCCAGAGCAGCGCTGAGCAGGCTCAAAACACAGCCACGCAGGCGCAGCAATCAGCCACCGAAGCGGAGCGTCTGGCCGATCAGGCTTCAGCTAATGCAGTGGAAGCCAAGACGGCGCTTTCTATCGTGAATGGCAAAAACCAGGATGAGAATAAAAAGATCAGCGAGCTGCGGGACGTACTGAGCCGATTCCGGTTCAACGGCGACATACGAATTCGCGGAGAAAGCTTTTTCCAGGATTGCGCTGCGTGCTTGGATCGCAACCGGGCACGCGTCCGCGTACGCTTCGGGGTGGATGGAAAGCTCTCCGAAGATTTTGTAGGCGGACTTGTTCTTGCAACTGGTTCGTTGGGGGATCCGACCAGCACCAACACGACGTTAAGCAACTTCTTTAATCGGCACACCATCGGCTTGGACCGTGGCTACGTTACGTATAATCCGACGGCTCATAAGTGGCTCGCGCTGACCGGCGGCAAGTTCGCGTACACGTGGAACCGGACCCATGTGACCGGCGATCCTGACATCAATCCTGAAGGATTCAGCGAGAAATTCTCGTGGGACCTAAAGACGCCGCTCATAAAGAATGTTTCTTTCACGCTGCTGCAGACGCTGTTCAACGAAGTGACAGCGGGTACAGACTCCTATGTCCTGGGCGGACAGGTCGCCGGCAGGGTGCAAATTGGACCTCTCACCAGCACACCTTCCTTCATGCTGATGAAGTGGAATAATCCAGACTCTATTTTGCAGGCCAGCGCATTCGCAACCCAAGCTACGACGACTACGGGCAACCTGCCAATCCCGGGCGAAGGACCAGGTTGCGCCAAGGGCGCCGGGCTACCCTCGACACCGCCGTGCGCGTTTTCCCCGAACGGCATGACTAACTCCACTTTTACCGATGCCGGTGGGAAGCCTCATTTCTGGTCGCAGTTCTTCTATGCCGACGTAATTCTCAATAACCAGATCAAGACTGGTATGAGCCGATTGCCGTTGAATCTTGTGCTCGAGTACGAAAACAACCTAAGCGCAAAAGACCATCCTCTTGACGCGGCAGGCGCGGTTCTGACCAATCTAGGCAAACAGTCGCATACGTACTTGGCCGACATCAGCCTGGGACAGGTGAAGAACAAGAACGACATCCAGATTGGTTATGCGTGGTTGCGCGAAGAACAGGACGCCGCGCTCGCGTCATTCGCCGAGAGCGATCAGCGCGCGCCTACCAACATTCTGCAGAACCGCTTCTACGCTCTCTGGAAGCTGCGCCAGAACACGCAAGCCAGCTACACGTTCTGGTATGGTCGGAGTCTGAACAGCGACTTGCAACATGCCGTGCTGGCGGCAGGAACGACGCCCGGCGAGGTCGAACCTCACCTGCGGCGCATGCAGTTCGACTTGATCTACACATTCTAACCTTCAACGTCCAATTGCCGGCTGGCGAATGAGTGAAAGTATTTGCCAGCTGGCGCCTTGACGTTAGAATCTGGAACACATCCGCATTCACCCAGTTGGTAATGCTGACTCGGTGCCGTTTCTCGCACACCGAGTTCTGCTAGAATCCTTCCCGCTTGACCAGAAAATGTCAGGTACATATCAAAAGAGGCCAAATTGTCAGTTCTGGTGATTGGAGGTGCCGGATACATCGGAAGCCATGCAGCCCATGCCCTCAAACGCAAAGGCTACAAGGTCATTATTTATGACAACCTATCAACCGGTCATGCCTCACTCGCCAGTGGATTTGAGTTAATCGTCGGCGACATTTCCGATACCCCCAAACTGGCAGCGGTGCTGCGACGAGTGGATTCGGTCATGCATTTTGCAGCCCACGCCTATGTAGGGGAGTCCGTCTCACATCCACGAAAATATTTTCAGAATAATTTGGTCGTTGGCCTTTCACTGTTGGACGCAGTGTTGGATTCCAGAGTGCGAAAGTTCATTTTCTCTTCCACTTGTGCCGTCTACGGTAATCCTGCAAAAATACCTATCACCGAAGAAACCCCGCGCTTGCCGGTCAACCCTTACGGAGCTTCCAAGCTGGCATTTGAATATGCGCTTGAGGCCTATGATCGCGCGTACGGATTGCGTTTCGTGAGCTTTCGTTACTTCAACGCTTCAGGGGCAGATGAAAGTGGGCTAATTGGCGAGATCCACGACCCGGAAACTCACCTGATTCCCGTGGCGTTCGAGGCGATCCACGCGGAGCGTGGTGTTCTGGAGATTTATGGTGACGACTATCCAACGCCTGATGGCACTTGTGTCCGCGACTACATTCATGTGAACGATCTAGCCGAGGCGCATATCCTGGGCTTGGAGCATCTCGAGAGAGGAAACTCGGCGGAATTGAACCTGGGAACTGGGAGAGGGCATTCCGTGCGGGAGGTCATTTCCACCATTGAGCGGATCTCTGGGCGGGAAGTTCCTAAACGGATGTCGCCGCGACGGCCGGGGGACCCGTCAGAATTAGTGGCCGACCCAACCCGGGCGGAGAAATTGCTGAGCTGGAAAGCGACACGCTCGCTCGAAGAAATCGTCTCCACAGCCTGGAAATGGTCCCAGAATAAGCGTGGCGCCACCTCCACAAATTAAGACGTCGAAAAGAACAAAACGCTGGAAAGGGAGCGAACGTTCTATCCGGAAACTGCGGTTAACTCGATAACTATGGCTTGTCATTGTCTTCCGTCGCGGAATCCTTCTCCGGGCGGAGCAAGGGAAAGAGGATCACATCGCGAATAGTGTGCGAGTCGGTTAGCAGCATGGCGAGACGATCCACTCCCACCCCGACACCTCCCGCCGGCGGCATTCCATAGGACAACGCGCGAATGTAGTCCTCGTCCATCTGGTGAGCCTCTTCGTCGCCGCGTTCGCGTTCCTTCAATTGCTGCTCGAATCGGCGGCGCTGCTCTTCGGGATCGTTCAGCTCGCTAAAGCCATTGGCAATTTCCATTTTGCCGGCAAAAACCTCGAAGCGTTCTACCCAATCCGGTTCATCGGCCTTATTTTTGGAAAGCGGTGAGACGGCGGCAGGGAACTCGTAAATGATTGTCGGCTGGATCAGGTGCTCTTCCGCTGTTGCCTCAAAAAGATTCGCGATTGTTTTGCCTGGCGGCTCATTGGGATCGTAGGCGATGTGAGCATGAGCGGTGTTGAAGCGTTGTACCAGAGCCTTCACCGAATCTCGAGAGGCGAAATCGGACACTCCCGGTTTTGCGCCGGCCGCATCCGGCCAATGACGAATAATCGCCTCGCGCATTGTCATGCGTTGCCAGTTCGAACCAGTCCAATCGATCTCGTGCTTTCCCCACTTGGTTTTCGCTCCTCCGGTGACGTCCTGGGCGGCCTGCTCAATTAACTTTTGTGTGAGGTCCATCACTCCGCGAAAATCGGTGTAGGACTGGTAAAACTCGAGCATGGTGAATTCGGGATTCCAGCGCCATCCCAGGCCCTCATTGCGAAAGTTGCGATTGATCTCGTAGACCCGATCGAGCCCACCGACGGTCAGACGCTTAAGGTAGAGCTCTGGAGCGATCCGAAGATAGAGATCCATGTCGAGCGTATTGTGATGGGTGACAAAGGGGCGGGCCACCGCGCCACCGGCGATCGGCTGCATCATCGGCGTCTCTACTTCGATGAACCCTTGCGCGTCCAGCGATCGCCGCAGCGATTGCACCAGCTTGCTGCGCTTTAAGAAAACCTCGCGCACCTCCGGATTCATAATCAGGTCGAGGTAACGCTGACGATAGCGTAGTTCGACGTCAGTCAGTCCGTGCCATTTTTCCGGCAAGGGCAGCAGATCCTTGGAAAGGAAAGCAATCTCGTCCACATGCACCGAAAGTTCGCCAGTACGGGTGCGGAACAAATATCCGCTGACGCCGATGTGATCGCCGAGATCGAGCAGTTTGTAGAGCTCGAATCCCTTTTCGCCGACCGCGTCCTTCTTTACGTAGATTTGCAGCCGCTGGCCGCCTTGCTGTAAGTGGGCGAATCCTGCCTTCCCCATCAGCCGGATGGCCATGATTCTTCCCGCGACACGCAGGTTCACCCGTGGAGCTTCCAGTTGTTCCGCTGTTTTATCCGAATAATCGGATAACACCTGCGGAATGGTGTGGGTAAAGTCGTACTTGTGGGGATAAGCTGGCTGCCCAAGAGCTTCAATTTGTTTCAGCTTCTCACGGCGCAGTTCGTATATTTTTTCGTCGAGTGCCAATGGGTTCCTTATTTTGCGCAAGCACCGAATGCAAAGGAGCGATTATAAACATGAGTCACGGTAGATGCGTTCGAGAACCACCCTTGTCGCGCTAAGAGTCCTTGAAGCGGGAGGCTGTCGGCGATAGTATTACTGGCTTGACGGTTCCGTGAAAAGTCAGTAGAGAAGTGCCCTGAGGGAGCTGATGCCACAGAATTACGTTCCCATTTTTATATTTATCGCGCTGATCGGGATTCTGATTCCGGTCACGCTGCTGGCTGCCAAACTGGTGCGGCCGGAAAATCCGAGCAAAGAAAAGTTAATGCCTTACGAGTGTGGCATCGATCCCGTCGATTACTCGCGAGGCCGTTACACCGTCCGTTACTATATTGTCGCCATCCTGTTCGTTGTCTTCGATGTGGAGACTATCTTCCTATTCCCATGGGCGGTAAAGTTCAAGGCGCTAGGCATGTTTGGATTGATTGAGATGCTGATCTTTCTTGCCATTTTGATTGTGGGCTACATCTGGATCTGGAAAAAAGGCGCTCTGGAATGGGTGTAGAAACCGGCAGTTGGCATTTAGCCAGCGAGCGTTTGGTTGACAAGCGACGCCCGAAATTAGAGAGAGAGTGGAAACATGGCTGATGCGACATCCAACGCAGAGAGCTTCACCGCCAGCCGTTTGACGCGCGGGAATTTTTTCTTTCCCACTCGTATTGTGGTCAGTCCGGAGCACGTGTTGCGCATCAAGCCGCGGCTGTTTGGCAGCACACAAGAGAGCATTGCGATACCGGCAGTGGCGTCCGTGCAGATTTCGACAGGAGTATTTTGGTCTGACATTCGTATCGATTCTTCCGGAGGGAGCAATCCGATTTCCAGCCACGGACACCGCAAGCGGGATGCGCAACGCATTCGCGATCTGGTGGAACGTTTTCAACTCCCGCGACGCTAGCGCCGTTGACACAATAATTACAAGCTGTTAAAAGTTAACGTTCCTTTTTTCAGAGAGTTCGCGGCGCCGGTGCTTCCAGTTTCATAGCCATGTCCGAGGAAACCAAGTCGCCTACACCGCCGCCGACTGGCCAGCCGAAACCAGCGGTGGGCGATCCCGTACCCGGCACAGTACAGTCCACACCAGACCAAGAACCTTGGTCGCGAAGCTCAAAGCGCATTATGGTTCGGGGATTCGTGAAGCTAATACGTACCTCGGCCAGAGCTACATGGTCGCCGAAACCTCCGTCGCGAGCGAGTTGCTGCAAGTTCTTCGCGACCAGGAACAATTTGATTACTGCGTGGACATAACGGCGGTCCACTATCCGCAGCGCGAGAAGCAATTCGACGTGATCTGGATTCTCTATTCGTTCCCGCGTAACGAGCGTATTCGAGTGAAGACCATGATCGCGGACGGTGAGAGTGTGCCCAGTGCAGTCCCTATTTGGCCAGCCGCCAACTGGCTGGAGCGTGAAGTCTACGATATGTTCGGCATCCGTTTCGACGGACATCCCAACCTGAAGCGCATCCTGCTGCCGGACGGCTGGAAGGGACACCCGCTACGCAAGGACTACGGAATCATCCAACAGGATCAGGAGTGGGTGCAGATCAACCTGGGGATCGAGAGCGGGCAATGACCGATCCCACCTTTCACCTGGAACTGCAAGAACACGAGAAGACTTTTCTCGACAGCAACGAACTCATCATCAATATGGGCCCGCAGCATCCGGCGACGCATGGGGTGCTGCGCGTCATCCTGAAGCTGGACGGCGAAAAAGTGCTGGGCACGGAGTGTGTGATCGGCTATCTCCATCGTGGGGTGGAAAAGATCGCAGAACATCGTACCTACACCATGTTCAACCCTTATGTGGACCGCATGGATTACGTTGCCGCGGTCTCAAATGGTCTGGGATATTGCGAGTCAGTCGAGAAGCTGCTCAACGTTGAAGCTCCGCCCCGCGCGAAATACATACGCGTCATCCTGGCCGAACTGAACCGGCTGGCCAGCCACATGCTCTGGCTGGGCACGCACGCACTCGATATCGGCGCCATTACTCCGCTCTTTTACACCTTCCGCGACCGGGAAGAGATCCTCAAAATTTTCGAGAAATACTGTGGAGCTCGCCTCACCACCCACGCATTCCGCATCGGTGGCTGTCTTTACGAGACCTATGAAGGATTCGAGCGCGAAGTAAAAAAATTCCTCGAGTTCGTCACTCCTAAGATTGGCGAGTACGAAGAACTGCTCACCACCAACCGCATTTGGGTGGAACGAACAAAAGGTGTAGGCACTATCTCGGCAAAAGATTGCATTGCACTGGGCGTGACCGGACCCGTGCTGCGCGCCAGCGGTGTGAAGTGGGATATCCGCAAGGCGCAGCCCTACGCCGCTTACGCCGACTTCGATTTTGAAGTCCCTATTGGGCAAAGTGGCGATACCTACGACCGGTACATCGTCCGCATGGAGGAGATGCGACAGTCGCTGCGGATTATTGCCCAGGCCATTGATCGAATTCCCGAAGGTCCCATCATGGCCAGAGTTCCTAAGGTGATAAAGCCTCCGGTGGGTGAGATCTATCATTCGATAGAAGCTCCGAAAGGTGAGCTGGGATACTTCATCGTGAGCGATGGATCGACGCAGCCGTATCGCGTAAGGGTGCGGCCACCTTCATTCGTCAACTTGCAGGCACTGGATCTGATGGTGCGCGATCAACTGGTGGCAGATGTTATTGCGGTCATCGGGACGCTGGACATTGTGCTGGGCGAGGTCGATCGCTGATGTTGAATTACATCAAGTCCTATCTCGACAGCACTACCACGCCGGGTCAGGCTGGCAACATGTTCTGGGCGTCCGTCTATATTCTGCTCATTTTCTTGGGACTATCGGTCGCAGTGATTGCGATGAATTGGTTGGAGCGAAAAATTCTAGCGCACATGCAGGTCCGCCTTGGCCCCATGCGCGTAGGACCGCACGGCCTGCTGCAACCGATTGCCGATGCCATAAAACTCTTAATCAAGGAAGACATCATGCCGTCCCAGGCGGACGGATTTGTCTTTTGGGTCGCGCCGATTATTGTCGTGATCACTGCGTTCACCGTTTTTATTGTTGTGCCCTTCGGACCCACTCACGCCGTGACCGATATGAATATTGGCGTTCTCTTCATGCTTGGCGTTTCGTCACTGAGCGTGTTGGGGATCGTAATGGCGGGCTGGGCGTCCAACTCGCACTATCCCTTGATGGGGGCGCTGCGCTCGAGTGCGCAGATGGTTTCGTATGAAATCGCCATGGGTTTGGCGGTAGTTTCGGCTGTGCTGATGACTAGCCTTAACCAGACCGGCACTGGAACCTTGAGCATGATTGGCATCGTGCAATCGCAGCAGGCACAGCAGGTTTGGTTTGCATTCAAATTCTTTCCGCTCGGGCTGATCGCATTTTTCGTTTTTGCTGTGGCCATGGTGGCGGAAACCAACCGCGCGCCGTTTGACCTGCCTGAGGCTGAATCCGAACTGACTGCCGGATTTCACACCGAGTACAGTGGCTTCCGCTGGTCGCTCTTCTTTCTCGCGGAGTATTCGGCAATGATTGCGGTTTCGTCCATTGCAGTAACTTTGTGGCTGGGTGGATGGCTACGTCCCTTTCCACATCTGTTGAGCGGAAGCACTTGGGACGTGGTGTTCTCGCTGCTCCCGGGGATAACTTTCCTTCTACTGGGACTGATTGCGCTCGTGGGCGTGTTCCGCATGCCCAAACATCCATATTTCCGGGTGCAGACGATTGGTCTGGCGGGATTCGGCGTTGTGCTCGGCCTGATTGGCTTGCTTTTGTTTCTGCCGCCAGTACGAGGCCGTATCCAGGATATTTTCTGGTTTTCCGCCAAAGTTGCGTTCTTTATGTACCTGTACATCTGGTATCGCGGCACCTTCCCGCGTTATCGCTTCGATCAGCTTATGAAAGTGGGATGGAAGGTGCTGTTGCCAGTCGGTATTGGCGTGCTCATTCTGACCGCAGTTGCAGGAGTCTTGCTCTGATGCAGCCTGTCGCCACAACTTTTTTCTTTTACTTTCTCTCTGGACTGACGTTGGTCGCCGGCATCCTGGTGATCACACGCCGGAATCCCGTTCACTCCGCACTGGCGTTGATTTTGGCTTTGCTCGGACAGGCCGGACTCTACCTGATGCTCTATGCACCATTTGTCGCGGGCGTGCAGATCATTCTTTATGCGGGTGGCATCATGGTCCTTTTCCTATTCGTGATCATGCTGGTCAACATTGAGAAGTCGCAAAAAGAAGAACAGTTCAACAAGCAGTGGGTGGTCGGAATATTGGCTGCGGTCGCGTTGGGTGTGCTATTCGTTCTTGTCTATACCAAAGGGAAATCGCTCTTTCCCGAGCGCGTAGCGCAACTTCCAGAACAGTCCAACACCCAGGAGATCGCAGTGATGCTTTACGGCAATTACATGTTCACCTTTGAGATCGCTTCGTTGTTGCTGCTGGTGGCGATCATCGGGGCGGTAGTCATGGCGAAGAAGAGGATTTGAAGCAGTCAGCTTTTAGCATTCGGCTTTGAGGGTTACATGGTTCCTATTACCACATTGCACTATCTGGTCGTGGCTGCGGCGCTATTCGTTTTGGGAGTGATCGGAGTACTGACTCGCCGCAACGTGGTGATTGTGCTGATGTCGATTGAATTGATTTTGAATGCGGTCAATCTCAATTTGGTGGCATTTTCGCGGATCTACGGTCTGCACGGCCAGATATTTGCAATCTTTGTGATCACGGATGCGGCCGCTGAAGCCGCGGTCGGCCTGGGAATCTTGATTGCGTTCTTCCGCAACAAAGAAACCGTGAATATGGACGAAGTGGATTTGTTGAAATGGTAGAAGAGCGGCACTTAGCAATTAGCACTTGGCATTTAGCCAGTACAGAAACTAGCAGGTGTCGGAAACTTCGGTGGTTGGCTAAGTGCCAAGTGCTAATTGCTGGTTTTAACTAATGTTCTTTCTCTCACACATCTGGCTGATTCCGCTGCTGCCCGCTCTCGGCGCGGCGACGATGTTTTTCTTTGGCCGCAAGCTGCAAAAATCCACGGTAAATGCAGTGTGCGTTGGCGTGGTGGTGATCGCGTTCCTATTGGCTTGCGGTGCGGTTTGGCAATATTCGGATTACTCCCGCCATAATCCGGGAAAGCCTTACGAGAATATTCTCTACACCTGGCTTGGTTCGGATACCGGTCACCTGACTTACCTAAAGCACGACGGCACGCCCGCCCGATTTCAAGCTGACGCAGGCTTCCTGCTCGATCCGCTCTCCGGCATCTGGTTGCTATTTGTGACCGGCGTCGGAATGTTGATTCATATTTATTCGACCGGATATATGGCGCACGAGGGCGGGTATTACCGTTTCTTCGGATATCTGAATCTGTTCATGTTCTCCATGCTGACGCTGATTCTGGGGAACAGTTATGCGCTGATGTTTGTGGGTTGGGAAGGCGTAGGTCTGTGCTCGTACCTGTTGATCGGATTTTACTTTCATCGCAAGTCCGCCACTGACGCGGCGAACAAAGCGTTCATTGTGAATCGCATCGGGGACGCCGGCTTTCTTCTGGGAATGTTCACCATTGCCTGGTATTTCGGCTCGTTCCGCTTGACTGAAGTAACTGAATTAGCCCGCAGCGGAAAGTTTTCTATCGGAGATCCCATTATTACTGCCGCTACGCTCCTGTTGTTCGTAGGCGCCTGCGGAAAATCCGCACAGCTGCCGCTTTATGTGTGGCTGCCCGACGCGATGGAAGGTCCCACACCGGTCTCGGCACTCATTCATGCTGCGACGATGGTCACCGCGGGCGTGTACATGGTCGCGCGTTCGAATGCACTTTTCGTGCTGGCGCCAACTTCCATGAAAACGGTGGCGATTGTGGGAACGCTGACCGCGATTTTCGCCGCAACGATTGCCCTGGTGCAAAACGACATCAAGCGCGTACTCGCCTATTCCACCGTCTCACAGCTGGGATACATGTTTCTTGCTCTAGGGATCGGTGCGTTTGCAGTTGGCGTCTTCCACGTCTTTACTCATGCTTTCTTTAAAGCGCTGCTCTTTCTTGGTTCGGGATCGGTAATCCACGCCATGAGCGGCGAGCAGGATATGCGCAATATGGGAGATCTGCACAAGCGCATCCCGATCACGCATCGGACCATGTTCATTGCGACGCTGGCGATTGCGGGCATTTTCCCCTTCGCCGGGTTTTTCTCCAAAGACGAAATCTTATGGCAAGCCTGGTCGGCGGAAGGTGGCGCGTATCGTTTTCTTTGGCTGGTCGGCTATGGCACCGCCGTTATGACGGCGTTTTATATGTTTCGCCTGATGTATCTCACATTCCATGGGCGGCCTCGCATGAGCCACGAGGTGGAACATCATATCCACGAATCACCGAAGTCGATGACCGTGCCTCTGGTTATTTTGGCTTTCTTCTCTTTGTTCGCTGGTTTCCTGGGATGGCCGCAGAGCCAGAAGGCGAGACAGCGCAGTTGGCGGCAGGAGCAAAGGAAACGGCGCATACCAGTGGCGCGGAATATTTTCTGATGCTCTTCTCCCTGGCGGCGGCTGCTGCGGGCTGGGGAATGGCTTGGAGAGCTTATCGTCATGCGGACAAGGGGTACGCGGAGCCGATCGCTGTGGCAGCGCCTCCGGTTTACTCCACACTGCTCAACAAATATTACGTAGATGAAGCATACGACTACGCTTTCACCGGCCGCCGCAAGGTTGGCGACATGCGTCTTGGCGTAATGGGCGCGGGCGAGGCTTCGTCGTGGATTGATTCGAACGTGATTGATGGCACGGTGAACGGTGCAGGCTGGATCACGCGTTTCTCCGGGACACTTTCGAATTGGTGGGACAAGTGGATCATTGATGGCGTCTTAGTGAATGGTCCTGCCATCCTGGCGCGCTTGCTCTCTTACCCCGCGCGACTTGTGCAATGGGGATTGGTGCAGTGGTATGCGCTGGTGATGGTAGCGGGTTTGCTGGGCTTCGCTTTCTATTACGCATGGCACTGATGTCGTGTGCGGCGGGCGCTCTCGCTCATGTAATGGACTAAAAAATGCAGAGTCACATTCTTTCGATAATTCTTTTCGCGCCGATGGTCGGCGCTCTTCTTCTCCTTTTCGTTCCTGGGGAGAATAAGAACGCTATTCGCTGGATCGCGAATATCTTTGCCCTCGCCGGCTTGCTGGTCTCCATTCCGTTGGTGCCAATGTTCTGGACGCAACGGTTCCAGCCGGGCTTCAAGTTTCTCGAGGGCAGCGCGAATAACTGGATTCCGTCCATCGGGGCCGGTTACAACCTTGGCATTGACGGCATTTCATTCCTGCTCATCATGCTCACCACGTTGCTGGGCTGGATCTCGATCCTCTCCTCATGGAGTGCGATCGAAGAGCGTGTGAAGGAATACTACATCTGGTTTTTGATACTACAGACAGGCATGCTAGGCGTCTTCATGGCGCTGGATTTTTTCCTATTTTTTGTTTTCTGGGAAGCCATGCTGGTGCCCATGTACTTGCTGATCGGGATCTGGGGTGGTCCGCGAAAACTTTACGCAGCGATCAAGTTTTTCCTCTACACATTGTTTGGTTCGGTGCTGATGCTGCTGGGCATTCTGTTTCTTTATTTCCACCACCAGGCGGTAACGGGCGTCTACACATTCAGCATTCCCGAGCTTTATAAAACGGCACCGCAGATTCCATTCCATTATGCGATCTGGTTATTCCTCGCATTTTTCCTGGGATTTGCCATCAAGGTGCCGATGTTTCCATTCCACACCTGGCTGCCGGACGCCCACGTAGAAGCCCCTACTGCGGGGTCGGTAATTCTGGCAGGCGTCCTATTGAAGATGGGCACGTACGGATTCGTTCGTTTCTCGCTGCCATTTTTTCCCCAAGTGGTGATGGAATCCCGAGTGCGCGCCTGGATGATCGGTCTCTCCATCGTCGGTATTATCTACGGCGCGCTAGTTTCGCTGATGCAGAAGGACATGAAAAAACTGGTGGCCTACTCTTCGGTGAGCCACCTCGGCTTTTGCACGTTAGGCATCTTCGCTCTGAATCCCTTAGGAATAAGCGGATCTGTGCTACAGCAAATCAATCACGGCATTTCGACCGGCGCGCTGTTCTTGATTGTAGGCATCCTCTACGAGCGGCGGCATACCCGGGAGA
>MNDG01000146.1 GCA_001914815.1 Acidobacteriales bacterium 13_2_20CM_55_8
GTGCGACGGAGCGCGAGCGCGGGGTGATTGCGGCTTCCGCAGGTAATCATGCGCAGGGGTTGGCGTATCACGCGGGGAGATGTGGGATCCATGCGCTGATTTGCATGCCACTTACTACGCCCTTGACCAAAGTGTCGGCGACAAAGTCATACGGAGCGGAAGTCATTTTGCATGGCGCCAATTACGACGATGCATGTGAAGAGGCTGTTCGCCTTGGAGAACAGCAACATCTCACATTCGTGCATCCTTTCGATGATGATGCTGTCATTGCCGGACAGGGAACACTGGGACTTGAATTGCTCCGGCAATATCCGCAAATGGAAGCGGTGGTGGTGCCGGTGGGAGGAGGCGGCCTCATTGGGGGAGTTGGCTGCGCCATTAAGGAAAGCAATCCGAAAGTTCGAGTGGTCGGAGTGCAGACCGCGCGATTGCCATCAATGAAGGTTGCGCTGACCGAGGGCAAGCCTGTGACCCTCGGACCCGCCGCCACGATTGCGGATGGAATTGCCGTGCGCCGGGCAGGAGACCGCACATTGCCATTAGTGCAGAAATATGTGGATGAGATCGTTACGGTCGACGAGGAAGAAATTGCGAACGCTGTTCTTTTGCTGCTGGAGCGAGAAAAGACGCTCGCTGAAGGAGCGGGAGCGGCGGGCCTGGCCGCGCTGATCAATCACAAAGTACAACTGGACGGCAAGAACGTCGCGGTGGTGATCTGTGGAGGAAATATCGATGTGACACTGCTCTCGCGGATCATCGAACGCGGCTTGGTAAAGGACGGGCGCCTGGTGCGGCTGAGAGTGCATCTTCCTGATTATCCCGGAGCCTTACACAAGGTCACGGGAATTCTGGCGCAGCATCGAGCGAACATTGTCGAAACCTCCTATGACCGGGCCTACTACGGAGTGAATCTGGGAGATACTGCCATCGATATCACGATGGAAACCAGAGGGCCGGAGCACATTGCCGAATTGCTTTCTGCTCTTGAAGCCGCTGGGTACGCACACGAAAGAGTTCTATGAAGCGCCTTTCCGCTATCGTTGGAACGGGTCTCTTTCTGCTACTGGCGCGGGGGACTGTTGCGGAGCTGGTGCCATGGTGGATTACCCGCTGGCGCATGAATCCGCCGTTATTGGGCTTTTCTGGCTTTCGCGTGATCGGAGCTCTGATGATTGCGGCGGGTATTGCGGTGGTTCTTGATTCATTTGCGCGATTCGCGCTGCAAGGGTTGGGGACTCCGGCGCCGATACTTCCCACCCGTCACCTTGTTGTCAGCGGTCTCTATCGGTATGTGCGAAATCCGATGTATGTCGGGGTCCTGGGGATCATACTGGGGCAGGGTCTGCTCTTTGGCGATGGGCGTTTGTTCGCGTATGGAGTTCTACTCTGGTTGGGGATTCACGTTTTTGTTGTTGGTTATGAAGAACCGACGCTTCGACGCAGCTTTGGGTCGGAGTACGAAGCGTTCAGCCGCAACGTTCCGCGGTGGATTCCGCGTCTGAGTCCGTGGCGGAGCGACGGGGATGGAACATAACCTAATCCGGCTGTCTTCCTCCACATCAAGATGGAAACGCTGTAAAATTCTGTTGTACAGGGCGCGGGCAGGCGGTCCTGCGCGAGCTCGAACAGTTAACGCAAAGGAGAAGCAATCATGTCATCAAGTGCGAACAAAGTGGTCAGCATGCCAGTCAACCCAATTCCCAAGGGCTATCACTCTGTGACAGCCTACTTGATTATCAACGGTGCAGCGCGGGCGATTGATTTTTACGAGAAAGTGTTCGATGCGACGGAAGTGATGCGCATGGCGGATCCGAGTGGAAAGGTGGGCCATGCGGAAATCAAGATCGGCGATTCCGTGATCATGCTGGCGGATGAGCATCCAGAGATGGGACATCGCAGCCCGCAGTCGCTGGGTGGGTCGCCCGTGGGCATGCATCTCTATCTTAAAGATGTGGACGGAACTGTCGAGAAAGCGGTGGCAGCCGGCGCAAAATTGGAAAGACCGGTCAAAGATCAGTTCTATGGAGATCGGTCGGGGCAGATACGAGATCCGTTTGGACATCTGTGGACGGTCTCGACGCATAAGGAAGATTTGTCGCCGGAGGAGATGGAGAAGCGTGCGGCCGCGGCGTATAGCCAGAAATAGGGCGCGGCTAAAGCCGCTTCTTGTTGGTGGCGCAGGCTGAAGCGCTGCGCCACCCAAAAGCAAAACACGTCGGCGTTGCAGCGCTTACGCGTTGCGTCACTAAGAAGAGCCGGCTGTGGGCAGCCGCCTCGGCCGTCCATGCCGGCGGGATGCCGGCGCGACTTTGGGGAGGCGCTACTTCAGTGACTTCGGATCCGAAAGATTCTTGGGTGAGTGCTGGTTGAGCAAAGAGACAAGCTCGTGGCCCGAGGCCGGCACTCCTGCCTTTCCCTGGCGAAGGATTTGCTTTACGGTCAACTTGCGACCGTAAAGTTTCTCGTTCGCCCGGTTATCAGGGCGCAGAGTTGAGCCTTCGAGTGAGACGCCGGCGAACAATCCCCGGGAACGGGAGTAGGAAAGAATTTCGGCGCGCATCACTACGTCGGTAGCGCCGGTGGCGGCGCGACCTTTGGGCCCGGCGGCGGCGGCGGCATCGGCGCCGAGCTTGACCTTGCTTCCCATCAGCGACTCCGCGCCTCGCGGATTCATGACCAGCAGAACGAAATCAGTCGCTTGCCCGCCTAATTGGAAACCGATATTTCCGCCTTCCAGAGCGTACATTGCGGGAGCGCCCCAGGGTCCGGTGAAGTGCGCGCCAGTGCGGCACGTCATCACGCCGCGACCATAACTGCCGCCGATACCGATGGCGAATTTCTTGACTGAGGGCAGGACGATCATGCACTCCGCACGATCAATCAAATCTTTAGGAATGTTGTCGGGGATGTCGATGATTTCTTTCAACACCTGACCGGCTTCTTTTACGCGATCCGATTCTTTTTCGTTCTTGGCAGCAAGTGCGGATGTCAAAAAAACACACACAAGAAGAATCGCGGATTGCAGTCTCATAAATCCCCCCTGATGAGCCTTCATTTTACGATGCAAACAACGCAAAAATCTGATCGCAAGGTGCCATGCTCGTAACTGACAGAGCACGCAAGGACTTGTCTTCTGTGACCAAACGTGTGCTCCTTTTGTAACTTGGAACTTGTGGTGGAGTTGCCTACAGTCGAAACAGTAAAAGCGGCTGGCAGAGGGGCTTTCGGCCCACTACGTGCATCTATATAAGCGTGGAAGTGTTTAGCCGTGGTTTGCAGTGAAAATTTTGGACTGGTTGGGAATGAAGTACACAGCGTCTTTTCTTTATCTCGCGGCACTTGTTCTGGCTATGGCCTCGCTGCCCTCGCTGGCGCAGTCGCCTTATATCGCCAACGCAGGGACAAAGTTCCCAGTTGTTTCGCCCAGTATTGATTCTGGTGATCCAGACTCCGTCCTTACCATCAAGAAGCGTGTGGACGAGGTGGACGTTCTATTCATTGCCACCGACCGGCACGGCAAGTTCGTCCGCAATCTGAACCAGGGCGATTTCGCTATTCTTGATGACCACAAACCTCCGCAATCGATTGTGAATTTCATCCGGCATACTGATCTGCCCCTCGAACTTGGGCTATTGGTGGACACCAGCGGTTCGGTTCGTAGCCGCTTTGACTTCGAACAGGAGGCGGCGGTCGGTTTCTTGCAACATACATTGCGTCCGAATTTCGACAAGGCTTTCGTAATGGGCTTCAACGGGCGCAGCCAGGTGACACAGGATTTTACCGATAACGCAACCTTACTGGCGACCGGAGTGCATAGTCTGCGAAGCGGCGGCGGTACGGCCCTCTATGAGGCGATCTATCGCGCCTGTCGCGACAAACTGATTAAGGGTAAGGCGGATCATCCAGTGCGCCGCGCCATTGTGGTTGTGAGTGATGGCGAGGACAACCAGAGTGACGTCAGCAAGCAGCAGGCGATTGAAATGGCGCAGCGCGCGGAAGTGATTATTTATGCGATTTCCACCGACGACAGCGGCTTGATCCTGCGCGGCGACAAAACGCTGCAACAGCTCGCGGACGCCACCGGTGGACGGGCATTTTTCCCGTACAAGATGAAAGACATCAAGAATTCGTTTGCGGCGATCGAGGATGAGTTACGCAGTCAATACGTGGTCTCCTACCGGCCCGCCAATTTCGACGCGGATGGGCGCTTTCGCTCTATCGAAATCACCGCTTTGAAGAAAGACCTCCAGGTGCGCTCTCGAAGAGGCTACTACGCGCCTCGGCAATAGCTTTCCACCTCACAAGAATTGAACCACAGAGGACACAGAGAAGCACAGAGGAACTCTTTTCAAAATCCCACGATTAGAGAATTATTCTTTCATCCCCTACGCGCCGGGTTACGTGCTCGCGATCCAAGTACTCGAGTAAGGGGATCGCGTATTTGCGACTGACCCCGGTCAAATCCTTAAAACTGGACACGTCCATTTTGGGTGTAGTTGCCTTTTGCATGGCCATGCGCTTACGGAGACCTTCAAGCGCATCGCGGTGAAACACGAGTTCTTCCGAAATTTTGATTAACACTTTATCGCGCAGTAACAAAGTGACGATCTTCTGGGCGCGAGTGCTGTCCACCTTGAGCCCGGACAAAACGTCCTTGAGGGCGGGGACTTTCAGGCCCGCCGAGGCGAAAGCGCTCTCAATCATTTTCTTCGATTCCGCCTCTTCATCCTTCATGATCACGCTGTGTCCGGGCAGGCGCACGAATTCACCGATAACCTCTAGCTTTTTGTCACCCACGAGGCGGTTGAGTGTGAGGTCGAAAACTTCGGGGCCCACGCCGAGTTTCTCCCGCAAGGCTTCTTTGCTCATGCCGGCGACCAGTGGATTGCGTCTGTGAAATTCGGTTACGGTTTCGATCAGAGAGAGTTTGACTGCTTCGATTGCAGCCGTCTGGACTAACAGATCTCCGACGCGGAGGACGTGAACTTTCTGCGTGGGGTCTGCTAAATGTTTTTCGATTAACTCCCGCCGCATTCCGGTCTCAGCAATAGCTTGGGCGAAGGAGAGGCCACGGTCGGTGCGGCGAGCGATACGAGCTTTCAGAATTTCGGGCGGATTGTTGCTGACGAGAATCTTTAGGAAAGGGGCCTGAGCATTTTTGATGGGTCGGGGCAGAGGCGAGGCGTCCAGCACGACGCCTCCACCGATTGTGATCACGGGAGAAAACTGGCGAATTATAAAACGGTCACCTGGCAACAGCAGCAGAGGATCGGCAAGGTGCAGGTTGGCGAAGGCAGTCTGTCCGGGGGCGATCTGTTTTTGTTCATGGAGCAGAATCTGACCGATGGTTTCCGAGGTATAGACGTGGAAGTGGACGCGGGCATGGTCCCTCAGCGGTTTGGCGGAAGGCAGAAGCGATAACGAGACCTCGACGCGCCGGGTGGAATGAAAAGTCGCGGGAGGCGCCAGCATCATGCCGCGTTCGAGGTCTGTCTTGGTCACACCAACCAGGTTCAAGGCAGTGCGTTGACCAGCCAGCGCTTGGTCCGCAGATTGGCCGTGGACTTGGATCCCGCGCACTCGCACGCGCCGGCCCTGGGGAAAAACTTCGAGTTCTTCGTCTTTGCGGATACTTCCGGCAACCAGCGTGCCGGTGACGACCGTACCAAATCCTTTCATCGTGAAAACGCGATCGATAGGGAGGCGGGCGAGAGCTGTCGAATCTTTGGCTGGCACTTCGGAAGCTATTTTCACCAGCGCTTGTTTGAGTTGATCGAGGCCTGCGCCAGTCATTGAGCTGACCGGGATCACCGGTGAATGAGATGCGTCGAGAAACGAGCCGCGCAAGAACTCTTCGACCTCGAGTCGCATCACGTCCAGGGTTTCCAGGTCAACCAGATCAGACTTAGTCAGCACGGTAATGCCGCGGCTCACGGAAAGCTGGCGGCAAATGTCGAAATGTTCACGAGTCTGTGGCTTGATCGACTCATCGGCGGCAATCACCAGCAGCACCAAGTCAATGCCACCGATGCCGGCCAGCATGTTGCGTACGAAGCGCTCGTGGCCAGGGACATCCACGAAGCCCAGCCGGAAGATTTCGCCGCCAGGTCCGGGCAAATCCAGATGTGCGAAACCGATGTCGATGGTGATGCCTCGACGTTTTTCTTCTTCCAGGCGATCGGCGTCGATGCCGGTTAGAGCCTTGACCAGCGCGGTTTTGCCGTGGTCAATGTGTCCGGCGGTGCCTACGATTACGGACTTCATGTCTGTGTCAGTATAAGCTGCGATTATATTTACTGTCGGACCGTAGCGCGGGAAAGCTCCGTCGAGGACGGACGAATGAAGAAATCCAAATGGCTGTTGCCTCTAATGATTGCAGCTTTCGTTGCGCTGGCCGTGCCGCGATCTGCGGCAGCCAATGGTCTTGCACTTACCAACGCAACCGTAATCGACGTCAGGACTGGGCGACTTTTGCCCGATGAGACGGTCGTGATTGTTGGTGATCGCATCACAGCTCTGTCTCGACATGCCCACATTCCAGCTGACGCGAAGATCGTTGATGCCAAGGGTCAGTTCGTTATTCCTGGCCTCTGGGACATGCACGCTCATGCACTGTGGTCTGCCGATCAAATGAAACGCATGTTCGACTTATTTCTAGCAAACGGCATTACCGGCATCCGTGACATGGGGAGCCCTCTCCCGGTTTCTGAAACCATGAACTGGCGGACAAAGGTTAATAGCGGCGCAATTCTTGGGCCTCGAATCGTGGCAGCGGGAAAGCTGGTTGACGGTCCGCAACCCGTTTGGCCGGGCTCAATCGCGGCTGGAACCGGGGAACAAGCGCGCGATGCGGTGGAGACAAGGAGGGTGTCGACTTCATAAAGGTGTACTCCCGTTTGCCGCGTGAGGCATACTTCGCCCTTGCAAGCGAAGCGAAGAAAGACGGGATTCCATTCGTGGGGCACGTTCCTATCTACGTTAGCGCAAGCGAGGCGTCCGCAGCGGGCCAGCGCAGCATCGAGCACCTGAGCGAGGTGTTGTTTGCCTGCTCGAGCAGGGAATCGGATTTGCGAAAGCAGCTCATCGCGACCGCGATCGGAAATGAACGAGACCGCCTGCGGCGTGATCAAGTGAAAGTAATGGTGGACACCTTCAGCGAACAGAAGGCCAGAACGCTGAGCCGGATGTTTGCGGAGAACAACACGTGGCAGGTGCCGACGCTACTGGTCCAACATGCCTATGCGTTTGTTGAGCCGTATGGGCTGCACGACTCGCCTGGGGCAAGGTACGTACCCGCGAAGACGCTCGAGAGCTGGATAGAGCGGCTTAATGGGTTTCGCAAGATCCGATCATGACGAGATGGAGGCCCAGAAGCGCAGCTATCAATTGGAGATCCAGATCGTTCAATTGATGCATTGCGCCGGTGTGCGATTCATGACAGGAACTGATGCTGAGACTTACTATCCAGCCGGCTTTGGGATGCGTACCGAGCTCGGATTATTCGTAAACGCGGATTTTTCGGCGCTGGAAGCATTGCAGGCCGCAACGCTCAATCCTGCGGAGTTTCTTGGCAGAACGAAGGACCTCGGAACCGTCGACGTAGGGAAGATTGCAGATCTGGTGATTTTGGAGGCTAACCCATTGGACTACATTCAAAATGTCGAACGAATTGCGGCGGTCGTGACCGCTGGGCGATATCTTGACCGGCTGGAATTGAATCGATTGCTTTCTGAGGCTGCTGACCTGGCAAATAACCTCCAGGCAAGACGTAGCGAGAATTAGCTATCGCAGAGTGGCGCCGGGGCGTCGCGCCGATAATTCTTGCTCTCTTGAGAAGCACTGCCCGAACTCTTTGGCAGTCTAGACTAATTTCCATCGGACAGTCCGAAATGCGACAATAGTCTTGAACTCCCTATGAACATGTCTCAACGCCTTGGCATCTCGCCGGAGGTGATCCGCGAACATGGCCTCACGCCGGAAGAATACGAAAAAATCAAACAGCTGTTGGGTGGACGCGAGCCGACCATTACTGAGCTGGGAATTTTCAGTGTCATGTGGAGCGAACACTGCTCTTATAAATCTTCGCGCGTACATCTGAAGCGGTTGCCGACACGCAGTCGTCGCGTGGTGCAAGGTCCAGGGGAGAACGCGGGCATCATCGATATTGGCGATGGGTGGGCTTGTGCGTTCAAGATCGAATCGCATAATCATCCTTCGTTTATAGAGCCTTTTCAGGGCGCGGCTACTGGGGTCGGCGGAATTCTGCGCGATATCTTCACTATGGGGGCGCGCCCGGTGGCGGTGATGGATTCATTGCGCTTTGGGCCAATTCTCGAGTCAAAATCCGCGGGCGGGGGCGCCCGCGCCACACAAGAGATTCATAAGAATCATTCGGTGCTGGAGGGGGTAGTCAGCGGGATTGCCTCTTATGGAAACTGCTTTGGGGTGCCTAACCTTGGGGGTGAGACGAAATTTGAAACTTGCTACTCGGGGAATCCGCTGGTGAATGCGTTTGCGCTTGGGTTGGTCCGACGTGACCAGATTTTTTATGCGCGAGCTGCTGGGGAGGGCAATCCTGTAATTTACGTGGGCTCAAAAACGGGGCGTGAAGCGTCTGAAGCCAAGCGGCCTAATGTGCAGGTTGGCGATCCATTTCTTGAAAAGCTGTTGCTGGAAGCGTGCCTCGAAGCTATGCAGACTGGTGCGGTTATCGGAATTCAGGACATGGGCGCCGCCGGGCTGACCTGCTCTACCTGTGAAATGGGAGCGCGCGGGCATGTGGGGATCGAAATTGAGCTTGATCGCGTACCGCAGCGCGAGACTGGAATGACTCCGTACGAGATCATGCTTAGCGAATCACAGGAGCGCATGCTGCTGGTGGCGCAAAAGGGCCGGGAGCAAGAAGTGTTTGATGTCTTCCAAAAGTGGGGACTGGATGCAGTCGAAGTGGGGCGCGTGACCAGCGACGACAAGATGCGTGTGCTGGAGCACGGAAAGGTGGTCGCTGAGATTCCGAATGAGGCGTTGACGGACGATGCGCCGCTGTATAAGCGTCCATTGGAGCGATGGGATCCGCCTGTTCCGAGAGAAATGCCGGAGGATATCAAGATTGGCGAAACGGGCGACGTTACTGGCAACCTGAAGCGTTTGCTGGCCAGCCCGAATATCTGCAGCAAGCGCTGGATCTGGCAACAGTACGATCACATGGTGCAGACCAACACGGTGGAAGGTCCGGGCGCCGGGGATGCGGGCGTGATCCGCATCAAGGGGTCGCAACGTGGGTTGGCAATGGCGCTCGATGGGAATGGACGCTGGTGCTATCTCGATCCTCGGCTGGGCGCGATGCATGCAGTGGCGGAGGCGACGCGCAACGTATCTTGTGCTGGTGCGACTCCGGTGGGGGCAACCAATTGTCTGAACTTTGGCAATCCGGAGAAGTCACACATCATGTGGCAGTTCTCACAGGTGATTGATGGTATGACTAAGGCTTGTGAAGAACTTGAGGTCCCCATCACGGGAGGGAACGTGAGTTTCTACAATGAAACACTTGGTGAAGGGATTTATCCCACGCCAGTCGTCGGAATCGTGGGTATTCTGGAGGATGTGCACAAAGCGATGCGTCCGGATTTCCGTGAGCCGGGACGGGCAATCCTTCTGCTGCGTGGCTCCGAAGCGGGTGACGCGACAGACGCAGAGTCGGAATTTGGCTCGTCGGAATACGCTAAAGAAATTCTGGGATCGGTTTGGGGTTATCCCCCGCAGTTGGAACTGGAAAAGGAAGCGGCGCTGCAAAAGGGGTTGATAGAAATGATCCAGGCGGGGCTGTTGGAGTCGGCACACGATTGTTCGGAGGGAGGAGTCGCTGTGGCCCTTGCCGAATCGGCATTTCCTCAAGGAGTTGGATTGAAAGTAGATCTGGCCGCGCAAGGGCTGCCGACTGAGTTTGTGTTGTTTGGCGAAGACGCGAGCCGGGTGGTGATCTCTTGCGACCGACGTAACCTGTTGGGAATCCAACAAATAGGGGTAAAATATGGCGTCTCGGCAGATATCATCGGCGAGACGGTTGGAGGGCAGGTTGAAATCGCGATCGATGGCCAAGTAGTTGTATCCGTGATAGTTGCGGACTTGCGCGAGAATTACGAGGGGGCGTTGGAACGAGCGTTGAAGAGTGAGCCCGAGGCAGTGGCGGCAGACTAGGAATTACGATTGTGGATTGACGATTTTCGATTGAAAAAGCTCAAAGTGCGTACGTGGGACTACATGATTCCTTTCGATAAATTTCGAGAAGAATGCGGGGTGGTGGCGGTTTACGCGCACCCTGAGGCGGAGACGCTCGCCTATCTGGGACTTCATGCTCTGCAACATCGAGGGCAGGAGTCGGCTGGAATCGTCACGTCCAATGGGCTCACTTTAAACACGCACAAGGCGATGGGGCTGGTGGCGGATATCTTTACCGAAGAAACGCTGGCCAGACTGCGTGGCACGCTGGCCATTGGGCATACGCGTTATTCGACCGCGGGAGATTCCGCGCTGCTCAATGCGCAACCCATCATGGTGCAATCAAACAAAGGGATGATGGCGCTGGCCCACAATGGCAACCTGGTGAATGCGCTGGAAATCCGTCATCGGCTGGAGGCCCAGGGATCGATTTTTCAAACCAGCAGCGATACCGAAGTGCTCGTCCACCTGATCGCGCTATCGAAGGAACATACGCTGCCGGAGGCGATGGCCGACGCTCTGCGCCGGGTGGAAGGCGCTTTCTCACTGGTGATGATCAGTCCGGATCGCATTTTCGCGGCGCGTGACCCACGCGGGTTCCGGCCTCTGGCAATGGGAAGAATGCCTGCGCTAGCTGGCGAGAAGCAGGACACGATTGTATTTGCTTCGGAAACTTGCGCCTTTGATTTGATCGGCGCCACTTACGAACGCGATGTTCGGCCGGGTGAACTGATCGTGGTGGGACCGGAGGGCATTACCTCACGCATCTATGCAACACCCGCTACGCAATCGAGTTGCATCTTTGAGCACGTGTATTTCTCGCGGCCGGACAGCATGGTGTTTGGGCGTCCTGTGCAGGACAGCCGCGAGGAGTTAGGCCGGCAATTAGCGAGGGAGTCGCCCGCCGACGCCGACATTGTGGTTCCAGTGCCGGATTCCGGCGTGACCGCAGCCATGGGCTATGCTTCTGAAAGCGGCATTCCGTTTCGCTTTGGGCTGATCCGCAATCATTATGTCGGGAGGACTTTCATCGAGCCGCGACAAAGCGTGCGCGACTTCGGAGTGAAGCTGAAGCTGAACCCGGTGCGCAGCATCCTGGAAGGAAAGCGTGTGGTGCTAATTGACGATTCCATCGTTCGGGGAACGACCAGCCGCAAGATTGTGCGCATGATTCGCAGTGCAGGCGCGAAAGAAGTGCACATGCGCATCTCCTGCCCGCCCACCATTTCGCCCTGCTTTTATGGCGTGGATACGCCGTCCAAAAAAGAACTGATCGCCGCCAATAAGTCAGTGGAAGAGATTCGCGAATTCATTGGCGCCGAGTCGCTGGCTTATCTCTCGCTCGAGGGAATGAAGAAGGCCTGCGGCGATGGCGAGAAAACCACCTACTGCACTGCCTGCTATACCGGCGTCTATCCTACGAATTGGGTGGACGTGGAAGAAATCCAGCCCGCAACTGTTCGGCGATAGCATCGAGTGGCTGGTGGCTCGTGAACAGTAGCCAGTCATATTCTCGCTGCAGTTGTGCTATTCCACCTGACTTAATCGACGCGAGCGAGCTGTTTCGTACTTCGAGCTTAGAAGTGGAACTTCAGGCTGCCCCCGACGGTTCGTGAAGGAGCGTATTGAATGGGGATCTCTTCGCTCTCTTTGGCGATTTGATAAATGCTGTTGGAAACGTTGGTGACATCGAACTCGAAATCAAGGCGCCGTGGTTCG
>MNDG01000013.1 GCA_001914815.1 Acidobacteriales bacterium 13_2_20CM_55_8
TCACAAGCCTATCCTCACCGAGGCACGAATGGTGGCACACTTTGTGTCGGAATTCAGAGGACGGACTCTATACTTCCCGACCGCCGCAGGTACGATAAAAGTCTCCGCATAGTGCACGACGAACTCGTCAAACGAATGATCTGGACTGTCAATCACAGCCGCTTTCCCTTCCACAAGATTCAGCACATGTACGCTGCCCCGGTTTTCGTGAATGACAGGGCTCTCAAACCAATGCCTCCTGGTCTCAATAAACTCACTCGTGTGTAGCCCGGTTCTTTCTTCTGTCCAACCAGGACCGCGGGCCACTACACATATACGGCTAATAAGGTTGTCCTTGACCCACTCGGTGTCGCGGTTCCACTGAATGTTGGCCAGGCCATGATCAAGATGAATTGGACGAGGTTTTCCGTCCAAGCCCGGTCTGCCCCAATCCCACAGCTTGAAGGTGAAAATGTACGGAGTGGCGCTGATTTCCAGGACCATGCTGTTGCGGCCGGAACAGTGAATAGTTCCCGCAGGAATCAGAAAGTGGTCATGCCGCCGGGCGGGCCACTTGTTCACATATTTATCGGCATCAAACCAGGTTCCATCCTCCTGCGCATGGTGGAGCTCCCGTCCCATTTGTTCCCGATCTATATTCGACTTGACGCCCAGATAGACACAGGCATCGGGCGCAGCATCCAGGAGGTAGTAGCTCTCGTCCTGAGTGTAAGCAATGCCAAACTTTTCCTGGATGTATTCGGTCAGCGGATGAACCTGCAGCGACAGATTTCCCCCGTCCATCGTGTCCAGGAAATCGAAGCGTATGGGGAATTCCGTGCCGAATCGCTCATGCACAGCGTCACCCAAAAGCTCGCGAGGATGCTGAAACACCAGATTGATTGCCGGAACTTCGATCACCACACTCCCAAACTCGAACCGGAGGGAGTTCTCTTCGGGGACGCAATCAAAGCACCAGGCATAGTTTGGAGATTCGGCATCCAGGCCACAGACTTCCCGCATCCACTGCCCTCCCCATGGGCCGGGATCGAAGAACGGAACCACCCGAAAAGGCCTGGTAGTAGCCAGTCTGAGAGCGGCACGGAAAGCATCACCCGTGACCATCTTCGGCGTGTCGGGGTCTGTCGTATCGAGCAGAAAATCAATTTTATCCAGCAACCCTTTCTTGATACGGTCCGCCATTCGCCAATCGAGAAAGTAGCCCCTCTTGTAACGCAGACCGGCTGACTCATGTCGATTCTCGATTGCCAGATTGAAAATCTTGTTGCTTCGCTGCCGCTGCTGGATTTCCCAACGGGGCAGGTCGGCATAAATGAGAATGTCCGGATTCGGCTCAAACAGGGAAGTACCAGTGCCAATGACAAGTGTTACATCGTCAGGATTGCGACTTAGTTGCTGGCGCAATGACGCGGTGCGAACCGGATCTACGAAATCCTTGATGACGAACCCGTTCATCCTGCCGAACACCGGATCGTCGGTGAGCTCCCGCGATGTCATGGCTTCAATCTCGCGTGGAGATTTGTAGCCGTCTCTCACCCGCAGGACCTGAATAGGCGCCAAAGCTTCACTAAATGCAGCCGAAATTTCATCTTCGAATACGCCGGGGTAACACTCAATCGCTAACCGCCGTGCACCCTTGGGAACCTGGCTGCGGATGTGCTCAACAATCGAGCGCCACCCCTGCCAGGCGCAATTCCCCACAGACTGCACCGGTATCACGGGGAACTTGTCATATTCGGATATTCTGCTCATTGCGATTCAGTCTCGAACAGAGGAACAGCGCCAATCAATGAAGCGCGGTCCATCAAGGTGGCAGCTCGAACCATGACCTTTCCCCAGGGTGTCCAGGCATGACGATGGATGTACTCAGACATGGCGGGAAGTATCTCTTGCGCAGAGTTCATAACCCCGCCTCCCAGTATGAGGACTTCGGGGTCATAGGCATGGACCATCGAAACTGCACCTGCGGCCCATACTTCGATGCAAGCATCGCGGACCGCCAAACCACAAGCGTCGCCATTGGCTGCGATTTGGAACAGGCGCTCAAAGCTGATACATGGCAGCGCCGCTAAAAGGCTCTCCTCAAACAGTGGATGTGCGGAGCAAATCGCAGGCAGCGACCAACTGGATGCCTCAGCTTCCACGCAACCAATATTCCCGCAGGCGCAGATACGCCCTTTATGGTTTACTCCCAGATGACCGCCCAGGCAGCCGGCCTGAAAGTGTTTCCCTCGCAGTAGCTTGCCATCGATCATAGCCGCGCCGCCAACTCCCGTGCCGAGTGTCAGCATGACGATGTCATTTGATCCACGACCGGCCCCTGCGTACCATTCCCCCAACAAAGCAGTTCGGGCATCGTTTTCAAGACGAAGGGGAAGATTGAATTCGGATTGCGCCCAGCCGGCCAGGTCAAATCCTGCAGAGTCACTATACTTGTCGTTGCTGCTTAGAATCTGACAGTGTTTTGAGTCCACAATACCGCAGAAGCTGAATCCAATACCGCGACAGCAATCGGATTTAGGACAACCGGCCAACAACTGCTGCATTGCCCCGGTCAGAGCAGAAACTAAGACCTCAAGAGTTGAGGTGCCTCTAGCAGGTAAAGTTTTGCAATCGAGTATACGTGTTCCCGAAACCAGAGCACAGGCAGCGTGGCTCCCTCCAACGTCAACCGCTAGTATGCTCATCTGTTTTTATTTTATGCTCGCTGTTCCACAAAGGAAACGTCGAGGATATCCATCGAAGACGAAATCCTAACCGGACAATCGAAAGTGGAGTCGGCCATCAGGAAAATGATTTTTCTCGAAGCCAAAGTAAAGGAAGGCTTCCTTGGAATGTCCAGCAACTTGACAACGTTGGCGTTGTTTGCATGCAGGCAAAGGGATGCGTCCTAATCCCTATCTCGCTCGGCTATGACAATATTGACTCGCCTGCGCTCGTCGTGGGGAGTCCGGATCGACCGCTGGTTTCGTCTGCGATTGCTTTGAGGAGGAACTTGCCGGTGCTATGCGGTACGGGAAACTCGATGGAATAGCTCCGGGCTCAGTCGGTCAATGCCGCCGGTCGCTGAAGGAGGCACAGATTGTGACCGAGCAGTGGCGGGTGGAATAAAACACGGAACGCCCACACTCGGCGCTGACTCAGTTTCGCAGTCCAGGGCTTGATGTAAACTCTCACAACACTTGGTACAAAAGATCGGCGCCCCTCAGACGGGCGGGTTAGGAGATAGAGCGGTCAGGTCGCTCTATTGGATGTGGGCCCGCGACCAGTCATNNNGGTCTTTCCTTGCTTGCGATAAAGACTTGCCAAGCCGAAATGCGCCTGGGCCGCGAAAGGGCCGTCCTTTTCAATGTTAAGCAGGTCCGTCCAAGCTTTTTCTGCGGCTGCTACGTCAGCCGCCAGCAAAGAGGCCTTCCCCAGCGAGTAGAGTGTTTCCGGCATATCCGGCTGCAATTTATTCGAACGTTGCAGTTCCTGCTGTGCCTCGCGCGCCTTTCCCTGCTGCAGCAAGGCATATCCGAGCCGATAAGAAGTTTCCGCATTGCCGGGTTGCAGTGTTGCCTCGGCGCGGAATTGCTCTTCCGCCTGGGGCCAACGCGAAGTCGAGGCATAGACATGTCCAAGCCCAAGGTGAACATCGGGTATGTCTGGACGGATTCGCAGCGCCTCTTGATAGTGCTTTTCCGCATCCGCCATCTGCCGTAGGGCAAAATACTTTTCGGCAAGAGCCTGATGGGCTCGCGCGGAATCGGGATAGGCGGCCAACATCGTGTCGATCGATTGTTTGGAAAGCAGGCCGCTCGCACGGGCCAAGTAATAAAGTAAGTCCTGATCGTTGGGGTGCTTCTGCAGCGCGGTTTGCAAGTTCGCCACAGCTTCCGCCAGTTTCCCACTCTCGAGCTGTGCGATGCCGAGGTAAGCTTGCTCCTGAACCTGCTGCAGGTGCGGGATTGCCTCCTCGGCGTAGCCCTGGGTGAGGAGTGCGTACCCGAGCAAGCGGTGTGCCGGCGCAAACTTCGGGTTCAGCTCCAACGCCCGTTTCAAGGGAGGGATAGCCGCGCGGTAGTCATGATCCTCCATACAGGCTTGGCCGAGATCGACAAAACCTTCTGCGAAGGAGGGCTCAAGTTCGGTGACTCTGCGGAATTCCGCGATCGCAACCTTGAAGTGCGCTTGCTTTTCTGCCTGGCGTCCTGCTTCAAGGTGTGGCAGCGCTTCCGGCGAGAGCGTCTGCCACGCTAACCAGAGGGTGAGGATTGTTCCTATCACGGCCGCTCTGGTTCCCGAATATCAAGAAATTGGTCCGCTGCAACATCGTTCAGCGTTTGATGAACACCGGACGGCCAGAAGACATCTACCTTGGCGGTCTTGGCGTCGCCCAAGCCGAAGTGTAGGCGCCTGTCGTTGGCGGATTCGTAGCTTCCAGCCGTGGTTGCGAAGCGTGTCTGCCCGTTTGCCTGAACGCGTGCCCCCAATCCGTCGCGGTTGCTGCGCGTGCCGTGCAGCGTAATCGTCAACCAGTGGAGCCTTCCGCCACGGTTCCAAAACACTTGCGGCGGTTGTCCGAGAACCGTGGTGACCACATCAATCCACCCGTCATTATTCAGATCGCCGAAAGCGGCGCCTCGCCCCGCCACCAAGGTGTCGGTCCCAGGATCGATCGCTTTAAAGCGGCCATTGTTATTCATCGCCAGTAGTGTCGGTTCGAGATAGTGTACTGACGGATCGATCTTCTCCACGTTATCCAACACGTGACCCTGGGTGACGAAGAGATCCTTCTGTCCATCGTTGTCGAAGTCCTCCAGGCCAATACCCCATCCAGAGGTTACGCCGGACAGCATCCTCACGCCGGTTTGGGCGCCCTGGTCACTAAAGGTGCTGTTGCCGTCGTTGTGAAACACCCCATAGGTCTGGCGGGGCAGGGTGGTCACGATTACGTCCGGCCTTCCGTCATTATCATAGTCCTGGAAAACCACTCCCATACCAGACAAGGGCACGCCATCCATAAGCAATCCAGCGCCTGCCTCCAAGCCCACCTCGGTGAAAGTGCCATCATGGTTATTGTGAAACAGATGCTGTTGCATGCCGTCATTAGCGACGTAGACGTCGGTGAAACGATCACCGTCGTAGTCCGCGAATGCGACTCCCAGACCGTGCCCTTTTTTTGCGGCAATGCCTGAGCGTTGGCTTACATCTTCGAATGTGCCGTCGCCTCGGTTGTGGTACAGGATATTGGTTGTTTGGGGAAACTCTCCCGGCGGACAATAAATATGAAAATCGCGGCCACAATCTTTGCTGTGCTGCATGTCCCACTCCATGTAGCGTGTGACAAACAGGTCTAACTTGCCGTCGTTGTCGTAGTCGAAGAACCCCGCCGAAACTGACCAACCACCGCCTGCTACTCCCGCCTTTGCGGTCACATCACTGAAGGTTCCGTTGCCATTGTTGTGATACAGAATATTCTTTCCGTAGTTTGTGATGTACAGGTCGGGATAGCCGTCATTGTCATAATCTCCGACGGCGACACCCATCCCATAGTTGCCCTCGCCGGCATCGGCTAAGCCGGCTTGTTCGGTCACGTCGGTGAAGCTGGCGTCCTTGTTCTGGCGGAAAAGTCGGTTCCAATAGCGCGGATCGTGCCGGCTGAAGTCGTTTGAGGGCCTCTTTATCTGACCACCATTGACCAGAAATATGTCGAGCAGTCCATCATTGTTGTAATCGAGCAAGGCAACACCGCCGGGCATGGTTTCGATCAGATATTTCTGCGGCGTGGGCGAGTGTTGCAGCGTGAAGATGAGTCCGTGCGGCGTCCTCACCTCAAAAATTGAGGCCTCCTTTTCGGTTGTGGGAGCGAAAAGAGCTGAAGCGCAGGCCGCAACTAACAGAAAATTCCGCAACCCGGGATCCCTTTTGCGCACCGCGAATATGACGACGAACTACACGGCCTTGGCTTTGACAGCCACGCTGAAGCGAGTGCGCACTAGAACGAGATACGGCCTGACACTTGAATGTTCCTCGGCGAGCTCACGCCTCCATTCCATTTTCCAAAGTCTGGACTTGCGACATCGGTGGTGAATGCACTGCCACCCGACCCACCTGACTGAATAAAAGTTCCAACGTTGTTAAAGTGGTGCGCATTGAGAACGTTAAACGCGTCACCACGCAGCTGGAACGTAAAGCGCTCGCTGATGTGAAACAGCTTTTGCAGACCGATGTCAAAATCACTATAGCCCGGCTGCCGGAAGTTCTGAACGCGTGGTCCCTTGCCTGTATACAAGTTATTGATATCATTGAAGCTAGACGCCGATTCGAACGAGTCCGGGTTCAACACACGCTTGCTCGGATCAAAATGCGTCGGCGATTGCAGGAATGGGTTCGCACCGGGCAACAATGCCGGCGAACAAAAGTTAATAAATTGCGGCGGTACGACGCAACTCGAAGACGAAATCTGGAAAGGAATTCCGGACTGGACGCGGTACACTCCGCTGAATGTCCAACCGCCAAGCACCGCGTTCAATAAGCCGCCCTGGTTCAACCAAGTCTTGCCATGTCCGAATGGAAGCTCATAATTGTATGCAACGTTGAGCGCCTGCGGAACATCTTCGATCGCGAGCGATTTATTGCGAGACCGCTCGAAAGGCGAAAAGTATGTGGGACTCAAAAGGCTTTCCGCGAAATCGGCGTTAGTGATCAACTTTGAATTGGTGTAGGAGAGCAGAGCCCACAAACCCTTAGAAAAACGGTGCTCCGCCTTCAACTGGAAGGCATGATAACTTGAGCTGCCCTGATTTTCATTTAGGCCCGGGATGGTGTTGCAATACTGAGGGAAGGGTAGCAACGCCTGCGCCACCGAGGCTGCGCATCCTGTTACGACGGTTGCGAAATTCGGAAATGGTTCGGGCACACCGTCAAGCGTAGTTTGGCCTGGCTGAAAGGTGTCGTTCAATTGCGCGCCTAGCGCGAGAAAACGTGGGTCCACCACGTTTATGGGAGCGATCTGCGACAGCAGACGGGTACCCTTGGTTCCAACATAAGACGCCGACACATAGTCCCGGCCCGTGAATTCGTGCTCAAGCGTCAGGTTCCATTGTTGCCCATAGGGAAGCCGATTGGCGGTGCGAGGACGATAGACGGGCGCGTTCCCTCCGTTGTCGAAGGTTGAAACCAGGTTCGGAGGCACTGGATGATTCGAAGGCAACCCGTTACTCAGGACAAACGCCGCTTGTGTACCGCCTTGTGAGCTGCCGAACACCGCAGTGGCATTGTAGCCATCCTGTGAGATTCCCCCAGCCCAACCGGGCATATTGGCGTTGTCGTAGAAGATTCCATATCCGGAACGGATGACGGTCTTGGGGGTGACAGCATACGCCACGCCGATGCGAGGCGCGATACCGCCATACCAAGTGTCTTCGGGGAATCTCCTGCCGGAGCGGCCCGCACCCTCCCCGGCAAAAGCGATGGCCCCAGGCAGATTGCCTGCGCCGGGATTGGGAAGGTTGGGGTCAAAATAAGAGAATCGATCGTTCGCCTCCAGCGGTGGTGGATCCACTTCCCAATGAAGGCCAGGCGAAATCGTCAGTTTAGGCGTTACACGCCAAGTATCGCCTGCAAACAGACTGAAGCTTTTGGTGCGGGCGTCGATGTTAGTTGAGGTATAGAAGTTTGTCGAAGCTGAATCCACCTGCTCCAGAAGGAAGCTGGCGATCGGGCTGCCACCGACCTGGTTGAGACTAGTTTCTCCGCGCGCGAAACCGAACGATCCCGACTGGCCCCCGAGAAAGATCGCAGAGTTCTGCGCAAGCCGGATCTCGCCACCGAAGGAAATCGTGTGTTTTCCCCTCGTCATGGACAAGGCGTCGTTAACGATGTATGCCGGCGCCAGCCACGGCTGAATGTTTGGATCACCTGCTCCGGTGCCAAATGTCGAAAAGCCGTCGCTGAAGAATATCTGTGGAGGATACTCGTGGCTGGCCACGCCGGGAATCTGGGGCAACTGATCAGCAAAATCACCGTCGATCCCGCCACCATAGAACTTGTCATCTTGAAAACCAAAGGCCAGGTGATTCACCAGCTTGGGACCGAAGGTATGATCCCAGTTGACTCGCCACAGCGAGGTCCGTTTGAAGGATGTGCCACTATTACTGATCGTCGCTGGAAGAGACGTGAACGTAGTTCTCGGCAAGTACTTGTAATAAAACATTTGTGAGACGTGATCCTTGGACCCAATATATTGGTCAATCTTCTCGGTAATGCTATACGCGTCTGTACCTAGGAAGGCTGGAGTGGCGGGCGCCAGATAATTGTTCAACGGACCGGGAGAAGTCGGGGTTGGGAGGAATTGGAACCATTGTTGGGCAAGCGAGTTCTGCAGGCGGGGATCGGTTGAACAGATTACGTTCGGAGTGTTGCCGTTGCACCCCATGAATTGCTGCTGCGTCGCCGGGTCGTAAATCGGAATCAAGGCACCAGTTTCTGGGTCGATCCAATCGCTAAAATCACCCTGCCGTTCCGCGAGCGAGGGTATGGAGATGGTGGGCCGGAACAAAGCACCCCTGATCCTGAAAGCTTCAAAATTGGCAAAGAAGAAAGTTCGGTGATCGCTGTTCTTCCAGAAAGGCAGTTTCAACGGGCCGCCGAAATTGCCGCCGAAATCGTTTTCGACGTCCTGTGCCTTCTGTGGGTGCGTGGGATCCCATTGCGTGGCGTTGAACGAGGAATTTCGATTGAATTCGTAAGCCGTGCCGTGAAACGTATTTGTCCCCGACCTCACGTTTTCGACCGTGACTCCTCCCGCGCTTCCGTACTGTGCGTCGTAGTTTGACGTGAGCACCTGGAATTCGCTGATGAGGTCCGGGGATTGCGGGAAGTCAAGAACCGCTCCCGTAAGTCCTTGTGTACCAGAGGAGTTGTACAAGGCGATACCGTCGAGCACCACGATGCCGGTCTGCGACTGACCACCGTTCACGTGCGCGCCAGCAACGTCTCCAGAACCACGTACCACGCCAGGCAGCAGCGAAGCGAAGTTTGCCGCGGAGCGAATCGATCCGGATACCAGCAGAGGAACCTCGCGAATCACCTGCGGGTCAATGCTGCCACGAAGTTCGGCATTTTCGAAATTCAGCGCGGAGGCATCGGCGCTGACTTCGACGCGTTGAGTGGCGCTTTGAAGCTTTAATTGAATGTTTTGGCGAATCGGGTAACCGACACGGACAAGAATGCCGTCCTGTACGTAATCACCAAAACCTTGTGCCTTTACCGTCAGTTGGTAAGTGCCAGGCAAAACATTTTGGAAAGAGTAGAGTCCATTGGGGTCTGACACAAAGGTAGACGTCTGCTTTGTATCCTTGGACTCCAGGATCACTTGGGCACCTTGAACCACGGCTCCGTTAGGGTCCGTAATTTCCCCGTCGATGGAGGCGTTGTTGCTTTGCGAGAAAACATATGGCGTAGTTCCCACAATCAGGACCGCCAGAACGCGAACTGCAATTCTTCGTATTGTGCCTAGCATGCGCGCCTCCCTGCCAATTGTGTTTGCTTACTCTTGAGACTCCACTCCGTTTCCTTAGCGCCGTATTGTCAAGGTTGCCCCTATCTTTCATGCGCGCTTGTGAACGCCTTTCTTGAAATTGTCGAGCATGTGATCACAGGTCCGCATGGTAAAGGCGATGATTGGCATCGTAGTGGTCTTGTCAGTACAGTTCGGGAAAATGCTTGCGTCGCAAATGTAGAGATTAGGAACGTCGTGAGTTTGTGCCCACTTATTCGTCACCGACGTCTTAGGATCATTTCCGAACCTGCAGACTCCGGTTTCATGCAAACTGGTTCCAGGACGGTCGGGCTCGTCGCCGGCACCCCACATCTCTCCCCCCATCGCCTTGAAGAGATCGACCATCATTTGTTTCGAGTGTTCCCACATCAAAAGTTCATTCTGGCCCCACTGAAAATGAAATCGAAGCTGGGGGATTCCGAATATGTCTTTCTTTTGCGGATCAAGGTCGACGTAATTGGTCGGGCTGGGAAGAGTCGGTGCTTGAATGAGGGAGCCAATCGGAGTCGGATAGTAACGTTTGATCTCGCGTTTGTATGCCGCGCCAAAGCCCTCGATCTGCCCGTAATGTCCCGGGAACTCACCGCAACCGCCCCCAATGTAGACCGAGTAGCCCCGGACAAATTTTTCTTCGCGCGGATTTTTCAAGTTTTGCCAACGCGGCGCCCAGGCAACCGTGGAATCGGCGATGTTGTCGGGAGTCGCAGGCTGACCCAAAAGCTGGGGCAAGTATCCCCAGCCCGGGCTGCCGTACAAGTGATCGCACAAATTGCGTCCGAGCTGGCCGCTGGAATTGGCGATTCCAGTGGGCCAGTGGCGCGATTTCGAGTTCAACATGATGTGCGCCGTTTCGACGCAGGATGCGGCAAGCACAATCACGGTGGCATAAACTTCCACTTCTCTTCGGGTCGTGCGGTCGACGTACGCGACCCCTTTCGCCATGCCGCTCTCGTCAACAATTACACTTCGCACCAGAGCATTTGTGAGCAGCGTCAGGTTCTTGGTGGCTTCGGCTTCCGGAATCGTAAACCAGGTGGGCGAAAAAAAAGACCCGACATCGCAGCCGCGGCTGCAGTTCCCGCAGTAATGGCAGCTGGGATGACCATTGTGTGCAACCGTCAATTGGGCGCAGCGATCGGGCAGATACGGTACACCGATTTTTTCGGCTCCCTTTTGGATGATGTAATCAATACAGCGCCACGGAATTGGCGGTAAATATTCGCCATCTGGATTACTGGGCCGATTCTGAATCGTGCTGGCGACACCCATATATCGCTCAGCCTTCGAAAACCACGGCGCAATCTCCGCATAGTCGACCGGCCAGTTTTCCCCGAACCCATCGAGATCCGCGGCCTTGAAATCGATGTCACCGAATCGCGCCGAGGAGCGTCCCCAAAAATTGGCCTTGCCACCGGTCGCCTTGCATCGCTTCCAGTACCAGTCGGTGCCTGGTGAGTTTGAATACGCAACGTCGTGTTCGAACAGGTCTCTTCCCTCGCTGTATTCCGACTCTTCGACCGAGTAAGGCTCTTGATGCGCTTTACCTTTCAGGCGCATTGGATCGCCATAGCCGCGATACTTCAAGTCGTAAGGTTGCCGGTGAAGACGATAGTCCTTGCCGGGATCTGTCCGCGGCCCCGAGTTGATGGCGCAGACCTGGAGACCGGCCTCGCACAGAATCTTCATGGCTGTGCCGCCGCCCGCGCCGGTTCCCACCACAATCGCGTCGTAGACTTTGGTGGCCAATGGACAGGTCCTCGCTAATTCTTGCGGGTCTGGCTCGAGATGCCCGAACTCCCCGGTTCACGAAGGTTTGCGTGTTCCGGATCGTCGGGGTGGGCACAACCCGGCATCTTTGGCCACACCACTCGAAGCCCGGGATAGCCGATACTTTGCAATCCGATTTTGGTCGTGTAGTACCCGACAACGGTGTAGTCTCGCATCATCTGGAAAAATGCGCGTCCACTCTCCGTCGTGGGTTTGAATTTCGCCTTGTAGGCAAGTTCCTGGAGGAGACTGGTCTGCTGTTCCGGCGGACAGTCCATGAACTTCCGCCCGAACTCTGAGTGACTGCGCCCGTTCAGCCAACCAAGCCCTGCAATGAATCTGTTTTGCAGTTCATTCCCCGCTGCTATCGCATCTGCGGTGGAGCGAATGTCGCGGGATCCACTCACCGGCACTCGATTGGCCACCATGAAGTCAATGAACTCGGCCACCCCCGCTTGTTTGGCTCCCGGGGTGTCATCTTCCGGAATGATCATCTCCGCGAGGTGCTCCACCATGCGGTAATGCTCGGGAGAAAAAAACAGGGGGGTGTACGAATGC
>MNDG01000139.1 GCA_001914815.1 Acidobacteriales bacterium 13_2_20CM_55_8
GAAGAAGAAGTGCCGTACATTTCGACACCGAGCAGCTTGCCAATCTGCACCGCGGCGGTTCCTACTCCTCCTGCGACGGCGTGAATGAGCACGCGAGCTGGACCGCTGGACGGAGATTTTTCCAGCAAGCCCGCCTTCCAATACGCAAAGTAAGCGGTGAAATAATTCACCGGAAAGGCTGCTCCCTCTTCCGCGCTCCAGCCTTCCGGCACCGGCCAAAGCAGGTCAGGCCGGGTCGCGATGCGCTGGGCGAAGGCGGCCCACTGTGCGTAACCCATAACGTGCTGACCATCCTCTTCGCGCACGCCAGAAAATTCTCTTCCTACCACCAGCGGAGGTCGCGGCGCCCCGGGATAGCCTCCCTGCACGGTCATGATGTCGGCGAAATTGATCCCGCCTGCTTTGACCCGGACCAAAACCTGTCCGGCAGCCGGCACCGGGTCCGGAACATCTGCCACCTGGAGTACTTCGGGTCCGCCCAACCGGCTGATTAGAATGGCTTTCATTGAGCAGAAGTGTATCAGCAGCGTGACGACGCCCGGCCTTGGAGAAGGTTGGCGAGCCCGCATTGCTAAGTCTCTGGACTTTACGTCAGGTATATACTTCCACTGATATATGTGCGGTTTTCCCATCCGGGTTGGGATGGGCACGGAGCACCGTTTTATCGCAAATTCATAGCGCTCCGTTTAAACATCACTGGTTAACCATCACCGCCTGCCGATATTTCGGCAAGCTGGCTGGCCAGTGCGGAACTTGATCGTTACGGCTGCGGGCCGGGAATGAGTTCCGAGGAGGTCTATCCGTGGATTTGTTCGTGGTGCGTTTTTTATTTGTTCTTATTGTTTCTGCCACCTGCTACTTAATTCAGCCCTTCGAACTTCCTTCGAAGCTCCACGCCGGTATTGTCGGCGCAGTGATCGGTCTGGCAATCGTTCTTTTCGAGTGGAAGCTACGTAGCATTAGCCTGAAACGACTGATTGGGGCAGCCATTGGCAGCGTGCTGGGAATTTTCGGCGCTTACTTGTTTGCTCTTGTCATCCGCAACAGTCTTCCCCCGGGTCACACGCAAAGCTTCCTGCAGCTGATCGTCATGTTGCTGATGGCTTACGTCGGCCTGATCGTAGGATCGAACAAAGGTGACTTGCTGAATCTTTCAGCGTTGGGCGGCGTCTTCGGGGGAGAGAAGCAGTCACGGAAGAGCTACAAGATTCTGGACACCAGCGTCATTATCGATGGCCGCATCGCGGATATCGCTGAAACCGGATTTCTGGATGGCACGATTGTGACTCCCCAGTTCGTGTTGCGCGAATTGCAACTGGTGGCAGATTCCGCCGATTCGCTGAAACGAAACCGTGGACGTCGCGGCCTCGATATCCTCCAACGCCTGCAAAAAGTGGCTTCTCTGCAGATTCAAATCGTCGAAGACGACTTCCCCGCGGTCCGCGAGGTGGATCTGAAACTGATTGAGTTAGCCAAGCTCTACGAGGGCAAAATCATCACTAATGATTTCAATCTGAACAAAGTCGCACAACTTCAGGGCGTTGAGGTCTTGAACATCAACGAGCTAGCCAATTCGCTGAAGCCGATCGTGCTTCCCGGCGAGACTATGCGAGTCTTTATCCTGAAAGAAGGAAAAGAGTACAACCAGGGAGTCGCCTATCTGGACGACGGCACTATGGTGGTGGTGGACAACGCGCGCAAGATGATCGGCAAAACTGTCGACATCTCCGTGACCTCGGTGTTGCAAACCACGGCGGGTAAGATGATTTTCGGCAAGTGGGACGAACGAGCCGTTCCTCGCGGTGACTTGCGTCCTGCGATTAGTTCAGTAGGGGTAGCGCCCACTCCCGAGATCAAAAAACAGGCTATCCTGGCTGAGCGCCCGCTGGAGTAGGTAAAACAGTGGCTAGTGGCTAGTGATTCTGACTAGCCACTAGTCACTTGCCACTGTTTTTTACTGGGCGTTTTCGGATGAGACTGAAGCGACTTTGATGGTACTTCCGTCGAGAGTTCCTTCGACGGTTGCCCTCTCGCCGGCCACTCGGTCGAGCTGGTCCTCTTTTCCCTCTAACACATAAACTTTGTCCCCGTCCACCAGAGTGTACTTGGCGCCTCCGCGCACACAAGCTCTGGTGCATTCCGCTGGGCTCTTTCGGGAGTTCTTGGCGTGCTTGGCCGCGCACTTCGAGTCCGTGATCATGCCGGAAATCTTTTGCGTCGCCGGTGCCGGTTGATTGGCATCGGCCGGAGGGCTCGCAGGAGCTTGCAAGGAATGCGCGACTGCATATGCTACCGTAGCGCCGGTAAACAGAAGGGCTAACCCTAGAGCGGCGACCAGGGTGGTAGTGGCACAAAATGTGATAAGAGCAAACCAGGAACGATTCTGCTGCTGCACAAAGCCTCCAACGCTGTCCCAGCCCAATGTCCGCAATGCGGGTCTCACAGCACCGGGAGACGGGTCTATCGCTCTCTTCGCAAATGAGTTGCCATGTCAGCCTCTTCCTGAACGGCTGGTAAATCTCTGATTACTGCTGACTTGCGTCAACAGGGTTTCACCACCGAATTGTAAGTAGATTGCTGGCGGCAAGAAATTCACGAAGAGAGCAAAATGGCGGTACCGCGAACACCTTAGAAAGTTCGGAGACGCTATGAAACGTGTTACCGGAATTGGCGGCATCTTCTTCAAAGCGGACAACACCGAGAAGCTCTATCAATGGTACGAAAAGCATCTTGGGATTACACGTGCCCCCGATGGTTCAGGGGCAATGTTCGAGTGGCGGGACGCTCAGGACGTCGAGCAAAAAGGCATGACCATCTGGTCTATATTTCCAGGTGACACCAAATACTTCGGTTCCAGCAACTCTGCTTTCATGATCAATTACCGCGTTGATGATCTGGACTCCTTATTGAAGATGCTGCAAGAAGAAGGAGTGGAGATTGATCCTCATCGCGAGGATTATGAATACGGGCGTTTTGCTTGGATCACCGACCCGGAGGGAAGGCGGATTGAGCTGTGGGAGCCTCCGAAAAAATGAGAGAGCTTTCAGGACGCTGATCCCGAGATTTGAACTCGCATTCCACCCTCCGTATACTTAACGCCCCTTATGAAGGTTGTTGTGATTATTCCCGCGGCCGGGCTGGGGACACGTATGGCATCTGTACCCAGTGGGAAAGGCAAGAAGCCCACCCCTTCCAAACAGTTTACTGAGCTGGGTGGAACCCCTGTTCTAATTCATACTTTGGGCAAGTTCGCGGCCAGTCCGGAAATTTCTGAGATCTATGTCGCGTTGCGGAAGGCCGAGATTGGTAGCTTTCGGAAGCGCCTGGAGAGAGAAGCTCCGGACATTTTTCAGAAGGAAGTGACTTTTGTGGAGGGCGGCGAACATCGCCAGCATTCCGTCGCCAACGCGTTGGCCGCGGTTTCAGCTTCACCCGACGACATCATTTTGGTGCACGATGCGGTCCGGCCCTTTGTAACCCAGGAAATCATCCATAGCGTTATCTCAGCCGCACAGAAATACGGCGCCGTCATTGCCGGGCTTCCCGCGGTCGATACGGTCAAACAAGTGGAACGTACTGCTGAGGGTGCGGTCGTCATCGCTACGCTGCCTCGTGAACGCGTGGTGATGGCACAGACGCCACAAGGTTTCCGTTACCACGTGCTCAAGAAAGCGTTCGACGAAGCAACTGACGATGGATTCAGTGGCACCGATGAAGCGTCACTGGTCGAACACTCGGGACATCAGGTAGCAGTCGTGATGGGTTCCCCACGCAATATTAAGATCACGACGCCCGCGGACCTGGAGTTGGCCGAATATTATTTGAAAACCACGCCCGCAGACGGACACAGATGACTCCACCACGAAAGCCGAAACCGGGAGCTGGAGGGTTGCAATTCCGCATCGGCTACGGCTGGGACTCGCATGAATTCAAACGCGGCATTCCACTCAAAATTGGCGGAGTAACCTTGCCGCATCCGAAGGGCCTAGGTGGGCATTCTGACGGCGATGTGCTGTTGCACGCTCTGACGGATGCTCTGCTGGGAGCCGTAGCCGCGTCCGATATAGGATCCCTTTTCTCTCCCTCGAATCCCAAATGGAAAGGAGCGGACTCAGCGGTTTTTTTGAGGGAAGCGCTGGAGCGCATACGCAGCGCGGGTTACACGGTAGCCAACGTGGATTCCACGCTCATCCTGGCCGCGCCGAAAATCGGACCACACGCCGCCGCCATTCGCACTCACGTGGCCGAATTGCTCAGCGTGACAAGCGATGTCGTTGGCGTGAAAGCTAAAACACCGGAAGGAATGGGAACCGAGAATGCCGCGATCGCACACGTAGTGGTGTTGTTAGAAAAGAAAAGTTCTGGAAGGTCGAAGTCACAAAAGGAAGAAAAGTAATCTGGGTTAGATGTTCAATCGTCAATCGAAAATCGACAATCGTAAATTCTTCTAGACTGACTCGAACTCTCCTTTCAGCTTCCCATGCCTGGCCTGTGCTGCATCCACCAGTGCCTGGAAGATGGCTCGCGAGGGTTCGTCGTTCTCCACTGACCGCTCGGGATGCCACTGCACGGCCAGCACAAAGTGATCGGGCGATGTCCCTTCCAGCGCTTCGATGATTCCATCCTGCGGGCATCGGGCTACCACTCGTAAGCCATCACCAACAACATCCGCGGCCTGATGATGACTTGAATTGACCGCAATCTCAAGCCCTGGCGTGGCCTTGACGATCCCGGCCAGCCTCGATCCCGCATCGACCTCAACCATGTGCGCCACTGGCACTTTGCGTCCGGCCTCATGATTGACGGGTGACTCAATGTGCTGGATCAGGGTTCCGCTACGCTGCACATTCAAAATCTGCAAGCCGTAACAGATGCCCAAAATTGGTTTACGCATATTGTAGGCATCCTGCAACAGCAACTCGTCTACCGTGTCGCGCCGGGTATCGGCGGAAGCGGTCTTTTCGTTGCGGGTCGCGTTGTATTTCGCTGGATCCACATCGGCCTTGCTTCCCGGGAGCAGCACCGCGTCGCAGCGCTCGATGAGGTTCATCACTGCGGCCGGAGTCTTATCAAGCGGAATGCGAACCGGCGTTCCTCCCGCGATCTCGACTGCGCGTTCATATTGCGGCAGCGATCGCTCAGCATATTCGGGATAGCCCGAATGAGGCACGGGGATAGCAATTCGTGGAGGCATAACTTCATTGTATCTCTCCCGATTTCTCAGCTCATACGCTCGAGCTGGGCTAGTGCCTTCGACTGGCGATAATGCCGAATTTCGAGAGCAATGGCCAAAATCATCACAACGACTCCGACAATCGCAGCGATGGGCGCTGCAATGTACCGGTAGGCGAACCTCAAGTCAGCGGGAACGCCGCGGACGTGTGCGGCAATCACAATTCCCAGGATTCCCAGGAGCAAGCTCACGGCAAAAGCAACAAGAGTCAATAGAATAGTCGCCAGAAACACTCGTATCGGGATCAAAAACAGGCGAGGCTTACGGGCAGCCGTTTTGGGCGGGAACACACCTCTAACCTACAACATTGGCGCCCTTCCTGGCAGGGTGAGTCGGACGGTGCGCTAGAATACAAACTATGTCGCAGGCAGCTCCAGCCATCACGCGTCCACCGGCGGAAGTCGTCCGAGTGACACCTGTTTCGCAGGCTCCCAATGGCATTTGCTATGCCGTGTCAGGAGAGATGACGGTAGCCGAATCCGATTTGCAGCGGATGGTGGCCGCAGTGCCGAATTCCGCCGCAGCCGCGTTGCAACGCAAGGCTTATTACTTTGTCCCTCTGACCGTGAACCAGGGCGACGAAACCGTGATCGCCGACCGTTACGATGTCGCGCTCAGCGATAACGCAGTCTGCCACCGCAACTTCGACTTGGGCGACTCACAGTGCGTGTTCATCTCCACGCGACTGATGGACGACAAGTTTTCAGTGGCATTCGAGTTCTATATTAATGTTGGCCATGCGGTAGTTGAACGCGCCGGGGTGTCCCAGGCTTTCGCTGATCTTGCCTGGAAACAGGTGACGGCAGGGGTTCGCGGGGAAACTTCGCTGGACGCATGGGACGCTCGAAAACTGGCCACCGGCACTAGCCCGGATGCCGAAAAATATAAGAACGAATATTTTGCCGCCAGCTTTGCGGATGCCATCTCCATTTATCTGCTGTCTTTGTTCCTCGACGTCGATTACCACGATTTGCGGGAACGTGATTATCCGCTGCTGGCGCCTACCCCCATGGCCGAGCGCCTTCGCAAAGTAGCGGAACTGTTTCCACCCAATCCAGGATTCGAATTCGCGATTTATAACAAGCGCCGGACTTAAGCAAACTCCTCGGGGACAGGTGACATCGTTTGGCCGATGCTGTCCAGCTCCCTCTTTAATGCGAGACTGTCGAGACTCGTCAGCGGGAGGCAGAGAAATAGACTGATTCGGCGATCCAGAATTAGAAACGCCTCGCGAAATGCTCGTTCCACCTCGGCTTCGCTTCCGCGAACCGCTGCGGGGTCGGGGACGCCCCAATGGGCGGTGATTGGCTGTCCGGGCCACACTGGGCAGACCTCTTTGGCAGCGTTGTCACAAACCGTTAGAACGAAGTCGAGCTTGGGAGAGCTGGGCAGGGAGAATTCATCCCAAGCCTTGCTGCGCAGACCGTGTGTGGAGATGTGCGCCATTTCGAGCTGTCTCAACGCTTCGGGTCGAACCATTCCTGTCGGATGACTTCCGGCGCTGTAGCCCGTGAAATTAGGTCTGCCTTTGAAATTGAGAATGGCCTCGGCCATGATGGAGCGCGCGGAATTGCCGGTGCAAAGAAATAGAACGTTGTAGTGTCGTTCCATGCCCATTCCCTCCTAGTTGCAACAACTCGGCCCGCAACATGGGTTCGGTTTGCTGGCGGGCTTGACAGCCCGAACAAAAGCGCTCATGAAACTGCCATCGACCTGGGCAGCGATCGCGTCCACGTCGATGCCCGCCGCGGAAAGAAACTCACGGGCATCTTCGGCGCGATAGATCCGTGTTGGCTCGATGTCAATTTGCTCGAAACCGGCGGCGGAGAGTTTGCTGCGATATTCGTCATCTCCGAGCGCTCCCGCCACACAGCCGACCCACAGAAGCACGCTCTGGCGGATTTCTGGTGCGAGTTCGCCGCGGGTAACAACATCGGAAACCGCAAAGCGGCCGCCGGCTTTCAGCACACGAAAGGCTTCGCGCAGGACGCGATCTTTGTCCGCCGAAAGATTGATCACACAATTCGAGATAATCACGTCCACCGAATTGTCGGGCAGCGGAATATGTTCGATCTCGCCCTCCAGGAACTCGACGTTCTCAGCGCCGGCTTTCTGTTTGTTCTCATTGGCGAGCGCGAGCATCTCGTCCGTCATATCGAGGCCGTATGCCTTGCCGGTGGGTCCAACCCGCCTTGCCGAGAGGAGGACATCCACGCCGCCGCCCGAGCCGAGATCGAGAACCACTTCCCCTGGATTCAATTTCGCCAATGCGGTTGGGTTGCCGCACCCTAACGAGGCGAGCATGGCCGCCTCGGGGATTTGTCCGGCTTGGGCGGAGTCGTACAGATTGGAAGTGATCGGGTCGCATCCCAAGCCGCTCGCCGCGGTCGCGCCGCAACAGGCGCTGCCGCCGCGATTCACGCGCAGGGCGGCCTGACCATACTTTTCTTTGACTACGTCCTTGATGTCGGTAGTGCTCATGATGCCCCCCTCCTATTTGCAAATTTGGATGATAGCTTGCGGTTTGACTGCCTTGTTTCGCGTGCAGCACTCGGCGTAGAGGAATTGCAGCAACTCCTGGAGTGCTTCCGTGTTGGCGGTGTAGCGCAAAAAGGTGCTTTCACGGCGCACACTGACAAGCTCTTCATTCTTCAGTTTGTCCAGGTGATGCGAAAGGGTAGAGTTGGGAATGTCTAGCTCGGACTGGATATCACCCACCACCAGGCCGTCGGGATGCATGGACAGCAGCAGTTGCATGATTCGCAATCGCGGCTCGGTGCCCATCGCAGAGAGCATGTCAGCGTACTTCGCCACATTTTCCATGTTTTTCTTAGTGGAGACGACTGTCATATTTCGATAATTGCAGAACTATAGACAAATGTCAACCGTTTTATGCAACCCCCCTGGTGTGGTCTCCCATCCCTGTCATGTCGACTGACCTAGGAGAGAGTTCCATGAAGCGGAACCGCAGACCGAAGCAATTCCTTCAAGAGCACTCATTGAGCCTGCCGACTTTGGGAGTCGTGATCCTATGGATCACGCTCTACCGCGTGTCCGACCCCTCCACCCACCCGGGCTCATTCTTCGGGATGCCATTGCGGACTGGACCGGAGTGTTGATGACGGTTGTCATGACCAAGCACCTATACGAAAAGGGATCGGGCGAGAGCAAGCAGCCGAAGGGCAAAGTACCATCGCCTGTGATGGAATTCCTCCGCGAGCATTCACTAACTTTGTTTCTTGTG
>MNDG01000090.1 GCA_001914815.1 Acidobacteriales bacterium 13_2_20CM_55_8
TTGACCTGGGCCAGAGTTACCGGCTGCTTCAACGCGTTTCCCGCCTTGATCTCTATTTGTGGGTTTTTTGCATCTGTAGTGTCGAGCGAGACGACCGTGGCCGTCCCGACCGCGCTCTTGTGATCTCCCGTCTCATAAATGATGAGGCGATCCCCCGGTTTCATGGCGCGGAGGTTCTTGAGTGCCACGGGATTCGAGACTCCGTCCCACACGGTGGTTTTTTCCCGCATCAAATCTGCGAATGAATATTCGGAAGGCTCGGTTTTTAGCAGATAATCCATGCGAAGAAATTGGTGATTTTTGATTGTAGATTGCGAAGTTCAGAATCTAATTCTGCGGTTTTTCGTCTTTCTTATCTTCCGCGTGGTCTTCATAAATTGAGTACTGCTGCTGGGGACGCTTCATTTTTACCGTAATCTCTTCGACGGGTTGATCGATATCGTAATCATCCCCAAAGGTCTGGAAGCCCGTCGCCAGGACTTGCACTCGCAGCTTGCCATAGGGGACTCCCTCGAAGCTGGCCTTGCCCTCGGGATCGGTTTTGAGCTGTAGCCCGCCGCGCGATTGTTTGCCGTCTTTTTTCACGGGATGCATGACCACGCTGGCGTTGCGTATAGCCTTGCCGTTGTAGTCTCTCACCACCAAAAATTTCAGCAGGGCGCTTTTGTCCTCGGCGCTTCCGGCCGGAAGCAGCATCGCGAGAACCACGAAGGTGAGCGAAATCCTCCTCATGTGTTTCCTGATTCTAAGCAAACGCGGGCCGACTGTCATCCCTGCTGTTTGTAAAGTCGCGTAGCTTGCGCTGACTGTACACGGCGTAGTCTAATATTTGATTGTAATCCATTGTTGCAAATAGACTTACGAAACATCCCGACAAGTCCCCCTTGACATCGCCCGGATAGCTTTCTACAATTAGCACTCGCTATATAAGAGTGCTAACACTCTGCTTTAGCGTTCTCAGATGTTCGCAATCTAATCCACAATTCAACGAAAGACCAATGAAAGGAGTTTGCAACTATGGCTAAGTTTACCCCACTCCATGACCGCATCCTGGTTCGTCGCGTGGAAGAAGCTGAAACGACTCGTGGCGGAATCATCATTCCTGATAGCGCCAAAGACAAGCCGCAGGAGGGCGAAGTCATCTCCGTCGGCAAGGGCCGCTCTAACGATGAAGGCAAGGTATTCCCCCTGGCAGTAAAAGAGGGCGACCGGGTCTTGTTCGGCAAGTATTCCGGAACCGAGATTAAGCTCGATGGCGAAGATTTCCTGATCATGAAAGAAGACGAAGTTCTGGGAATTCTCTCCGGTGCGGCCAAGAGAGAGACTGCTGGATCGCGCAGGTAGTCGTTGGTCGTTCGTCCTTGGTCGTTGGCTAAGACCTGCGACCTGACAACACAGGCTTAGCAGGCCAGCCCTGCAGAAATTCAAAAACTTTTTAGGAGAAGACATCTATGGCAAAGCAAATCGTACACGGAGAGGAGTCGCGTCAAGCGATTCTCCGCGGCGTCAACCTTTTGGCTGATGCTGTGAAGGTAACCCTGGGCCCCAAGGGCCGCAATGTTGTGATTGAAAAGAAATTCGGTTCGCCGACCATCACGAAGGACGGCGTCACCGTAGCTAAAGAAATCGAACTCAGAGATGGCCTCGAGAACATGGGCGCTCAGATGGTGCGCGAAGTCGCTAGCAAGACGTCAGACGTCGCCGGCGACGGCACCACTACTGCTACCGTTCTCGCTCAAGCTATCTATCGCGAAGGCGTCAAGACTGTTGCCGCCGGCGCGAACCCGATGGCCATGAAGCGCGGCATCGAAAAGGCCGTGGCCCTGGTCTGCGGCACTGCCGATCCCAAAACCGGCGAACGCGGCAAAGGCGAGCTTGATCGGCTCTCCAAGCCCGTCACCGGCGAAATGATTGCGCAGGTGGGAACGATCTCGGCGAATAACGACGAGACCATCGGCAAGATTATTGCCGAAGCGATGAAGAAAGTCGGCAAGGACGGAGTCATCACCGTCGAAGAGTCGAAGACGCTGGAGACCCAGCTGGAAGTAGTCGAGGGAATGCAGTTCGATCGCGGCTATCTCTCTCCTTACTTCGTGACTGATCCAGAACGGATGGAAGCGACTTTGGAAAATGCTTACATCCTGATTAACGAAAAGAAAATCAGCTCAATGAAGGACCTGCTGCCTTTACTTGAGCAGATTGCCAAGAGCAGCAAGCCGCTGCTCATCGTGGCTGAAGACGTTGAGGGCGAGGCACTGGCTACGCTCGTGGTCAACAAACTGCGGGGCACGCTGCAAGTCTGCGCTGTCAAGGCGCCGGGCTTCGGCGATCGTCGCAAGGCCATGTTGCAGGACATTGCTACCCTTACGGGCGGCAAGGCTATCACCGAAGACCTCGGCATCAAGCTGGAGAACGTCCAGATGAGCGATCTCGGCCAAGCCAAAAAGATTACCGTGGACAAAGACAACACCACGATCGTCGAAGGCAAGGGCAAGCACAGTGAGATCGAAGGCCGGGTGAAAGAGATTCGCAGCCAGATTGACAAGACCACCAGCGACTACGATCGCGAGAAGTTGCAGGAGCGGTTGGCGAAGCTGGTCGGTGGTGTGGCTGTGATCAAAGTAGGAGCCGCGACCGAGACGGAAATGAAAGAGAAGAAAGCTCGCGTCGAGGATGCCATGCACGCAACCCGTGCAGCCGTGGAAGAAGGCATTGTCCCCGGCGGCGGCGTGGCTCTGACCCGCTGCGTCAGCGCTCTCGACAAGTTGAAGGTCGAGGGAGATGAGCAGATCGGGGTCAACATCGTGAAGCGCGCCCTGCAAGAGCCGCTGCGTCAGATCGCCGAGAATGCCGGCGAAGAAGGCGCAATCGTTCTGGGCAAGATTAACGATTCGAAGGACAACAACTTCGGCTACAACGCCCTCACCGGCGAGTACGAAGATCTGGTCAAAGCAGGCGTGCTCGATCCTACCAAGGTCGTGCGCACTGCCCTGCAGAACGCCGGATCGATCGCTTCGTTGATGCTCACTACCGAGGCGCTAGTCGCGGAGATCCCAGAAGAGAAGAAGGGCGCTCCGGCGGGACCTGGTGGACACGGTGGCGGTATGGGAGACATGTACTAAGTTAGCAATCAGCACTCAGCACTCGGCAAAAAAAAGCCCCGTTTGCAAGAGCGGGGCTTTTTGCTGCTCCCAATTCAACTTTGTTTTTTTGCGGTCAGGCGGTCGGAGATTTTGTCGTATTCGGTTTTGGGCAAAATGCGACGCGTCACCAAGTCTTTGGGATCGTCGTAAGGGCGGCCGGCAATGATCCGATCTGCCTGCACCGGCGTAATTCCGGGAAGCTTCAGCAGGTCTTCTTTGGTTGCAGTATTCAAATTGAGGGGCTTATCCCGGCTCCAGCCTTCGCGCACTCCTTCGGCGACGGCTTTGGCGCCCTGCTTTATTTCCGCGGTGGCTTGAGCGGTTTTTTCTTTTATGTCTTCGGAACTCTGGTTTGAACTGCAGGCGACGAGTCCAATCAGTAAAGCAATCATCAACAGGGAGAGATAGTTGAGTAAGCGCATGGTAAGTCCTTCCGCCAAGGGAGTCTTAGCTTACATCAAGGAGTCTGTTTCTCGGAAGCAAGGCCGTTGTCATTCCGAGCGGCTGCATCGGCGATCCTTATCCCCTACCGGGCGAGTGCGACGGCTTCTCAGTGGCGAGAAGCCGTCTCCGCTCAGCATGACAGTGCTCCGCTCGGCCAGGGTTTGGCACACCTGACTAGATAAACTACTTCTTCTCGCCTTCTTTGGCTTCGCTGACCGCGGCTTTGTGACTGGCGGCGGCTAGTGCGGCCATGAACGGTGCCGCAGGGGCAGGCGGAGTCACGTTCCCCAGCAAAATTTTCCGGAACGACATTCCCTTCCCGTAGATCGCTTCGGTCGAGTCATCGTCTTGCTCGATGACTGCGCCTTCCAGGGTAAGTCCAGCGAATGCGCCCTTGGAACGGGAATAGGTCAGCAGCTCAGAGTTCATCTTCCAGTCAGTTCCAGCGGATGCGTGACGTCCCACGGGACCGGCTGCGGCTGAGCCTTCACCGCTGACTTGGAATTTGCTGGAGAGCAGATGCTGCAAGCCAGCGTCGTTCATGACCAGCATGACCAGATCCACGCCTTCGACGCCAATCTGAAGACCCGCGCTTCCGCCGCCTACGGAAACAAAAGCAGGAGCGCTCCAGCCCGTCTTGGTGCGGCAACTGCCGACGCCGCGTCCGTGCTTGGCGCCGACAATGAATCCGCCTTTGACCAGATTCGGGACGACGAGGATGCATTTGGCGTTATCCAGCACTTCTTCGGGGATGCCTTTGTCGGGCGTCGCCATGATTTCCTTGAGCACGTCGGCAGACTTCTGCAGCCGTTCGACCGCGTCCTCACGGGCCGAAGCTGCCCAGCCAAAGCTGGCCAGTCCTACCAAACTTAACAACGACAGAATCAGAAATCTTTTCACAATTTCTCCTTGAAGTTCATAGATTTATTCGTCACCGCCGGACCTTGCCCGCAACCTTGTCGCTCGTTTCGCAATGAAGAGCAGGCCCTGCTTGCGATGACACGGATGCGAGAGCTATTTCAAACTGCGGTTCTGCGTCCGCTGAGCAGGTTGATGATCAGAACGATCACGGCCAGCACCAGCAACAGATGGATGAATCCGCCGAAGGTGTAGGAGCTCACCAGTCCGAGCAACCACATAATCAACAGAATCACGAAAATGGTCCAAAGCATAAGTCACCTCACGGGATGGAGTAAGAGACCGCTGCGACAGCAGATACTCTGATGATTCTGCGGGGAAAGAGTTGTCACAAATCGGGACTTTGCCGCGATTAGATGGGTACAGGAAATACTGTAGTGATGTTCACAGGATGTTCGGTCAATCGGGCGAATACGGTATTGTTACAGCTCTGGATTCTGAAGAGCATGTCAGAGGAGGAAAATATGAATCCCGATGTTTCCAGAAATCCTCAGGAGAGCCAAGGCAAGCTGAATTTCAAGTGCTCCGACGTAGGTCCCAAGAACTGTGACTGGCAGGTGAGCGGAAACAGCGAACAGGAAATCATGCCAAAAATCGAGCAGCATGGCCGCGAAAAACACAATATGACGATCGACGACGAAACCCGCAGCAAGGTTCGCAACTCGATTCGGCGGCAAGCGGCGTAAACCGCTGCACTGCATTTATTGAGAGTGTGGCGTTGTCACTCGGAGGGCGGCCCTTGCCGCCCTTTCATTATTGCGAGGCTGCGCACTTCTTTCCTATCCGTCAAGTAAAAGACCCTCGTTTGTTTTTTGTGGAATAATGCTCGCAAATGGGGGCCGAATGTTTGAATCTATGGTTACAATTTTCTCTCACCTTCTGAGTTGGATGTTCCTCATCGGCGGCATCGGCTGCATCTTGGTGATCCCGATTGTGGCCTATAGATTGTTCGCCGTAATCTTTGAACCAGATACTGAAGCCGACATTTAAGATCGCCGGGCTATTTGAACTCCAGAGTAACCAGGCGCGCGTTTTGTTTTTCCAGGCTCTTGAGCCGGTGCACGACGTTTCCTGCATACCACAGCGCTTCCCCGCTCTTTAGATGGAGATCCTTGCCGCCATCGTGGTTTTCGTCACGGAATTGGATTTCGTCGATAGCTACCAGTACATGACAATGATCGTGACGATGTTCCGGTAGAGCTCCGCCGGGACTGAGCTCAATGCGGGCAAGCTTTACGGTGTCAGTCTCGAATAATGTGCTTTGGGTGTAACGGCCTTCATCGCTGTTGCCGAATCGTCCATCGGTGCATTCCTGCCCGGCCAGTCCGCAGAGCGGATGATCGGGATGGACCTCCTGCAGGACTTCCAACTCCAACAGGTGCAGAGGCGTTTCCGAAAGATTCGCAAGTTGATGGGGCCAGCGGCCTTTCAAAACCTGCATCTCGCCATCTTCAAGTTGCATTGGGTAGGTGGTCCCGGTGCCGGATATCTGAAAATTGCTCTTGCCCAGAGACAGAATCACGTAGTCGTGGTTGTGGGAGTCAAGCTCAGTGGATTGATGGGGAGGAACCTCTACGCTGAACACGCGTACACGATCATTCGCTAGAACCTGATGGAAGCAGTGGTCAAGTTTCAGGTCCACTGGACCGCCGGGAACAGAGGAGCGAGAGGGCGGGCGATGTACATCGAGATTATTTCGGGGAACTTGAGCGTGTAATGAAATCGTGAGGCAGCCGAGAGCCAAAGTCGAAAGAAGAGAGACACGGACTCGCCGCATAGAGCCTCCACGGTGCTCGCAAACCAGAGCTGGGAGCCGGGGGAAAGGCTAATCTCGGACGCTGGATTATGAGCTGAGCGCGTCTCAAGGTCAATAGATCGGGGTCAATAGGTAGTGGGGTAAAGCACCACTACCGGGGTCAATATAGTGGTTAGGCGGTTTGGCCAGGCGGGGTTTCGAAGGCTGGAGTGCCCGTGGGCAACGTGGCTCGGATGGTGGTGCCGGCGGTATTTGAATTGACTTCGAACTGCCCCCCCAGCTGGCGAACCCGCTCTTGCATGCCCCGAATGCCGACGCCGAGGGTGCCGCCACCTTGGCCGGAGGGAAGGAGCGATGTGCGGTCGACGCGGCGGCCAGAATCCTGCACTTCGAGAGTCACCCCGTCGTGATCAAGGCCGAAACGGACGCTAGCGATCTTGCTGCCGGAATGGCGGTGGACGTTGGTTAAAGCCTCTTGCAGGATGCGGAAGAAGGTAATCTCGAGTTCGTGTTTCAATCGCGGAACCTGTGGAGGGAACTCCAGATTCACACGGATATTGCTTCGCCGGGTAAAACCATCGATGTACCACTGCACAGCGGAAGCCAATCCCACCTCGTCGAGCAAGGGCGGGTGCAGCAAGTAAGAGAGGGTGCGAATCTCAGAACTGATCTGCTCCGCCAGCACCAGGCATTCGTTGACGGCCGCGCTCGCCTTGGGCGGAAGCTTGGGGGCACAAGCACCGAGCACGGTCAAATCGAGGGTAAGAGCGACCAGCTTCTGACCTGTGCTGTCGTGGAGATCGCGGGCGATGCGTCTACGTTCTTCGTCCTGGAGTTGAAGCAGACGGCCCGAGAGTTGGCGTAAGGATTCTTCGTCGCGACGGAGAGCGTCCTCGACACGCATTCTCTTATCTACTTCGTTGATCAAGGCGGCATTGGTTTGGGCGAGTTCCTGCTCCCTATGTCTTTGCTCGGTCAGGTCGGTGGCGATGACACAAACTCCCTGAAACTCGCCTTCGCGTACAGGACTCAGAGAAAGACAAACGGGCAGGAGCTTCTGTTTATCCTTCCCCACATGCCAGACGCTCTCCACCTTTTGGGGACCTTCCTGAACTTTTTGCAGCAGCGTATCCAGGCTGGCATAGTCATCGGGCTGTACGATCTCGCTCAAGGGAGAGCCAATCAGCTTTTCCAGGGGGATGTCCAACATGCGGGCAAGATGCTGGTTGGCAAAAAGCACTAAGCCATCGCTGGTCATGGTAGCCGCACCCTCATTCATCGCTTCTACCAGCACGCGATAAGGATGCTCAGCCCCTTGAAGGGTGAAGACGCGGTCTCCGCCGTCCGGGGCGTAGACAACCAAGGCATCGACTTGGCCGCTGCGAATAGCGCGTAAGGTTTCTTCTAGTTCGTGCAGCCGGGCGCGGAGTTCGATCGCTTCCGTTGAAACCGTCTTCGAAACCCTGGATTTTCGTGCCATAGTGTTAGATAGTGTTATGAATCAGACCTAGTCCCGACAGCACGCGCTCGCGATCGGAAAAATCGCCCACCAGGGTCCGCAAGGGGAGAGGAAATTCCTTAATGAGCGTGGGCGCCGCGATAATCTGGTGCTCTCTGGCGAGCGAAGGCTGTTGGTAGATATCGACGATTTCAAGATCATAACGTCCCAAAAGAAATTGCTGGCAGATCGACCGAATATTCAACACAGACCGGGTTGAACGCGGCGTAGTGCCGGCGATGTATAGGCGAAGCTTATAGTTCGCGGCTGTTTGGGGTGATGGCGGCTTGAGATTCTTTGAACGTTGTTTGCGTATGGATGTCATAGGTTCTCCTGCTGCGACATCAGGAGTGCGGAGGTCGAGTCCGACCAGCACTCTTTCGGTATTGGATCGATCGCCGATGATTTTTCGCATCGGCGTCGGGAGATTGCGCATGGCCGGTTCCTGAGGCTCTTGGATGCCAAAATCCCGGAACTGGGGCTGGAGTTGGCTGGTCCCGAGGCTGGTTGGAGGAGCCAGAACACGAGACCGATGCAAGCGTGCAATCAGAGATTTCAAAGCTGAAGTTCG
>MNDG01000079.1 GCA_001914815.1 Acidobacteriales bacterium 13_2_20CM_55_8
CGGCAGTTCCAAAGGATGACGGAAATAGCGCCGGCGCTCGCGTGTCATGAAACTGAGCGCGGCACCGAAGCATCGCATGGCATTGGTCGGCGAAATAGGTTTCTGCAGAACGAAGTTAGCGCCCAACTCAAATGCCTTACGGGTAGTGGTACTTCCGTTCAGAATGGCAAAGGTAACCGAGTTCTTGTTGCTGGAGCCTTTGCGCAAACTTTCCAGCACGCTCAGCCCGCCTTGCAGATCGTCGCAATCCACAATTACCGCGTCAAACTTCTCGGAGGAAAGAATTTCGTTGCCGGAATGCGCTCCCCGGCAGACCTCGACGTCGACCGACAATTTCGCCAGTGTCGGACGCAGTACGTCGATTACTTGCGGGTCGCGGCTAACTAATAGGGAATCCAAGCCCATGGCCAAATGATGGTAGTCCCGGTGTCTCAGCTATAAAAGTGACCATAGTAATTCGCAGTTTCGTAGGCAGAGCGTCTGTTAAATTTATCTTCTCTAAAAACTAGAAACCGGAAACGAGAAACTATTCGAACGTGCACAAGATCGTCTATCTCTCGTTGGGCTCGAATCTAGGCGACCCCGCAGCTAACCTGAACGCCGCGATCGCGGGTCTGCGCGCCTTGGGAGATGTGGCGGCAGTTTCATCGTTTTATGAAACGGAGCCCATCGAGCTTGCTGCCCAGCCCTGGTTCCTAAACTGCGTGATCAAGGTGGATACAGAAAAGATGCCCAAACAACTGATGTCCGGCATTCTGGATTTAGAAAAGGAGATGGGACGCCGCCGTCAGCATCAGCAGAAGAAGGGACCGCGCATCATTGACATCGACATACTGTTGTTTGGGAATTCGATTATCGAGACGAAAGGTTTGACCATACCTCATCCGGAGATGCATCAGCGCCGCTTTGTGCTCGAACCGCTGGCGGAGATTGCGCCTGAGGTGCGTCATCCTGTTTTTAAACGTACTGTGCGTGAATTGCGCGACGCGCTGCCACCGGGACAAGCGGTGCGGCGGATTTCAACCACCTAGGGAACACGGGGAAACGGGTGCTCCCGAAAGGCGGTTGTAAACATAGCGATTCCGACTCAGTTCTGAGCTCTCAGTTCTCAGAAGGAGCATGAGTTCCGCGTTTCATCCTATGGTACGACGATTCGGCTTCCGGCGGGTTCTGGCGTGGCCAGTGCAGAAATGGCAGATTGCTTCTCGGGGAATTGAGTGAAAAGAAAATCCACAAAGGCGCGCGATTTCGGCCGTCCCGAGGTGCGACCGTGGGCCATTCGTAGCAAAAAAACCAGCGCTTGCAATACCTCGGACTCCTTCAGCCGCGAATATCCCATGTGCTTTTGTTCCGCCTCGCGATACTCCTTCACCATTTTCTGGACTTCAGCAGCCGCTGCTTGCTGACCAGCGGTCGCAATTGGAGTTTCATAATGCAGGCCGGAGTTCACGAGCGTTTCTTGCGTCTTGGTCAGCGAACCGAGCGCGGCGATCAGGTCGCGATCAAAGAGTGTACGATCAGCGCGCGCACTCTTGGCCAGCGCATAGCTCAAGCCCATGATCAGATGCTCATGCTGATAGACGAACTGGTCGCCAATTTCCACCTGAAGGAACAAAGCGGCCTGGTCCAGATCCTGTAGCGGGCGAGGCTTTTCATGTTCACGGGCCTGTAGCAGGTAGACACAATCGGAAGGACAGTCGAGCACTACCTCGCGTTGTTCGCCACAACACTGGGGACAAATGCGTCCGTGCACAGCTGGGCAGAAACGCTTTTCTTTTCGTTTTTCGCAAAGCGTACAACTCACGAAGCCTATCTCCTAAATGATTATCCCACGTGCGTAGGCTGCCCTCGCGCCCGGCAAATCCCGCTTAAACTCACCGCCAGAAAGGTGCAAGCGGCTGGAAAGCCAGTTTTCATGGGGCTTTTGGAGCTGAAGATGAAAAAAACCGCATAAAATATGGCTGAAACGCTATTTTTCCACAGGAACTCTAGTATAAGATAACCGCCTCGCAGGAAAATCAGAGTCTGTAATCAGAGGAGGAATCATGGCTTCAGGCATGACCAAGACCCAACTCGTCCGTCATCTGGCCGAGAAACTGGACACCAATAATAAGTCGGTTGTGGCTTTTCTTGAGAACCTGACTGACACTGCTGTCAAAGAGACAAAAAAGAATGGCGTGTTCGTAATACCGGGGCTGGGCCGACTGGTAAAGGCTCATCGCAAAGCTCGCATGGGACGCAATCCCCAAACCGGCGAACCAATTCAGATCAAAGCCAAGACCGTGGTAAAGTTCCGCGTGGCTAAGGCAACCAAGGACGCTATCGCACCCAAGAAGTAACCGAACTATTTCTGGTTGTAAGGGAAGGAAAGGCTGGCTGAAAAGTCGGCCTTTTGTTTTTGCTGCCCAGTCGAACTCGGTGCTAGTCGCCGCCCGGTCCGTCGTTGGCAACGTACTGTTCGAGAGAATCCAGTTCCTGGGTTAGATCGTCGACTCGCCACTGCAGAACATTGCGGATGGAAAGCATTCCGAGGAGTTTGCCATCGTGATCCACCACCGGCAAATGCCGGAAATGACGCTCCAACATGATCGCCAATGCCTCGCCCGGCCCGGTGGCCAAAGTGGCCAATTCCACCGGGGTGGTCATTACGTCGCGCACCGGGGTCTTTTCCGGATCGGCTCCGCTTAGCGCCATTTTGCGCAAGACGTCGCGTTCGGTAAAGATGCCGGCCACACGGTTCTGGCTATCGATGATCGCGACTGCGCCAACATGCCGGTCGAGCCATGTACTGCCGCTCAAGCGAGAACGTCAGCGTCATGAACGAGATTGGGGCATTATGAACCCCTCGGCGTGCCTGTCAAGAGCTCTTTATTATTTTCCTTCAGTTGTGAATACTTTCCCATCCTTCATCACAAACTGCACGTTTTCGAGCACCTTGATGTCCCGCACCGGATCGCCGCTGACCGCGATGATATCTGCATAGGCTCCGGGCGCGATTACGCCGATCTGGCCTTCCATGTCGAGCATTTCCGCTGCGCGCGAACTTGCGCTCTTAATTGCGTCCGTAGGGGACATGCCGAATTCCACCATTCGCGAGAATTCCTGTGCAATCGGTTCCGTCCAGGGGATTCCGCCGATGTCGGTGCCGAAGACAATCTTCACTCCTGCCTTCATCGCCTTTTGAAATGATTGGATATGCACGGCGGCCCTCTTGCGATCGCGTTGTCCAGCAGGTGTATCGGCCGGCCCCCAATCGGTGTAATAGACGGCGAGCGTGGGACAGTACCAGGTGCCCTGCTTTACCATCTGCGCGATTTGCGCGTCGGTAATTTCTAGGCCATGCTCGATGGAATCGCAACCGCCGTCGAGGGCGCGCTGCAGTCCGATGCCGTTATATGCATGACAGGCTACTTTCTTGGTCCATCCGTGAGCTTCGTCTACGACCGCCTTCAGCTCCTCCACGGTAAGAGTTGGTTGCGACACCAGCTCACCGTTCTTCCCGATCCACGATCGGTGCGTCATGTATACCTTGATCCAATCCGCGCCGTGATCGAGCTGTTCACGAGCTGCCTTCCGGGCTTCTACCGGACCATCGATGACCTGTACACCTTTTGGCATTTCCAGTTCCGGAGCGTATCCCTCGAGCGGATAGCCGCCGGTCGTAGAAATTGCTCGAGTGGAGACGAATAGCCGTGGACCAGGAATGTATCCGCCTTCGATTGCCTGCTTGATGCCCACGTCGCCGTAGCCCGCGCCCTCAGTCTCGACATCACGCAGCGTGGTGAAACCCTGCTCCAGTGCCCGCCGTGCCGAGACCGTAGCCCGGGCAGCACGGAAGGACAGCGGATACTTCAGAATGTTGGCGTCGTACCCGCCCTGCGCCGGGTCTTCTCCTTGAAGAAAAATGTGGGTGTGGGAATCGATCAATCCGGGCAACACGGTGGAGTGGGAGAGATCGATCACTTTGGCGTCCGCCGGCATTTTCGAGCTTGAAGCATTAGAAACGCTTTCAATCCGGTTTCCGCGGATGACGATCACTTGATCGTGACGCGGGCTGTTGGACTTGGTCTGCTGCGCCGTCGCGACCAGGGGGAAGGCCATGCTCAGTATCAGCATGCTCCGCAAAATGTTCATAAACTCTCCTTGAGTGCCCGCGAACGAGTGCCGGCAATTTTACTCCGTCGACTCGGTGATCACGGCGTCGGCCTCGATCTCTACCAACATATCCGGCGAGACCAGCGCGCTGACCGCGATCAGAGAGGTTGCGGGACGAATATTCCGAAAAAACTCCCCGTGCGCCTTGCCGACCTTTTCCCAATCGGCAATGCGTGTGACAAACATGCGTGTGCGGACTACATCCTTGAGAGTGGCGCCAGCTTTATGCAATGCCGATTCGATATTCTTCAGAGTTTGTACCGCCTGGGCGTACGCATCACCTATGCCCACGATCTTGCTATCGGCGCCGGCTGCCGTCGTGCCGGCCACATGAACCGATGTACCAACCCGGACGGCGCGCGAATAGCCGACTACCGGTTCCCAGGGCGCACCGCTAGAGATGTTTGTGCGTTTCATGGCTGACAGTCCTCCTTGGCGGATCGTTGCTTGAATGGAGCGTTGTTAGAGTGGTCATTGTAATGTCTTGCCAGTAGAAGCGGATTGGCAGTCCCTCATTTTGTGTGCCAAAAGCCGCGCATCAAACCTTGCGGGCCTTTTCGGGTTCTAATGAAGTAGCAGTAGGGCGTAAAGGCGACTTACGAAAGTCACTTGCGTTCGCGCCCAAGGTAAGGTAAGTAGTCGGATAATGTGCTCGGAATCCGCGACAGATGCGGATTCAAGCAGGGAGGGGCCAGAATGATTCAGGAATCGCATCCGCTACAACAGCTCTTCGTTGAGTTAGTTGGCCGGCACTATGCTGAAGAGATCGGCATTCGCGATCCCCAGATCGTTAACTATGTTGCCCACCTGCTGGGTGAGTTCTGCGAAGCGGAGCAGTTGTTCAAGATCCGCAACGCCGCCGAGCAACCGCTTACCGACGTCGGCGAGATGCTGGCGGAATCCAATCCTGTCTTTGGTCCCGCTCCTTCATTTGACCGCGAACGCCAGGTGAGAAAGCATATCGGTGACTACACACTTTTCTTCACTGGGATGTTTCCGGAGAGCATTAATAACTTCCGGCTGCGCCGCAATCGTCTGGAAAATTTTATCGACTGGATGAAAGCCGGCAAGGAGAGCTACTACATCGTCTCCAAGTTCGAGCACTTCGAATACACCAAAGTCGCGCCACTGTTCGCCAACCTTTCCAACCATTTCGAACAGTGCGTCTACGGCCTCAATCGAGTGAAGAATGAGCTGCAAGAGATGCAGCATCCGTTGGTGCGCCGGGCAGACGAAATCCTGATGTAGGGCAGGGCCAGTTCTTAGATCCTCCGGTAAAAACTCAGCGCCGCGTCTCCCTGCTCCAGCTTTCGGAAACGACGCAGTGACGCAAACGCCTCTCCAGGATCAAATTTTTTTTGATGTTCAGCCATGACGAGGCTTCCGGGTTTCGGCAATCCAGATTCTCGCAGACATTCCAGGGTTTGGCCGTAGACTTCTTCCATCCGGTACGGCGGGTCAAGAAAAATGAAGTCTGCAGTCACCCCCTCCTCGGCCAGTCCGTGCAGTGCTTTCCGCACATCCTGCCGGATGATCCGAAAACCTTCTTCAACTCCCAACGAATGTAAATTCTGCCGGATCAGTTCCGCTGCCCTCGCCGACTTTTCCACGAAATACACCATACTGGCTCCCCGGCTCAGAGCTTCGATTCCCACCGCTCCGGTTCCCGCGAACAGATCCAGCCAAACCGTGCCTTCCAGTGCGGAAGGATTCCCCGCTGTAAGAACGTCGAATAACGACTCGCGCAGTCTGTCTGCCGTAGGACGAAGATCCATGCCGCGCAAGGACCGCAGAGGGCGGCTCCGGTATTTTCCAGTAATCACTCTCATTCGCGAGAACTCTGCCTCATATCCCCAGAAGGAACTCGCCAGTCAACCAGAACAATCAATTCAGAACTGATCCTAAGTACCTTCGATTAACGTAATCGCAACTCACGGCTACGGTCCGGCGTCTAACTATATAGAATGGTGATAGCGCGAGGCAGAGCAGGTTCGGGATGAGAAACTGGTCAATACCGGCGGGGCGGATCTTCGGAGTGGAAATCCGCATCCATTTGACGTTTCTTTTCCTGCTGGTTTTCGTATGGCTGACCGACTCGGCGTCTCACGGGACTCTAAGTCCTGGGCGTGGGCTGGCGCTTGTCGGCATCATCTTCGCCAGTGTGCTGCTGCACGAATTAGGGCATGCCGTCGTCAGCATGCACGGCGGAGTCCCGGCAAAATCCGTCATTCTGTTACCCATCGGCGGAGTTACGTTGCTGGACGAGACTCAACGTCCCGTGGAATCTGGCGCTTTGACCTGGAAGCGAGACATTCGCATCGCACTGGCGGGTCCTCTGGTCAATCTGCTGATTGCGTTTGTGGCCGGTAGCATTCTGCTCGCAGTAGCGCCAGAGATCCAACTCTGGGCGAAACCGTACGTGCACTCGGGCAACCTGCCGCGCAGCTTGTTCTGGGCCAATATCTGGATCGCGCTCTTCAATCTGCTGCCTGCCTACCCTATGGACGGCGGCCGTGTATTGCGTGCCCTGTTCAGCCGCCGCATGGATCTCGTCCGCGCCACGCGGCGAGCCGTAACCATCGGCCAGGCATTCGCAACTCTCTTCATGCTGGTGGGTATGCTGTGGAATATCTGGCTGACCATGATCGGTTTCTTCCTTTTCATTGCAGCCCAACTGGAAGAGCGCTCCGCGGTTTTCCAATCTGTCCTGGCCACGGTTCGCCTGGAAGACATCATGCTTACCGACTTCGCAACGCTCTCACCCGCAGACACATTGGAAGACGCGCTAGACAAGGCGGTGCACTCGCTTCAAGACGATTTCCCCGTCATTCGTGGCAGCGACATGGTGGGCGTGATCTCCAAGCGGAAGATCCTGGAGGCGCTGCGGGGAGATGGAAATAACTACGTGCAGTCAGCGATGAACCGCCTTTTCGAAGTGGCCCAAAAGAAAGAATCTCTGGCCTCAGCCTTTCGCAAGCTCACTGCGCGCAATCTAAGCATCATCCCTGTGGTGGAAGATCAACGCCTAGTCGGCATTGTGACTCTGCAAAACCTGATGCATTCCATGGCACTCCTGGCGGAGAGCCGCAAGCTGCGCAAGGAAGCGCTGAACCCGTAAAAAGAAATTGTTGATTTTTGATTGTTGATTGAACATCCAAAACGATCTGACGTCTGAAATCAACAATCTAAAATCTTCAGTTTTGGACTTTCAATCAACAATCAAAAATTAACAATCATCAATTTCTCTAGTAGAGTCTTATCGCCTTCGCCTGATCGATCGCCGGCACTTTCCTCAGTTCAGCCAGCACCGCCTCCGGCACCCGTCCATCCACGTGCACCACGGCGATCGCACGACGCGGAGCGTTTTGCTTGTCATTGACTGCACCGCGGCCCAGTGAAAAGTCCGCGATATTGATCTTATGTTTGCCCAGGATCGTGCCGACTTTGCCAATCACGCCTGGCACGTCCTGATTTCGCATGTAAATCAAATTTCGTTCAAGCGGAGCCTCGACGTCGATTCCATCCACATGCAAGAGCCGAGGCGCATCCTTGTGCAGTACTGCGCCTTTGACCAGATGCTCTTCTGTGCTGGTCTTAAGCAGCACCGAGAGCACGCTGCCTGCGCCTCCCGTGGACGTTTTCGGTTTGCGTGCTTCGTGGATTCGCAGCCCACGTGACGATGCAATCGCTGCCGCGTTCACCAGGTTCGCCTTCTCCTCGAGCGCCTCGTTCAAAATGCCCTTAATGGCGGCATTGCGGATCAGTTCTGTCTTCCATTCCGCAATGTGCCCGCTGTAGCGCAGGGAAACTTCTTCCAGCGTGCCTTCACTGGCCTGCGCCAGAAACGAACCCAGCCGCTCTGCCAGCACGATATAGGGATGCAGTTCCAGATATTCGTCGTGCGATACTGAAGGTACGTTGACGGCGTTCTGAATGACTCCATGCTTTAGATATTCCTTCACCTGCAGCGCGATCTGATATCCCACGGCTTCTTGCGCTTCGAAAGTCGAGCCGCCAATGTGCGGTGTGAGGATAACATTCTCGATCGCCGTGAGTTGCGAGTTCTTCAAAGGTTCTTCTTCGAAAACATCGAGGGCTGCCCCTACTACATGGCCCTGCTTAAGGGCCTGAACCAGCGATGATTCATCCACCAGTTCACCGCGTGCACAGTTCACCAGCCTTACGCCACGCTTCGTCATCTTCAAGGAGTCAGCGTTAATCATGCCGGCGGTCTGCGGGGTGAGTCCGACGTGCAGCGTCAGGTAATCCGCAGCTGCGTAGACTTCCTCCAGCTTGGCGGTGCGAATGCCCTGTTCCTTGGCCACTGCAGTCGAAACGAATGGATCGTGCGCAATGATTTCCATTCCAAATGCCCGCGCCCGGCGGGCTACTTCCATGCCAATGCGTCCCAGGCCCACGATGCCCAAAGTCTTACCGCGCAATTCCGTGCCTTGCAGTGATTTCTTCTCCCACTTTCCTGCATGCATCAACTCGTTCGCCCGGCCAATCGGACGCGCCATGGCCAACATCATCGCCAATGTATGTTCTGCCACTGCAATTGCATTCGCTCCTGGAGTGTTCATCACCGCGATGCCTTGGCGCGTGGCCGCATCCAGGTCGATGTTGTCCACTCCCACGCCAGCGCGTCCGATTACCCGTAGCTTGCGAGCTTTGGCCAGCAGTTCCGCGGTAACCTCTACAGCCGAGCGCACGATGAGCGCATCGGCCGACTCCAGTTGCCCGGCAAGTTTGCCGTCCAACTGCTCTGGAGTGACCACCGTCCAGCGCGCTTCGCGGAGCAAGTCCAGCGCTGACGGCGAGATTTTTTCTGCAACCACGACCTTCATAATGACTTACCGGGCGCCCATGAGCTGACTCTTGTGCGTAATACTTCTTGCGTACACTTCCTGCGCCGCGCGCACACCGCCGCCATACTCCACGGGAGTCGTAGTCGCGCTGGCGAGCACTTGTTCCAGCGCCGCCAGTATCCCGATCGTGTCCAGATAGTCGTAATAGCCGATGTGCGCAACGCGAAACAGCTTGCCCTTCATCTCGGCCTGGCCATTGGCTACGACGGCAGCAAAGGACTCACGAAACTCCTTCACGATAGCGCCTGAGTCGATCCCGGCGGGAGTCTTGATCGCGGTTAGCGCGGCTGAGGGGCACGAGGGCGAAAATAATTTCAGACCCAAGGCTTGTGCGGCGGCGCGGGTCATTGCCGCTGCTAGTTCCGCGTTGCTCACCAACGCCTGGCGTCCGGCAACCAGATCGCCGTCTCCCATCTGACGGACGAAATCAAGCGCCGCGCTTAATGCCGCGAACATGGATGTGGCCGGCGTAAAAGCCGATTCCCCTTTGGCTGCAGCCTTCCTCTCTTTACGGAAATCAAAATAATAGCGCGGCGATTTCGCAATATCCATGCGGTGCCACGCCCGTTCGCTGATCGCACAGTAAGCCAGGCCTGGCGGAATCATTAGAGCTTTTTGTGAACCGCCGATGATGACGTCGATCCCCCAGCCGTCCACATCGAGGTATGTCGTGCCCAGGCCGGTGATGGCATCCACCACCAGCAACGTGTCATCGCCTGCCGCGCGCAGCAACTTCGCAATTCCCTCGACGTCGTGACGCGCGCCGGTCGAGCTCTCCGTGGCCTGCACGTAAACCGCCCGAATCTCCGGCGTCAGCTTGCGGCGAATTTCGTCCAGTGAGAAAGTTTCGCCATAGGGCGCGCTTACCATTTCCACATCGCATCCGAACGTTTTCGCCAGATCGCGCCAACGCTCGCCGAACTTACCCGCCGACAGCACCAACACTTTGTCGCCAGGCGAAGTCAGATTCGAAACCGCTCCTTCCATCGCGCCCGTTCCGGATGCGGTCAGCACTAAGACGTCGTTATTTGTTCCGATGAACAGCTTTAGGTCCGAGAGCACGCGGGTGAACAGCGCCCGAAAATCCGCAGTGCGGTGATGCATGGCGAACGATGCCATGGCAGTCTGCGCCGCCGGAAGTATGGGCGTCGGGCCGGGAGTGAAAAGACGATTCTTGCGCAGCATTCAGCGAATCCTTGCGGTAAAAGTAACTCTAGTGTACCGGAACCGCGTTGCTCCCCGTACAAAGGAGAAGGCAAAAAACATTAACCACGAGGGACACGAAGTCACACGAAGGTTATTCGAGGTTGCTTTCCTTCGTGTACCTTCGTGCCCTTCGTGGTTCTCGCTTTTCGCCTTGCGTCTATAATTCCTACCATGACGCTCAGCGAACAGATACAGAAGGACATCACCACTGCCATGAAGGCACGCGATGAGCAACGGCTCTCTTGCCTGCGGATGGTCAAGACAGCGCTCAAGAATCGCGAAATCGAGAAGATGGCGCCGCTCGATGATAAAGAAGCGCAACAAGTATTGAGCACTCTCATCAAGCAACGCAAAGACTCCGTCGAGCAGTTCACCAAGGGCGGACGTCAGGAAATGGCCGATAAAGAAGCTGCCGAGATCAAATTGATTGAAACTTACATGCCCAAAGCCGCCGGCGAGGAAGACATCGTAGCCGGAGTGAAGGCCGTCATCGCCGAAATGGGAGCGCCAACGATGAAAGATATGGGGACGGTGATGAAGAATGTCATGGCACGCTTCTCCGCTGGAGGAATGCGGGTGGATGGTAAGCAGGTTAGTGAAGCTGTGAAGCGAGAACTAACTCCCAAATAGCGGAACACATGGGCTGCACATTCGCTGCTGGTGAAGTGCCAGGAATCCCCGACAAACATCCAGAATCGTCAGATTAGCGGCAAGGCCATCGGCGCGTGCTTCAACTCCCGCCCCTTCCCTGACAAAGCTTCAGACTTGACAGTATCTCCCTTCTTTTCATGGCATACCCGACAGTACTCAATACCGTGACCATTGCCGCTGTTTCCGGTCTAATGGGCGAATGGAGATGGATGATGCAGCGGCCGTGGCGAGAGTCAGGGCGGGGGAGAAGGATGCCTTCCGTCTGCTCGTGGAGCGCCACAGTCAAACTATCTTCCGGCTGGCTTTTCGCATGATGGAGAATGAACAGGACGCAGAAGAAATAGTGCAGGACACATTCCTGCGCGCCTATCGAGCCCTCGATGGCTTCGAATCACGGTCCAATTTCGGCACCTGGATCTACCGCATCGCGGTGAACCGGTGTTACGACCTTCTCGACCAACGAAAATCACGACACGAAGTGCACTCAAAAGAGGAACCTGAAGCGGACGAACCGGATGTGGTCGAGCAGATTCCCGCGAAAGATCCCAGCCCGGAGCGAAGCTTGTTGAGCTCGGAGATCGAGGTCCGCGTGCGTTCAGCCATGAAGCAGCTCACGGCCGGCGAAACCACCGCATTCGTTCTTCGCCATTTTGAAGGCCGCTCGGTCGAGGAAATTGCGCGAGTGCTGAACGTGCGTGAAGGGGCTGCAAAGAATAGGGTGCACCGGGCCGTGCAGAAGTTGCGGCAGCAATTGCAGCCGCTGAGGACATTTTGATGAGACATCTCGCAGACGACGAACTGGTCCTTTATCACTACAGCGATGGAGATGACATCAAGGCGGCAGAGCGGCACTTGGCCTCCTGCGCGGAGTGCCGGTCGCGGCTCGATGCTATCGAGGAAGTGTTGAAGCTAGTCGTAGCGCCGTCGCTTCCAGAGCGCGGCCCCGGCTACGGTTCCGAAGTCTGGAATCGGATTCGGGCAGACCTGCCGGAACTAACCACACGGAAGCAGTCGTGGCTGACAATGCCGCGTTGGACCTGGGCAGGCGTCGTAGCCGTGTTGTTAGTAGTCGTGTTCCTGATGGGCCGCTACAGTTCTCAGAAAGAGTCTCCAAAGAACATTGCGATTAATTCCAACTCTCCGACTGAGCCACCTGCTCAGCAGGTGCGTGAGCGCGTCTTGCTGTTGGCCGTTGGGGATCACCTGGATCGCAGTCAAATGCTGTTGGTGGAGCTGAGCCACGCATCCGGACCCGGAGAGATTGATATCTCGCGGGAGCAACAACGCGCGCTCGAACTCACCGATGCAAATCGTCTCTACAGGACGACGGCACAGCAGGTCGGTGACACCAGTATCGTGACTTTGCTTGACGAACTTGAACGAGTGTTGCTGCAGGTAGGACATCAGCCCAGTAGCATTACTGCTGGCGAGCTGAAGAAAATTCAGGACAGCATTCAATCCCAGGGAATTTTGTTCAAAGTGCGCGTGGTTCGCAGCAACGTACGTGAACAGTCTGCTCAGCGTCCGCGAACTGCGTCGAGTCAAAAGAAGGGACAAATCATATGAACGTGTCAACCAACCCCATTTGCTTCGGGGTTTTGCTCATCCTACTAGGATCTAATCTACCCGCGCGGGCGCAGGGCAACCTGCAAATGAATGGTTTCCTGCCGCAGCAATCTACCGCCTCGGCCCCGGAAGACGCACCGTACAAGGATGGCACCAACTATCTAAACGAAGGCAAGTGGGATGCCGCAGCCGGCAAATTTGACCAGGTGGCAGCGCTGCACGGCAAGCGTGCCGATAGCGCCCTCTACTGGAAAGCCTATGCGCTGAACAAGAGCGGCCGTCGTCAAGATGCGCTGGCCACGATTGCGGAACTGCGGAAGCAGTACCCCCGCAGCACATGGCTAAAAGATGCCGGAGCATTAGAGGTGGAGCTACGTCAGGCCTCCGGTCAGGCCGTCAATCCTCAAGAACATGAGGATGAAGAGACCAAGCTGCTTGCGCTGAACAGTTTGATGAATAGCGACCCAAAACGTGCCCTGCCTATCCTGCAAAAGTTCCTTTCGTCGAACAACTCGTCGCGGCTGAAGGCGCAGGCGCTGTTTGTGCTGGCGCAGAGCGACTCCCAGGAAGCGCGGCAGACCTTGATTCAAGTTGCACGCGGACAGTCGAATCCAGAATTGCAGAGGAAAGCAATCCAATTCCTCGCCACACAGGAGTCGCCCGAGAATGTGGCCGCTCTCGGCGAGATTTATCGTACTTCGAATAGTCCCGACGTGCGGAGGGCGGTGCTGGATGCTTACGTAGCCTGCGACTGTCGCAAGGAGCTACTGGCTGCAGCACAGGGAGAGCATGATCCGGAGCTGCGGCGCAGTGCAATTCAGCGACTGGGTGCGGCTGGCGGGCGAGAGGAGCTGCGCCAGTTGTACAAGTCAGCGGTATCCGTGGACGACAAAGAAGCCATCATCCAAGGCTTCATCGCAGAAGATGACGTTGAGGGTCTATCGGAAGTGGTGAAAACTGCGACAGAAGCGCGAGTGAAGTCTGCGGCCATTCACGCGCTGGGTGCAGTTGGAGGCCAGCAGTCCAAGGCCCTGTTGTTGCAGATGTACGGCAACGAAAAGGATCCGCAGATCAAGCGATCGTTGATAGACGGACTATTTATCCAGGATGACGCACACGACCTGATTCAGTTGGCACGCAAGGAGTCCGATCCCGAGATGCGAAGACACCTGGTACAGCAGCTCTCGGTTATGGATGACCGTGAGGCGAAGGATTACATGCTCGAGATTTTGAACAAGTGAGGTGTGCTATGCGACTTCGGAACGTAATGATTACGGTTTTGGCGGCTGTTGCGGCCACGGAGTGCTGGGCGAGCGGGCAACCTCAACTCACTGGCGCCAGGTTGGTCGAGCGCTCCGCCAAAGCAGGAGTTCAGCCAGCCATCCAGGAAATAATGAAAGCGGACAAAGGTCCGGCGTGGATCGCCTACAGCGCGCCGGTGATCCCGGGCGAGCATCACATGTGCTGCTACAACTTGGCACGAATGAAAGGTAATTCTGCATGCTGCGGGTCGTGCCGTCTGGACAGTCGCGGTCATGATGTCTCCTTCTTCGATCACGGCGGCGGCTGCAAAGCAACGCTAGCATCTATTTTTTTCGTTTTCATGCAATTTGAGAATGGGAGCATCGGGCAGGTGCGGGCTTTCTCGACCGACTGCGCGATCGATGCCCCCGGTCTTACCGTATATTGGCTGCAAGACGTTGAACCGGCGCAAAGCATCGCGTACCTGGAGTCGCTCTTGAAACAGGAGGACTCACGCCGCCGGGCGGAAAATGATGAGATCCTCAGCGCGATCGCGCTGCACGCTGGGACTCAAGCCAATGCAGCTCTTGAGAGACTGGTCCAGCCCGGGCAGCCCTCCAAGGTGCGGGGTCAGGCTGCCTTTTGGATTGGCAGCACACGCGCAGGCCATGGCCTCGATGTCCTGCTTGCATTGATTAAATCGGACCAGGACCGGGAATTTCTTGAGCAGGCGGTGTTCGCAGTCTCGCAGAACGAGGAACACGAACGCGCATTTAACGAACTGATCCGTTTGGCTCGTCAGGATCCCCGGCACGACGTCCGCGAGCACTCCCTGTTCTGGCTGGCGCAGGAAGCGGGACAGAAGGCAGCAGGCACGATCACCGACGCCATCGAAAACGATCCAGATACTGATGTGAAGAAAAAGGCAGTCTTCGCGCTGAGCGAGATGCCGCGCGAGGAAGGCGTCCCGCTGCTGATCGATCAAGCGCGCAAGAATCGCAACCCGGTCGTGCGCAAAGAAGCAATCTTCTGGCTCGGACAGTCGGATGATCCACGTGCCCTGGATTTCATCGCTTCGATTCTGGAGCACTGAGACAGGAGCATGCGGGATGCGCTCTCTACAAGAAAGCCGCGTTTGGAGTTGGCTATAGGTGGCGAGCGGATGACGGGCTACTCGGAAGTTACGTACTTGTTTTATGGTGCACTGGCGTTTACACCACTTATCGAATCCAAAGAATGTAAAAATCTTGGGCGACAGGCCTCTACTTGTTCCTTTGCAGCTCCCGATACGCTTCGCTTTTTGAAACCCCTATTTCTTTCGCGACCTTCTTCAATGCCGCCTTCTCATTCAGCTTCTCTTCCGCCATGATCTGCTCCAGCCGCTGGCGCACCGTCGCGGACGGCTTCACCGTCTTCTGTTCTGTCTCTTCGTGTTTGCCGATCAGCAGTGTAATTTCACCTTTGACCTCGGCTCGCGCCTTCAGTGTCTGCAGAACCTCGCTCGCCCGTCCGCGTAGAAATTCTTCGTGGATCTTGGTAACTTCACGTGCGATCACAATATGCCGTTCTGCTCCCAGGACTTCGACAATGTCTTCGACAGCTTCTTTCACTCGATGCGGCGCTTCATAAAATACCTGGGTGCGGGGCGATCCCTGGATGCTTTCCAGCATTTTCAGACGCTGTCCCCGTTTGGGGGGAAGAAATCCGCTGAAGCGAAAGGAATCGGCTGGCAGGCCACTGGCCACCAACGCCGCTAAAAATGCGGATGCTCCGGGAATCGGCACCACCGGAACGTGATGCCGGATGGCAAGCGAAATCAAGCGGAAACCGGGGTCGGAAATTCCCGGCATGCCCGCGTCTGTGACCAAAGACACGCGTGCGCCCCGCTCCAATTCCAGGACCAGTTCGGCAGAGCGAGTCATTTCATTGTGCTCGTGATAGCTGATGGTGCGGGTCGTAATGCCATAGTGGCTCAGAAGTTTCTGAGTCTGGCGCGTGTCCTCACATGCGATCAGGTCGGATTCTTTCAGCACGCGCACCGCTCGCAGCGTGATGTCTTCCAGATTCCCAATCGGAGTTGCCACCAGATAAAGCGCCGGACCGGCGTCCAGACTGCGAGTAGTTTTCGCGGCGTCGCTTTCATCGGGCTTCATCCACGCGAGTCTATCATCGCGAGCTATCGGTGCATCTGCCTCGTAAATTGACGTCTCTAGCGTCAGTCCCTAGAATCAAGAGAGAAGTAGCACGATTAGTGTAGATGTTGAATTAGCCGTTGGCGCACGACCAAGGACCAACGACCAACGACGTTTTTCAGGGAGCCATGCCACTTTACGAGTACGAGTGCAAGAAATGCCATCACCGCTTTGAGCGGATTCAGAAATTTTCCGACCGCCATTTGAAGAAGTGTCCTGATTGTGGTGGCCCGGTCGAACAGATGATCTCTGCTCCAGCCGTCCAATTCAAAGGCACCGGATGGTACGTCACTGATTATCCTAAGAAGTCTTCACGGGATTCGTCCCGGAATGGAGACTCGAGTGAGAAATCGGGCGGCAAGGACGAAAAGTCAAAATCTGGCGCCGCGAAATCCGACACCTCGAAGTCGGATTCTTCAAAATCCGAGACGAGTCACAAGAAAAGCGAAAAGAAGTAAGTGCTATCTCCACCTCATGTTGTAACCCAACACACTTAATATCTGATTCTCAAACTCATACTCCAAAATGATGACGAAGTTGTCGCCTTCGAATTCCCATGATTCCGCGTACCTGGTGAGGCGGAGGTCATACTTGGAGAAAGCCGCTGCGTAGCGCACGTTGCAGGGTTGCGGGCAGGCGATCAATCCCGTGGGATCAGTTCGTAGCACCCCTGTCGCACCGAATAGAATGCCGGAGCCCACGTCTGGCTCCCGCGCAACCCGAATCTGATGTGGCGCCGCGCGCAGGGCCCGTGAATCTCCCGGACGAATATCAGCAACCACGCCTGGAAACGAGCGTTGCAGCGGATTGAGGTCGACCTTCTTCGCGAGGCTCTGCTGTGCGCTCTTCCAAATCGTCCAAAGCTCCGCCACCGAATGCTGTGTTTGGTTCACAAAGCCGACGGGAAGCACGTCCGACGCACCGCCGCCACATCCCACTAGAACCATGGTCAGGATCAGCGTACGCAGGCCCCACCCCATAGCCCTCCTTGGTTTCCTACTTAATTGAATCGGCAAGTGCTGCCACTTCTGGATGACCGGATTCAATCGAACGTAGTTGACCCTCGGTAAGAAAAAGGTGGGAGGGCAGCGCTTGCCGTACTCGAATCGTTTCCCGCACCTTCGCATCTAAATCAGGCGAGATAGTCGTTACAACGAGGATGTTTTTATGATTACCATTCGACCCAGCAAACAACGCGGCGGCGGCGACCACGGCTGGCTCAATACCCGCCACAGTTTTTCCTTCGATACTTATTACGATCCCAGGTTCATGGGATTCAGGTCCTTGCGCGTGATAAATGAAGACGTCGTGCAGCCCGGCCACGGCTTCCCCATGCACCCACACCGCGATATGGAAATCATTACCTACGTCCTCGAGGGGGCTCTCGAACACCAGGACAGCCTGGGAACCGGTTCCGTCATTCGTCCCGGCGACGGACAACGCATGAGCGCGGGAAAAGGAATCCGGCACAGTGAGAAGAATCCCTCACTCTCCGATCCTGCGCATCTGCTTCAGATATGGATTCTTCCCGAGCGTCCCGGCCTTGAGCCCAGCTACGAGCAGAAGGCTTTCCCTGAGGAAGAGAAACGAGGCAAGCTGCGTCTGATTGCCGCTCCTGGCGGAGAAGATGACTCAGTGACGATCCATCAAGACGCCAAACTCTATGTTTCTTTATTAGAGCCAGGAGAGGAAGTGAGCCATCAGCTTGGCAAGGGCCGCCACGCCTGGCTACAGGTGGCCAAGGGAACAGTAGACCTGGATGGCAACTCTCTTACTCAGGGCGACGGCGCGGCCATCAGCAACGAACAGAAACTCAGCGTCAAAGGTCTCGAGAGCGCTGAAATCCTACTGTTCGATCTGGCGTAACCAGGATTACGAGCATCTTGCGGACGCTCCATTCTGCGATTGTGTTCCAATAAGCCACGAGGTGAGTGATGGAAAATAACTCTGCTGGCATTCGAATCGTGGTGATTAACGGCAGCGTGCGTCCGGGAAACTACACCAGCATGGCTTCCGCCCTGGTGGTGGATGAACTCAGGAAAGATCCCAAGCTCAGCGTGCACCTTATTAATCCGGCCGACTATCATCTCCCTTTCCCAGGCGTCAACCCGCAGGCAGAAGGTACGAAGAGATTGCAGCAAGAGGTAAAGGATGCCACCGCGGTAATCCTGGCTACCCCTGAATATCATGGAAGTTTCAGCAGCGTGATGAAGCTGGTGATCGAAAATTTGGGCTTCCCTTCCGTCCTAGCCGGCAAGCCAGTGGGACTGTTGGGCGTGGCGGCGGGCTCGATTGGCGCCATTAAATCGCTGGAACAATTGCGCAGCGTCTGCTCCCACATTGGGGCGATTGTGCTGCCCTTGCCCATATCGGTACCCAATGTTCAGAAGGTCTTCGACAGCTCTGGCCGCCCACTCGATCCCCTCGTCGACAAGCTGATTCGGACTCTCGCGACCAATGTTATGAATTACATACACCAGAACATTTGTCCGTCTGTAACGTTGGAACGTCTTCTGCGCAGCGGCGTAGCTGCGGCAGGACGCTGATTGAGACTTTTTTCCCAGAGACCTTGGTACAAGCCTGCCGTGTCGTTAGCAAGTTAAAATGTCCGGTTTTCTTAGCACGTGA
>MNDG01000162.1 GCA_001914815.1 Acidobacteriales bacterium 13_2_20CM_55_8
ATTACTGCCAGCAAGGCAAAGCTCGAGTCCGGCCGGCTTCTGATCAATGGCCAGTGGACGGATGGCGCGAAGAAGTTCGACACCATCAATCCCGCCACAGGCGAAGTCTTGACGCAAGTTGTCGAAGCTTCTCCAGAAGCTGTTGATCGTGCCGTATCAGCGGCGCGTAAGGCCTTTGAGGACCGTAGCGGACCGTGGCGGAAGATGTCAGCCAGCGAGCGCGGACGTTTGATCTGGCGTCTTGCCGATCTCGTCGAGCAACACATCGACGAACTGGCAGAATTAGAAACACTCGACAACGGCAAACCCATCTTCGAATCGCTCTACGTGGATATGCCGATGGTCATTGACGTTCTCCGCTATTACGCAGGTTTGGCCACAAAGATTCACGGCGAGACCGTCAATACCTCCGAGATCGCCTTCACCTATACTTTGCGCGAACCGATCGGCGTGGTAGGCCTGATCATCCCCTGGAACTTTCCATTGCTGCTGGCCTCATGGAAGCTGGGCCCGGCGCTGGCTTGCGGCAATACCATCGTGCTCAAACCCGCGGAGCAGACTCCCCTGACGGCTCTGCGATTTGGAGAATTGGCGATCGAAGCAGGCGTGCCCCCGGGCGTGCTGAACATCCTCACGGGCGGGCCAGAAACCGGCAAGGCTATCGTGCGTCATCCCGGAATCGACAAGATTGCTTTCACTGGATCAACCGCCGTCGGCAAAGAAATTATGCGGAGCTCGGCGGACACTTTGAAGCGAGTCACACTGGAGCTGGGTGGAAAATCTCCCAACATTGTTTTCGCCGATTCCGATATCGACAGCGCCGTCAAAGGTGCAATCAACGGGATCTTTTACGGCAAAGGTGAAGTGTGCAACGCAGGATCACGGCTGTTCGTTGAGAACAAAGTCCAGGACGAATTTCTTGAGAAGCTTGTGGCTCGCGCAAAGAAATTGCAGCCCGCCGATCCGCTCGATCCCAAGACTCGGTTAGGAGCCATCGTCAGCCAGGAGCAGATGCAGACGGTGCTCAGCTATGTCGAAGCGGGAAAAAAGGAAGGCGCCAAGCTGATTGCCGGCGGAAATCGAGTTTCCGTCGATGGTGGAAAAGGATTCTTCCTCGAGCCCACGATCTTTGGCGACGTCACCAACGACATGAAGATTGCTCAGGAAGAAATCTTCGGCCCCGTTCTGGCGACGTTAAGCTTTGACGATATTGACCAGGTCATTGACCTCGCCAACCGCAATCAGTACGGCCTCGCAGCGGCAGTCTGGACGCGCGACATTAAGAAAGCGCATTCCGTATCCCGCCAGCTCAAAGCCGGCACCGTGTGGATCAACACCTACGGGCTGATGGACGCCGCACTACCCTTTGGCGGATATAAAAGTTCAGGCTTCGGCCGTGAGTTGGGAATGCACGCGATTGAGCACTACACAGAATTAAAAACAGTTTGGCTGAATTTATAAAGAGGACTTATGCCGGGTAAAGTTGCAAAAATCGGAACCTTTAGCGATTGGGTCGGGATGTTCGACGACTGGCGCAAGGAAATCGGCGTCAATCACGACGAGATTGCCGATTTCAAATTCGACACGCTTTACGGCGCCATCGAAACCGACGAAATTCAATTTGGCCACTTCAAGGGACGTCGCAAGTGGGAAAATCTTCGTCAGGTGCCCACCCAACAGATGCGCGACGCCTTAATCAATCTGATCGTCTATCAGGGCGATACGGAATTTGCCAGCGTGGAGCAGCAGCGCAACCTGTTCGAGACCGCTCCTAGCGACTGGGACCGCCGGGCGCTAACCCGCGTCATGATCGAAGAGATGCGCCACGGTTGGCAGATGTGCGCTCTGTTGGTGGATCATTTTGGTTATTCCGGCAAGGTCGAAGCCCAAAAGATGCTGGAGCGCCGAGCCTTCGATAACCAGCGGCTGCTCGGGGCATTTAACGTCGATGTCGACAACTGGATGGATTTCTTTACCTACACCGACTTCGTAGATCGCGATGGAAAGTTTCAGTTACAGATGCTGAAGTATTCCGCGTTCGCACCGCTCGGCCGCTCCATGTCTTACATGTTGCGCGAAGAAGCTTTCCACATGGGCACCGGCAACGATGGATTACGGCGGATCGTCGAAGCGGGCGTGATTCCTGCGTGGCTGATTCAGAGATATCTGAACAAGTGGATTTCGAGTTCCTACGATTTATTCGGCACCGATCATTCCTCGTCGGCGCATTGGGCTTACGTGTGGGGGATCAAGGGCCGTTATGACGAGCCGAAAAATGAGCAGGACGCGAAGCTCGATGAATTAAACGACTACAACCGTCAGCTTTATCGAGACGAAGTAGCCGGCCTGATCGAGCGTTTCAATACTGTCCTGAAACCTGGAGAGCCCAAACTGTATGCACCGGATATAAAGTTCAATCGCGCCATCGGCCGCTGGGCAGGCTTGAAATTCCATGCCCAGACGGGCGAGCCGCTAGATGATCGCGCCTACGAGCAGCATTTAAAAGAATACATGCCCACCGCGGAGGACAAGATCCTGCTGCTGGACATCATTCGTAACGAGAAAAAGTGGATCGTTGCCAAAGAGGGTGGACGTGATCCTCTGGCCACGATTGCTGAGCCGCGAAAATCGGCAATTAATTTGTGAAAAGTATTCTCGACTGACGTAGCGACAGGCGACTCGCCTCCGGGTTTTGATACTTGGTGACGACTATTTCCGAAACCAGCACTCAGCAATTCGACACCAAATCACCTGCGTATAGTCTGGGCGAGCTAATGGTCGCGACTGCGGCGCGCGAAATTAAAGACGGTGAAGTGGTATTCGTCGGAATGCGACTGCCCCTGATCGCTTTTGTAGTGGCAAAGAGGACTCACGCTCCGAATGCGGTTGGATTATTCGAAAACGGAGTGGTTCGCTCGACTGCCGCTCCGGAGCTGATCTACACCATGGCCGATCCACCGAACATTTGCGGCGCCACGCAATGTCTGGACATGATGGGAGTGATGAGCCTGTTGCAGTCCGGGCGCGTCCATCTTGGTTTTCTGGGCACCGCTGAGGTGGACCGCTTTGGCAATCTGAATTCCACCGAAGTGCATGGGCCGAAAGGAAGCACTCGGCTTCCCGGATCCGGCGGAGCGTGCGACATCGCGTCCCTGGCGCAGCGCTTCGTGGTGCTGCTGGAGCACAGCCGGGAGCGTCTGCCCGAACGCGTCTCTTATCTCACAAGTCCAGGATACGGAGACGGAGGTGACTGGCGCCAACGTATGGGCCTGCCACGCGGCGGTCCAGTGGCGGTGATTACTAGCAAAGCTGTGCTGCGTTTCGCTGACGACGGAGAAGCTTACCTTTCATCGGTCCATCCCGGCGTTGAGCTGGGTGAAGTCGTGAGCAACACCGGCTGGAAATTGCGGAGTGCTGAACACGTGAGCCAGACTTCCGAGCCGAGCGCAGCAGAGTTGAAAGCAATTCGCGACTACGATAAAGATGGATTCTGGACTAAGTAAGTGCAATCGAGAGCGAGCCTTGCGGATCAACTGATGGTGACGCAAACATCTACGAAATTTTCTCGAGTAACGCTCAGATATGAGCCACCAGTTGCACATCTCTCCCTGCAAAGTCCGCCGTTGAATGTGATTGACATCGCGATGATGGAAGAACTGGCAGAGGCGCTGGTAGACATCGAGGCCCGCACGGAGGTCCTGGTGACCGTGTTTGCCGGCTCCGGCAAAAACTTCTCTGCTGGAGTCGACGTAGCCGCCCACACCGCGGATAAAGTCGAGTCAATGCTAGCCAAATTTCATGCCGTAATTCACCTGCTGATAAGCTCGAAAAAGGTAAGTATCGCCGCGGTACACGGTCACTGTTTGGGTGGAGGCGCAGAGTTGGCCCTGGTCTGTGATCTTGTTTACACGGCTGAATCCGCTACCTGGGGGTTCCCCGAAATCAAACTGGGATGCTATCCGCCGGTTGCTGTGACAGCATTAGCTGCGGTGGTCGGCCAAAAGCATGCCGCCGATCTCATACTGACCGGCCGCAGTATCACCGGCGCAGAGGCAGCGAATATAGGACTCGCCAATCGCGCCGTTCCCAGTGAACAGATCGAGTCGGTGCTGCAGGAATCCATTGAATATTTCAAGAAACTCAGTCCCGCGGCGCTTGCCGTTACCAAGAAAGCGATCTATGCCTGGGACTCAATTCATTTCGACAAAGGCCTGGCGCGCGCTGAAAAGATTTATCTCGACGATCTTATGAGAACCGAAGACACGCAAGAAGGAATCAACGCTTTCCTTCAGAAACGGGAGCCGCTTTGGAAGGGGAAATAACGCCAACCTCCAAACCGCGACGCGCGAAACCAGCGCACCTGATGTGCGGTATGCCGCTCTGGGGTATCGCTGGTGCAATGGCGTGCTCATATCTTGCGTATGTGTCCTATGCGCACGTGCGTCAAGGAGAGTTCAGTTGGTCGCACGATTTCTTGTCGATCGTGACTTACGCGGTTTGGGTGATTCTTATCGCCGGACTGATCAGTGAGACCCGTTGCCTGCGTGAACGTCTTTTCTTTGTTCTGGTGTTCGCAAACTTCACCCTGGGATTTGTGCTCGCAGTGTGGGCGGACGCGCCCCTAGAAATGGTCCGCAAGGTAAGAGAGATTTCCTCAGGACTGTGGGTTCTCGCGGCGATTGCGAGTTTGGTTGTCGCGCTATCTCCCGGACGTAACACTTCGGAGAAGAAAGCCGATGTCTAAGCTGCTCTCCATGCGCGATGCTATCGCTGACTTCGTCCCTGACGGCGCCTCAGTCGCCCTCGGGCTGCAGATGGAGCAGATGATTCCTTTTGCTGCCGGGCACGAGATCATCCGCCAGAAGAAGCGCGGGCTGACACTTATCGGTCCCATCTCAGACATTCTCTTTGATCAGTTAATCGCTGCCGGATGCGCCGAGCAGGTGATTGCCGCCTGGGTGGGCAATGTGATGATGGGATCGGCATACAACTTCCGGCGCGCCGCAGAGCAGGATGGACTGAAAATCTTTAACATGACCAATTTCACAGTAGCGCTGGCTCTACAGGCGGGGGCCATGGGAGTTCCATTCCTCCCCACGCGCACTGCATTGGGCAGTGATGTGCCCAAGGAAAATCATTTTTTCTATCAGATTTTCTCCCCGTTCACGCCGAAAGAGCTGTTGTGGGCGGTGCGCGCGTTGAATCCGGATGTCACTATCGTGCACGTGCAACGCGCGGATCGCGAGGGAAACGCGCACTGCTGGGGCAACTTCGGAGTGCTGCTGGATGGAGTTCGTGCTGCCAAGCGAGTCATCGTTGTGGCGGAAGAGATTGTTGAGCCGGAGATAATCGCCAGTGATCCCAATCGCACCGTGATCCCCGGATTCATGGTAAGCGCCGTGGTTCATTGTCCGTACGGTGCACATCCATCCCCGGTGCAGGGATACCACAATCGCGACAATGCTTTCTTCCGTCAGTATCACGGGCAGACAAAAACGAAATCCGACAGTGACGCCTGGCTTGAACGATGGGTCTACAGCGTGCCGGATCGCCGTGCCTACATGAATCAACTTGGCGCTTGTCGCGTCGAGGAGTTAGATGTGAAGCAGCACGCGTATGCGGCACAGACAGATTATGGATATTGAAAGGCAGCACTTGGCATTTGGCACTTAGTACTTGGCCCCGAAATTATTGTGATTTGGATAAAAGTCAGAATGGACCTGGAATGGCTAAGTGCTAAGTGCCGAGTTCTTCACATGGACTTTGAAATCAGCGCCGGGCTAGTGAACACCATGCTCAAGCAAGGTGAGAAGTTCACTTTGCTCGACGTGCGCGAGCCTTGGGAATTGGAGAAAGCCAAGATCGAGGGCAGCAAGAACATTCCGATGGGAGATATCCCGACGCGGGCGCATCAGGAACTCGACCCCGACGGGCATATCGTCGTGATTTGCCATCACGGTGTACGCTCGCTGAGCGTCACCAACTGGCTGCGGCAACAAGGATTCGATAAGACTCAATCCATCCGCGGCGGAATCGATGGCTGGGCAAGGACTGTCGATCCGAAGGTACCGCTGTATTAGAGCAGTTAGCACTTAGCACTTAGCCAATTCGGGTTCATGCGGACTAGCGAATCGCTATGAAGAAAGAACTGATAGCACTGAGAATCAACGGCCGCTCGCATGAGCTGGCAATCGAGCCCAGCAAACTACTGCTGGACACGTTGCGTCAGGACTTGCAGCTTACCGGTTCCAAGCGCGCCTGCGACGATTCATCTTGCGGTGCCTGCACCGTGTTGGTGGATGGGATTCCCATGCTCTCCTGCACCATGCTGGCCGCCAGTTGCGAAGGACAGGAGATCACGACCATCGAAGGAGTGAGCGAGCACGGAAGTCTGGCCGCAATCCAGAAAGCGTATGGCGACTGGGGAGGCGCTCAATGTGGTTTCTGCACGCCGGGTTTCATCATGACAGTGAAGTACATAATGTCGACTAATCCGAATCCCACAGAACCAGAGATTCGCAGCGCGCTCAGCAGCAATCTTTGCCGCTGCACTGGTTATAGCCAGATGTATAAGGCAATCAAGTCGGCTATTGAGGCGGAACAAAAGGGGCTCTCCGCACCAATCCAGGACGCTCTATGAATCTATCGAAGTGCTCGCCCTGGATGACCGTAAAGGACGTTTTTCTTGTTTATTAATCGCCGGAATAAGCTTCGCCCAGGAGGCCTTGCCGGACGGCTGGCATCGCCCGACTTTGGCGGAGGCCAAAGGCCAGTGGCGAAAAAAGAGTCGCACGCGGTTCTTGGAAGTGAGGGGAGATTTCAATGGCGATGGTCGCGTCGATTTAGCCGAACTTTTAATAAGTGACTCCGGCAAGCAGTGCGGCCTTTTTGTCCGGTTCGCAGGCGCGGATAGTCGGTGGCAAGCATTGTGGCAGCCCGATACCCCGCATTGATTGATATTGGGATTGATATTGTTCATCCGGGGAAATATGAGACTCTATGCGACAGTGACCCTTCCGTTTGTGCAGCCGGACTTCCTGAGGCGCTGGATCTGGCATATAGCGCGATCCAATTCTTTTCTTACGGCAGTGCGAGCAGCATCTTCTATTGGGATCGACGTAGTAAGAAGTTTCTTACCGTTCCAATGAGCGACTAGTATTTATGCCTGACTTCTCCATTATCGGAAAACCCATCGCCATGGTGGACGCCGCCGGCAAGACCACCGGCGCCGGCAAATATACCGACGACCTCACCATGCCCGGCATGCTGGTGGGGAGAATCCTGCATTCGCCCTTTCCCCACGCCCGTATCAAGCGTATCGACACCCGTCGCGCCGAAAAGTTGGAAGGAGTCGTCGCCGTCGTTACCGGTAAAGACGCTCCTACTCCGTACGGAATTCTTCCCGTAGGCCACGACGAGCATGCGCTGGCCGTGGACAAAGTCCGCTACATGGGTGACAACGTGGCCTGCGTGGCCGCGATTGATGAAACTACCGCCGACAAAGCACTGGAGTTGATCGACGTCGAATATGAAGTGCTGCCTGCCTATTTCGATCCCGAAGAGGCGATGAAGGCGGAGACCAATCTCATCCACGAGAACAAGCCGCACAACGTCGAAAAAGACTATCACCACGTCTTTGGCGATCCGGAAAAGGGCTTTGCGGAAGCCGACTGTGTGGCGGAAGCGCGCTACATCGCAAATGAGGTGACACACGCAGCGATGGAGCCGCACTCGACCCTCGCCGCGTTTGAAATTGATTCGCAAACAGGTAAGCCCGGACGCTTGACTGTCTGGTCATCTACTCAGGTTCCGTATTACTTGCAGCACAAGTTGTCGCTGGTGCTCGAAACGCCGATGGCGCAGATTCGCGTGATCAAGCCACTGGTGGGTGGCGGATTCGGTGGCAAGAGCGAAGTCATCCCGCTGGAAATCATCGCTGCGATTGCCTCCCGCGCAGCTCGTGCTCCCGTGAAGATCACCTACACGCGCGAAGAGGTGTTCTGGGCACACCGCGGGCGTCCGAGGACGATCATCGATCTGAAGACCGGCGCCACGAAGGACGGTCGCATCACCGCGGTCAAGGCGAGAGTAGTGCAGGATGGCGGCGCATACTGCTCGTATGGTGTGGTCACGATTCTTTATTCCGGCGCGCTGCTGGGCGCGCTCTACGACATCCCTCACATTCAATATGACGGCTACCGCGTATTGACCAACAAGCCCGCATGTGGCGCCATGCGCGGCCACGGCACGGTCAATGTGCGCTTCGCTTTCGAATCGCAGTTGGACGAAATTGCTGCCAGGCTGAACCTCGATTCGGCAGAAATCCGTCAACGCAATCTGCTTCAAACTCCATGCGTCACCATTAACGGCTTGCGAGTCCAAAGCTACGGCTTGCCGGAGTGCATCGAGAAAACAGTTGAACGCTCGGGCTGGAAAAAACGAAAAGGGAAGCTGCCGCGCGGTCGTGGGCTGCACTCTACGGTGAATATCAAAATTGATCGCGATGGTGGAGTTGTGGTTTATACGGGCGCGTCTGAAATTGGTCAAGGTTCAGACACCATGACAGCTCAAGTTGCCGCCGAAACGCTGGGCTGCTCGCTGGGACGCATAAAGATTGTCGCTGCCGATACCGACCTTACTCCGATCGACATTGGTTCCTACTCCAGCCGCGTAACGTTCATGGCTGGCAACGCCACCCTCCGCGCCGCCGAACAGGTAAAAAAGCAAATCGCCGTAGCAGCCGCCCGTAAAATGAATTGCCCCGTCGAAGAGTTAATCTTCCGCGACGATGTAGTGTCCAAGAAAGATGCAAGTGTAGCGCGGACGCCCTCGCCCGCGGCTCTCGCGGAGAGTCAGCCAACAGTCAGCGGCCACGTAGACGGCCAGATTCTGCGCGGCTCTTTACAACAAAAACGCAAAGA
>MNDG01000159.1 GCA_001914815.1 Acidobacteriales bacterium 13_2_20CM_55_8
ATGTCTGCGCCAACGCGACGGGAACAATCAGCAGCAAGCTGCGAGCCCCGCCCATGGCGAATAATCCGCCCAGAAGAAAAGCCAGCCGGCCGTGTCCGTGCCGGTGTTCCGCCTGCTCGCCAAAGTGAGCATGGACGTGACGATGTTCGCCACCGCCGTGATGATGTGGATGAGCGTGAACAGAAAGGCGTCCCGTGATCAACCCGAGAGCTAAAGCAAAACCTGTGATCAGTAGCAGCGCGGCGGCAGCCAGGTCGAATCCGCGCTCCCAGGTCAGCGGCAGGGTGACGCGGACAAAGTGGGCCAGCAAGGCAGCACCACAAATCACCACCGCATGCCCCAACGCAAAACGCACGGAGAAAAAGGCCAGGCGGCGAAAGCTGTGGCCCGTGATTGCTCCGAACGCAGTGATGGCTGCCAGGTGATCCGGTCCCAGCCCATGCAGGACGCCGGCTACGAAGATCATCGTCAGGAGCAGCATGAGCCTATGGCCTTTCCCGGTCGCGAAGAACCATAGATTCTACTATTACTTGCCAGAACCCCGTGTTTCCGCCCCCGGGTACGCTCATAACCCCAAGTTCCCAAACCGCATCCAAGCTTCGACTCACACTTTGGCCAGGGCGTGCCAATGACTGGGAACGCGCGTAAGCATGTCCGCATAACCAGGTGGCTGGCCATCATCTCAGTCTTGCTGCTGCTGGTCGCCGTGACTCTGATCACGATTATTCGTCACATCAATCCCATCGTGCGCAGCCGCGCCGTCGCTATGCTTCGCAATCGGTTCGATAGCGATGTAGAACTCCGGGATTTACAAGTAACCCTGTTCCCGCAGCTCGCGATCCACGGCGCAGGATTGATATTGCGGCATCACGGTCGTACCGACGTGCCTCCTCTGATCGCGATCGAAAAATTCTCGGCAGAGGGAAAATGGTCAGGGCTGCTGGGCAAACCGTGGCACTTAAGCAAAGTTCATTTGCGAGGATTGTCCATCCATATTCCTCCGCGCGAGAAGCGAGATCCGCACAAGCGTTCCCGCGGACGCGATATCCCGATCCTGGTCGACGAACTGTTTTCTGAAGACGCCAAACTTGAGCTCATTCCCAGCAATCCGGAAAAGCTGCCGCATATTTTTCTCATTCACCATTTGAAGATGAACTCGGTTGGCTTGGGACACTCCGCAGCTTTCATAGCCAGTCTCACCAACCCGACTCCGCCGGGAGAAATAAAAGCCGACGGGCATTTCGGGCCGTGGCAGAGCGAAGACCCGAGTGCCACACCTCTCTCCGCCGTCTATACCTTCAACAATGCGGACCTGTCGAAATTTCACGGCATCTCCGGCATCCTGTCATCGCAGGGCAAGTTCGGTGGCGTTTTGGACGAGATCGAAGTCGAAGGTGAGACCGACACTCCCAACTTCGCTGTCACCATCGCCGGCCATCGCGTAGCTCTGCACACTGAATACAAGGCGACCGTAGATGGCACGAATGGCGACACTCTGCTTCATCCCGTAATCGCGCATTTTCTCAATTCGACGATCATCGCCAACGGCGGCGTGGTCAAGGCGCAGACCGGCAAGGGACGGGACATTATTCTCGGAGTAAGCGCCGACCATGCCCGTATCGAGGATTTGCTTAAGCTGGCTGTGAAAGCCGACAAACCGCTGCTTACCGGCCTGGTGAGTTTGAAAACTAAATTCGAGCTGCCTCCCGGAGAGAATGACATTTCAGAGCGACTGAAATTGAATGGTGAGTTTGGTCTGGGCAATGCCATTTTCACCAGTCCAGAAATCCGCGAAAAAATACGCGCTCTGAGCCGCCGCGGCCAGGGCAAGCCTCAAGATAAGGATGCCGGCAGCGCGGTTTCCCAGCTTAAGGGACGCTTCATTTTGCGCGATACCGTCATTACTTTCCCCGGTCTGTCATTTGAGGTCGAGGGAGCCGCCGTCCGCTTAACTGGAACTTACGCCCTAAAAAATGAAGAACTGGACTTTCGTGGACAATTGCTGCTCGACGCCAAACTCTCTCAGGCAACCACGGGCTTCAAATCCATTTTGTTGAAGGCTGTCGATCCCTTCTTCCGCAAAGAAGGTAAGACAGTCCTGCCCATTAAGATCACTGGAACCCGGGACAAACCGTCCTTCGGATTGGAGCTCGGACACAAATCAAGACAAGAAGAAGCCAGAAATCGTTGAAAATCCTTGTTCTGGCACACACCTACTTGGAGTACTTGTCCAACCGGACAGGTAACCCATCCTGTGGTTACGCGTCCAAACTCCCTTTGCATCGCGGCAATACGTAATCTTGCTGGAGACAGGCTTGGCACGTAGTCTCGTTATTATGTTGCCGGTCTCTCTTCTGTTCTCCTCTGACCAGGAGACTTCGCGACAGTTAAGCCAGGCTCTCCGCGAGCTTGAACTTGACGTTGAATATTGCCCCGTGATTTTCGATGCATTGCAGAAACTCACCAGCCGCACTCTGGACGTCATCGTGGCCGATTGGGATGAAGGCCTGGAAGCCGGTTTTTTGTTGAAAACAGCCCGAGAAATGACTCCCAATCGTGGCGCGTTTGCCATCGCGATTGCCAATGCAGGCGCAAATATATCTGCGCGGCAAGCCGGCGCCAACATTGTGCTCACTAAACCGATTGAGCCCACTCAAGTTAAATATGCTTTGCTCAGTTGCGACGAATTCCTGCAACATATGAGGAACTGGTTTTCCCAGCCTTTGCCGGAGGCCCCTCCCCCATCACCCTCCGCTCAGGCGCATGAAATGTGGCCGCATGAATCGTGGCCTACCGTACGAGAAACGCAGGTTCGTCAGTCTTTACCAGTTCGCCGCGCGGAACCCTCCCCCAATCCCCCTGCCGCCGCAGCGCCGGGCACTTTTCCTGACCTTACCTTCGCCACTCTGGAAGATGGGGTCTTGCAGGGTCCGGATATCGAAACGCTGTTTCGATCGAAGTCATCCCGAGCAAAGTCATCCAGGCTCAACACTCACAAGCGACCGATCTGGGGACTGATGCGGGGAATCGCAATCACCACAGCTATTCTGTCCGCCGGTTATGTCTTCAGCCAACCCGTGCACGCTAATGCTATGGCCGCTTCGGTCGCCGAGATTTGCGGACGTGCCTTGGAAAAAACTCAAGCCTGGCTGCAGACTGCGCAGCGCGAACCCGCGGAATGGATAGAAGTGAACGAAAGCGCTAAGGCGGCACGTCCGCGGACCGGCTCAACCAAGGTCCACGTGATGCCCGCCATCCCCATCTCGGACGATATCCAAACCGCCGAGCAATTAGCCTCACTTCAGGAGCCGCAAATCGCGTCGCGGCCCCAGCCCCGATTCCAGATTCCAGACAGTTTGAGAGCTCCAATGCCGATGAACGGAAGCGCGACTGACCGAAGCATGACTGGAAGACTTCCTACGTCACTGTTGGGCGGCCTGGAGCCAGTGAGCGTTTCTGAGGAATTTTCCGCCGGATTGCTTCTCGATAAAGTTCAACCCAGCTATCCAGAACGAGCGTTGCGAGCTGGCCTGCAGGGTCCAGTGGTTTTGCAGGCGTGGATCGCCAAGGATGGAACCATCCGAGAGCTGAAACTGATTCGCGGCTCGCTACTTCTCGGGGAAGCTGCCTATCAAGCCGTCAAACAGTGGCACTACAAGCCCTATCTTCGAAACGGCCAGGCCGTGGAAGCGCAAACCTACGTGACCGTTGATTTCCGCTTGCCCTAAGATCTCCGATTTACATTCTTTCTCCGCTCGAATCCTCAGGCATTGGTTAACTCTAGACTGCTGTCCGCGGCAGCGGCGGCAGCACGGATTTTCACCCCAGGGGCAGAGCGCTGCTTGTTCGGAAACACAGCACCCCAACCGATCACAAACGACGGGATGAAGCAGGCCGCGGCAATGCAGCTCCACACGACGGAGACGATCCCGACTTCGCCCAGGCGCTGAATCGCCGGAATGACGAGAAGCGCGCGAGTGAATACAAACACCATGGCGAACGGGTAGCTGCGAATCATCCACTGGCGGTGCTGCGGGACGTTGCCAGTCCGAATGCAATACAGCGCAATAGCGGTTGTCAGGATCCAGGCCGTGGATTGGGTCACGGCAGCCATCACCAGGGTCGGCGGTCCTTGAACGATTGCAATGTAAACCGCGACCGGCGCGGCGACGGCGACGCCCGCAACGTAAAACCTTCCCAGAATGCGGTGAAGCCATAAATGCCGTTGGCGCAGCCGGTTGGAGAACTGCAGCGGAGCAATGAATAAGGCAATCGCGCCCAGGACCCCATGGGGCAGCAGCCACCATTTCACTTTCGCAAAGTGCAGCCGGGCTGGCGACTGCGAGTCAAGAAAGGGCATCTCGTACCGATATAAAACAAGAAGGATGAGCAAGGCATAGAAGGCAAAGAAGACATGCTTGGCTTGGATTGAGCTGGTCCGAGCCTGGGGTGCGGAAACTGTGGCCACGATTACTCCTTCGGGGTGAGCAAAATGGCGGATAGAATAGCCTAAACAGGTTATACACACAACCCACTAACGTGCCAAAAAAAAGGGGCTGATTGCTCGTACCTCAACCATCAACCGGTTCACAACTTTTTACTTATTTTCACGTTGCATTGACACCTCGCCTGTCCCGTTCAACTATGTTGTGTGCCGGACAGATCACAAGCGGGTCCGGATTGGGAATCGGAGAATGAAATTGAAACGCCGCTGGAATGAGCGAACTCGGCTGATACTGACGCTCGAGCTCGCCGTGGTATTGCCCGCCGCGGCCCTGGTAATCCTGAGCGCGCTCCATTTGAAATCAGTCCAGCGTGAACATGGATTCGAGGCCGCCATTCAGCGTGAGTTCGGCCAGATACTGGCAATTTCCGAAAAGCAAATTAATCACAGGGCGTATGAGTTGGCCGACGACGCGCGCAACGAATTTCCGGCTACCGGCGAGGCATGCAGTGACACACTCGACCGTGTGCTTTCCGCGCGTCCCTATCTCGCACATGTATTCCTCTACAACCCGGAGAGAGGCTTGGTGTTTCGTTCTCAACCCCATCGCCTGAAAGAAGACGAACCGTTCCGCGCCGAGGCCGAGGAATTCTCCAGCATGATGCAGAAGTGGTTTGATCCAGAGTACAAGCAAATGCTGGAGAAGATGTCGAAAATGGAGAAGAAAGGAGTTCCGTACTACGCCTTCGCCAACTCGGCCCCCAGAGGCGAAAAGCACATGTATCAATCAGCCCTGATGTTCCTTAAGCCGGATGGCACAGATGGCCACACGGCCATTGGCGGAGTCGTTTTTGATGCGGAATATCTGCGTGACCACTTTTTCCCCGAGATGTTGGATGCCGTAATGACCCGGAATCTTACCGAAGGACAGAAGGCCGTCATTATGATCCATCCCAGGAGCGAATCTTATCCGCTGGTAGCTTCGGCGGGCTGGGATGGCGGGGTCCCCGAAGTCGAACGCAACATGGACTATGTGTTTCCAGGTCTGACCTTGGCCATCAAAACACCTGGAACCACGCTGGAAGCCATCGGTCAGCGCTTCGTCCGCACCAGCTTTCTGATCTTGGGAGGCCTCTCCTTATTACTGACCGGCGGGCTGTTGCTGACCTATCGCAACGTGAGCAAAGAGATGGCTCTGGCTCGATTGAAATCGGATTTTGTCTCCAACGTCTCCCACGAGCTTCGTACCCCGCTTTCCCTCATCCGCCTTTACGCCGAGACACTGGAGATGGGCCGCCTGAATTCGCAAGAAAAATATCAGGAGTACTACTGCATCATTCGCAAAGAAAGTGAGCGCCTCTCCGCGCTGATTAACAATATTCTGGATTTCTCACGCATCGAGGCCGGCCGCAAAGAATATGACTTCCGCGACACCGACATGCGGGAGCTGGTGCGGAACACGCTGGAATCGTACCGCTATCAGATCGAGCAGCATGGCTTCACCTTTGAAGAGAAGATCGATGAAGTTCCTCCGTTGCGCGTGGACCGCGAAGCCATGGCGCGCTCGCTGGTCAATCTGGTCAACAATGCCCTGAAATATTCGCAAGACAGGAAGTACATCGGCGTGAATCTTTATCGTGAAAACGGAGCGGTGAAGCTGGAAGTAATCGATCACGGAATTGGCATCCCATCGCAAGAGCAGAACAAGATTTTCGAGAAGTTCTATCGCGTTGGCGATCCCTTGGTGCATAACACCAAGGGCAGTGGCCTGGGACTTTCTCTCGTCCGTCACATTGTGCAAGCGCACGGCGGAGAGGTATTAGTGGATAGTGAGCCCGGACAAGGCAGCAAGTTCACCATTACGCTGCCAGTAATTTCGGCAGCAAACGCAAGCAGCGCAGCATCAGCATAATCACGAACCATGTAGCGGCAGGCGACTCGCCTGCCATCGAGCGAAGCTCGAAGTCAAAGTAATCAGCTTATGACGAAAATTCTGATCGTCGAAGATGAACCCAACATGGTCGCCGGCTTGCGCGATAACTTCGAGTATGAAGGATACGAAGTCATCACCGCTCCCGATGGCGTCGCCGGCCTGGAACGCGCGATAAAAGAAAAGCCCGATCTGGTGATCCTTGACGTCATGATGCCGCGCATGAGCGGCTTGGATGTCTGCAAGCAGCTCAAGGCCAAGCGCGCATCCGTTCCCATCATCATGCTGACGGCGCGCGGACAGGAAGTGGACAAAGTGGTCGGCCTCGAATTGGGAGCGGACGACTACGTCACCAAGCCGTTTTCGATTCGCGAATTGCTGGCCCGAGTAAAAGCGGTCCTTCGCCGCGCCCACACTGTTCCTAGAGATCAGGATCATTACGCGTTTGGCGATGTCGAAGTGAACCTGCGCAGTTGCCAGGTATCACGCAGCGGCAAATCTCTGGATTTTTCCTCCAAAGAATTTGATTTGCTGAAGTACTTCCTCAGCCACCCCGGCGAAACTCTAAGCCGCGATCGCCTGCTCGAGGACGTGTGGGGATACGAGCGTTTCCCCACCACACGCACGGTGGATACGCACATCGTTCGCTTGCGCCAAAAAGTTGAACCTAAGCCGGAGGAGCCTCGTTTCATCCTGACCGTGCACGGTACTGGCTACAAATTTGTCGGCTGATTACTGATTTTGTGCAGGAGAGTGAGTTGGAATCCGCTCTGCAAATGCGAGGTCGCAATCGGGATATGGGATGGATGCCTCCGGCCAGCACTCCGTGTCGGATAAAAGTTGCTAGCCGTGCCGAAGCGGCTGCTCCCGATCCCGCAGTCGAAGATCAAGTCGCCGAACTGCGCCGTGAGTACGACGATTTGCGACGTGTCATGTACGAAGCGGCTCAAGTACAGAGAAGACTCTGCGGCCCACGTTATCTACGTTGTGAATCGTTTGAGATTGCCAGCGAGATTTTCCCGGTGCGCCATGTCTCTGGTGATTTCATCAGCGTCTTCGAACTCGAGGACGACTTGGTGTTCGCCATCGGTGACATTGCTGGCAAAGGCCTCTCGGCAGCGATGTGGTTCACTCACATCATTGGCATGGTGCGGACACAAATCGCAACGCTGGGGAATCCCGCGGCTGCCTTGTCCGCGATCAATCGCGATCTTTTGCAGACACGCCTGGAGTTGCCTTTGACCAGCTTGCTGCTGGGCCGGCTGAATGTGCGCACCGCTGAGATCAGTTATTGCAATGCCGGACATCCTCCAGCCTTGTTGTTGCGAAACAGTGGACAGGTGGATCACTTGCGCGATGGTGGCCCACTGCTGGGCGCGATTGCCGCAGCTTCTTTTGCTAACGGAAAAACAAGACTGCTCCCGGGAGACACCATGCTCGGCTATTCCGATGGGATTGCCGAATGCCGCAACCTGGCCGGGTCGGACTTCGGTATGGAACGCCTGCTCTCAGCGGCACAGCTGTCCTTCGGTTCCTCGGCGACTGCGACGCTGTTTTCCGTGCTGGGAGCGGCCGAGGATTTCGCCGGAAGCCGTTCCCGTGAAGATGATATGGCGCTGATCGTGGTGCGACGGACCAACGACTGACTGGAGCTTCGAGCGTACAGGAAAATGATCGTGTCTGAGATGAACAAAACTCGCGGCGTGCCGGCTTACATGAACAACCTCGGCTTCCTTCCCTCGAGCCGGAAGTCAGCAGGTGTCACGTCTCGTGTCGATGACACGCTGCTCATCCGCGCAGCTCAGCAGGGCGACACCAGCGCATTCGAAGAGTTGGTTCGGCAATATGATCGCGCCGTGCTGCGGCTTGCGGTGCATCTTACCGGCTCGCAAGAAGACGGGCAGGACATGTATCAGGA
>MNDG01000098.1 GCA_001914815.1 Acidobacteriales bacterium 13_2_20CM_55_8
ACGACCTACTACATCACGCACGTAATGTATGACGAGTTCAAAGAGCGTCGTTTCGCTTCGCCGCCTTTGCTCAAGCGTCTAGTGATGGCGGGCTGGTACGGGCGAAAAACGGGCAAGGGATTTTATGATTACTCCGACCCAAACAATCCGATGGCCAACAAGCTGTAACTTTTTCGGATTTCGCCCGGCGATGAAAACTCTTTGGGGATGGGCCGGTTAGGGAAAGTGCGGATGAAGATCGTAATCTACATGCCATTACTTGGCGACGGCACGGACTGCTGGCGTCCGGTCCAAGCGGTGCAGGTTACTCAGGATATCTTTGAAGTGATGGACCACATTCCCGAAGGTGAAGCTTGGGCCTTTGCCCCTGGATCCAGGGTGCGCTGTCGGAATCACGTGTTTAGCGGCGGTGATGCTGGACTAATAGCATTCGAGTATGCAATTACAGCAATCGGTATTATCAACTGTTAAAGCAGCACGAGCAGGAAGTATTCAGGTTGTTTTCGTGGATGGTGAGGCAGCGGTGGTTAGAGTCCTGCACGTTGACCCGACGCACGAAGATTTTGTTTACGATCTGGTATCGAGCAATTTCGACCGGGACCATTACCGGGAACGAAGTGACAAGTCTCATGTTGCGAGATTTGACGACCTAGTATCTGCCGAGTTGCAGGAATAATCTGGCGTGCTCTTCGTGGTGAACTAAACCATGACCTTCTCCAACATTCTCGCAGAAAAGAAAAACTCCATCGCTTACGTCACCGTAAATCGTCCAAAAGTGCTTAACGCTCTCAACATGGCCACTATGGAAGAGTTGCGGGCCGCCTTTCATGAAATTAAGAACGACGCGTCCGTGCGCGTTGTGATTTTCACTGGAGCAGGAGAGAAGGCGTTCATTGCTGGCGCGGACATCAGCGAATTAGCTAAGCATGACGCGGTCAGCGGCAAAGAGTACACACACCGCGGCCAGTCTGTGCTCAACCTGATCGAGAACCTGGGCAAGCCGGTGATTGCGTGCATCAATGGATTCGCTCTGGGTGGCGGATGCGAGATTGCGCTAGCCTGCACCATGCGTCTGGCTGGTGAAAATGCCAAGTTCGGACAGCCTGAAGTGAAGCTGGGGATTATCCCGGGCTATGGCGGCACCCAGCGTTTGCCGCGATTGGTCGGCAAAGGTGTCGCCATGCAGCTGGTGCTCGCGGGCGAAATGATCACCGCACAAGAAGCGTATCGCATTGGATTGGTGAACGAGGTCACTGCTCCAGCCGACCTGATCCCGCGCGCGGAAGCGATTGCGCAGAAGATCATCGCCAATGCTCCATTAGCGGTTCAGTACGCCATGGAAGCAGTGAATAAGGGTATGGAGATGACACTGGCCGAAGGTTTGTATCTCGAGGCAACATTGTTCGGGGTGTGCTGCGCGACGGAAGACAAGAAAGAAGGTACCACAGCGTTTCTGGAGAAGCGTGCAGCACAGTTCAAGGGACGGTAAATTAGTGACACAGATTCACGCGGTCTAACGGATTTCGCAATCCAGCCGGAGACACAAAGCCACGCAGAATAAAGACAAAGCAATTCCATCCTCGGACGCTTTGCCTGAGGTTAAGCTCAGGGCGCTCGAAGGAAAACTCAACGGTGCTGGGAAACGTTTCGCCATCGTGGTCTCGCGCTTTAATTCATTTATTACTGAAAGACTTCTTCAGAGCGCATTCGATGGCTTGGTGCGCTGCGGCACGGAGCAGAAAGATATCGAGCTGGTGCGAGTCCCTGGTTCCTTTGAAATTCCTTCAGCGGCGCGCGCCTTAGCCGAAACCAAAAAGTACGATGCCATTATCTGTCTTGGCTGCCTGCTTCGTGGAGACACCGCCCACTACGATGTCATCGTCAACGAAGTCACGCGCGGTATCGGGCAGTCCGCCCAGGAGACAGGGGTTCCGCATGCCTTTGGTGTGTTGACCTGCGACACATTGGAGCAGGCCATCGACCGCGCCGGGCTGAAAATGGGGAATAAAGGTCTTGATGCTGCGCTGGCGGCGGTGGAGATGGCGAATCTGAAAAAAGCGGTCGTTGGTCGTTCGTCGCCGGCCGGTAGCAAAAGCAAGGCCAAACACGTCATTGGTGGCCCGTCGTTGCGCCCTGCTCAGGGCAACCTAAGAACCGTTGTTGGCTACACCAAAAGCAATCGTCGCAGTGGCCGGACGTCCAAAAAATCAAAGTGAAAATTCAGTCTGCCTCGGTGTTGAACCTTGTAAACTTGGCTTGGCGCCGTTAGGGGCCAACGACCAACGACGAACGACCGCTGCCATGGGAACCCGCCGTAAATCCCGCGAACTTGTATTGCAAATGTTATTTCAGGCCGATATGGGCCGGCAAAATGCTGAAGACGTGCGCCGCACCTTTTGGGGTGAACGCAGTTCCGTAGACGCTGAGGTTCGAGGTTTTGCCGAAGACCTTTTTCGAGTGGCCACGGATCGCACACCGGAGATTGACGGTTTGATCGAACGTCACGCCGAGCATTGGCGCATGGAACGCATGGCGGCGGTAGACCGCAATATCATTCGTGCTGCCGTCGCCGAATTGCTTGGATTCCCTACCACGCCTCGTGCCGTCATCATCAATGAGGCCCTGGAAATCGCGCGCAAGTTCTCCAATCCGGAATCCGTGCAATTCATTAATGGAGTGCTGGACAGCGTGGGGCGGGATCTGGAAAAGGCGAGAGCGTAAAGCAGGAGACGAAAAAAACAGAGTTCAGATCTTAGTTCTCAGTTCTCAGACCGAATTGCATTGAAAATACGTAAATCGTAAATCGTACCTCGTACCTCGTACCTCGTACCTCGTACTTTCCCCCTACGGCCTCACCGCAATCAAATCCGGTTTACAAGTAAACGTCACTCCTCCGCCGCAGAAGTTTTGCGGAAAGCTGATTTGCTGTATGTCGTCGCCTGCCACGGTATCAATGACGTGAACCAGTCCGTCGCTGGCTGTTACATAGAGCAAAGTCCCATCGATGATCAATGAACCCTGGCTGGGAGTAGCATTCGCAGCCAATGCGATGGCGGAAGAAGTCTGGTTGGCGATATTGAAAACCAAGATACTGGCCAAATTGCTGGCGAGCACATAGGCTCTGGAACCGTCGGCTGAGACGATTAACTGAGTTGGAACAAAGTTACCCTGGCCCAGATTCACTGAATTAACCGTGTTGCTCACTGAAGGCGTGCATCCCGTGGGGGTCGTGGTCACGTTGATCACATCGATAGATGGCGGATCTACCGCCAGCACCTGAGCCGCGTCCGGAATGGTCTTGATAAATGCTGGCGTCGCTGGTGTGCCGACGGTCTGCGCCAGGGCGTTGTCACAGGTTCGACGCACGGTGATCGCCGACGAAGAGCCGCCTGCCAAGTAAGCAAATGCCCCATTCGCAAGGAACGATACGTCCTTCGCTGGCGCGCTGAGCGAAATCGCTTTCAACGCATCGAGCGGGGAATACACGTATAGCGTACTTCCGGCTACGATATACGCTTTAAAACCGTCAGGCGAAAAATCGGCGGCGGTTGCTCCCGTGATCCGCAATGCCACGCTGCCGTTGTTAGTAGTGTCGAAGATAAAAACCTGATTCGGCGGCTCCATCGGATCGGTATGAGAAAGGATTACCTTCTTCCCGTCCGGCGAGACTGCCAATACTTTTCCTGTAGCCGAGGTGAATTCCGAAACTGTGTTGGCAGTAAGGGAAACTATCGTCAGCCCCTTGGTGCCCAACAGTCCACGATCTGTACCGACGAATAGCTGGCTTCCATCCCGGCGGAAGAGCAATGAATTCGGCGTGGCAGGCAATGCCCCAGGAGTGCCGACAGTGTTGGCGGGCGTGGTCACAGAGACAATGTTGCTGACGCAACCGTCGGTAGTCCCGCAGCCCTTGCTCGCTACCCAGACCGTCGTGCTCTGGCTGGTTCCGGTCACGACCAAGCTGACTACGCCTTCCGGGTAAATCGGCTGCGTGGGCGTAAACCCAATGTTGCACGTGGGAGGGGTACACGAGGCAGTTACCGTCGAACCTCCAGCCTGAGATGCTGTAGCCGAGACAGTGTCGCTCGTATTGGTACTGCAATTCGTGCCGACACCAACGGACGCTGGCTCCGAGGAACACCAGGTTAGAGGCACGCCGGTAATTGTGGCGCCCTGACTGTCTACAACCGTAGCAGTAAGAGTTTTACTGGTGCCTTTTGCCACAGTAAGGTTATTGCTGGTACTGCCTGTGACCGCAAGCGTGATGGATTCAACCGCACACGTCGTAAAAGTAAAGGGCACGCCACTCACTCCGCTGGCGCTAGCGAATATAGAGGTAGTGCCTGGTGTACGAGCTGTGAATTGTCCCTGGCCGGTCGGCAATCCGATGGGCGTCGCATTCAACCCAACCACGCCCGAATTCAATACTTGCCAAATGAAGGTCCCCACTGACGATGTGATCTCGGTGCCGCGGCTAAACGCGTGAGCTTCGTAATTCACCACCGTGTCCTTTGAAAAGCAGGATGTGCTGGGCGGCGTGACCGGCTTGACCACGATGCTGTCGATATGCTGATGCACATACACCGTCGTCGGAGGGCTGCTGACTCCCTTGGCCGTTGCGGTTACCTGAGCTACTCCTACTTGACCCGGTGTGCACACTTGCGGAACGCTCAGCGAATCCCATGTCCCCGCGCAGGCCGAGCCGTTGGCCGCAATGGTCAGCACGGCTGTATTGCTGGATTGGAAGGAAACTGGAGTCGTGATGGTCTGCTTGTTATTGTTCTGCGGCGTGGCAGTGAACGATTGAATGGCGCCGACATCGACGGAGACGGCGTTGACTGGCGAAAGAATGATGCTTGCGGGCACTGGAAACTCTGTCGGCGTGCGACTGCTACTGCCGCAACCCGTCAGCGCGGTAATTAAAACCAAGCTAAGAATGACTGCAAACGAAAAAAAAACGGACCTACCCATTCATCCTCCCCACCCCGCAGTGGTCCAAGGGGCGAGTACTCGTTGTGGTGGAAAATTTCCAGTGTAGAGGGTGCGAATCTTTTCAGCAAGTTGAGGCGCCTGCGCGGCGTCCGAGTCGCGCACCGAAATCTTGAGCGAAGCGAAGGATCCCCCAACTTTTAAGACCATGTCGCATCTTGAATTAGGTAAACATGACGTGGATCCGATACTCTTCGTTAAGCCGGTCTGGCGTTTGCAGATTCGAACCCATCCAGTCAATCAGATGCAGCCCACCACGGTTGACGATGTGTGACGCGAGTTGCTATAGTTGTAAGGTTCCGCGAGTTAAGTCTGGCTTGCTTGTACGCGGCGGTTTTTCGCTGCACGTGTGTGTGTGCGATACACCCCGAAAAACGCAGCCGAGCTTTAGAGCTGCACGTCTCCGAGGAAAGTAAATATTCCTGGGAGACGCCCTCGCTGAAAAACCCTGCGCGCACCTTTCGCCCGTTGGAAGGCTATGCAGGGTAGTGCCGACGAAACGGAGTACCTCCCGGTAGGATTCGGGCCTGGGGCCACCGTCGCTGGCGTTAGTCTGAACGGGAAACCAAGAATCTCTTGCCGGCCTGGTGCGCGGCGGGAAGCATGGTTGGCGTATCCGCCTTCCAGCACTGAATCAGGGAATTAAAGAGACAAACAGCGCCCTTTGTGTGCGCGCCATTTCTGGCGCGGACAACATCCGCGCTGAAGGAGTCGTAAAAAAGTGCCTACCTTCAATCAGCTCGTGCGCGACGGCCGTAAGCGGCCCCGTTATAAGACGGCGAGTCCCGCGTTGCAGGGATGTCCGCAGAAGCGCGGTGTCTGTACCCGTGTTTATACCCAGACGCCGAAGAAGCCGAACTCGGCACTGCGCAAAGTTGCACGTGTGCGGCTGACCAATGGAATTGAGGTCACTACATACATTCCAGGTGTCGGTCACAATTTGCAGGAGCACTCGATCGTGCTGATTCGAGGTGGCCGCGTCAAAGATCTGCCAGGTGTGCGTTATCACGTCATTCGTGGCACGTTGGACGCAGTAGGAGTCGCAGGCCGCAAGCAAAGTCGTTCGAAATACGGAGCGAAGCGCCCGAAAGCGTAGGAGTCAGGCTGAATGCCACGAAAAGGACATATCGCTAAGCGGACCGTGGAGGCTGATCCGGTATACGGATCGGACCTGGTCACGAAGTTCATCAATTCGATGATGTGGCAGGGGAAGAAGAGCACGGCGGAGGGCATTTTTTATGAAGCCCTGACGCGCCTGCAGCAGAAGGGCGGCGACGAAGCCCTGAAGCTGTTCAAGAAGGCGGTCGAAAACGCCAAGCCCTTGCTCGAAGTCAAGACCCGTCGCGTGGGTGGCGCCAACTATCAGGTGCCGGTGGAAGTAAATGCCGATCGGCGTACGTCACTGGGGATCCGTTGGCTGATCATCTATGCGCGAGGCCGCGGCGAAAAGGGAATGATCGACAAGTTGAGCAACGAATTGCTGGATGCCGCCAACAACCGCGGCGCAGCCATCAAGAAGAAGGAAGATGTTCACCGTATGGCCGAGGCCAACAAAGCCTTTGCCCATTACCGCTGGTAACAGCAGCCGATTGAGGAAATTGAGAAAGCCGTGCCCAGACAAGTCCCATTAGAGCGTTGCAGGAACATCGGCATCATGGCTCACATCGATGCCGGTAAGACCACTACGACGGAGCGCATCCTGTTCTATACCGGCAGGACGCACCGCATCGGAGAGGTCCATGAAGGCACTGCAACCATGGATTGGATGGAACAGGAACAGGAACGCGGTATCACGATTACTTCTGCCGCCACAACCTGCACTTGGCGCGATATTCGCATCAACATTATTGATACGCCTGGGCACGTGGATTTCACCGCAGAGGTCGAACGTTCGCTCCGCGTGCTGGACGGTGCCGTCGCAGTATTCGACGCAGTTCACGGCGTGCAACCGCAATCGGAAAAAGTCTGGCGTCAGGCGGATAAATATGGCGTGCCTCGCATTTGCTTCATCAACAAGATCGACAAGATGGGCGCGGATTTTGAACATGCAATCGACACTATTCGCAAGCGCCTGAATGCTAAGCCGATTGCGATTCAGATTCCCATCGGCCAGGAAGATAAGTTCAAAGGCGTCGTCGATCTGATTTCCATGAAGGCGATTGTCTGGCAGGATGACACCATTGGCGCCGAATACCTCGCCGGTGATATTCCTCCTGAGCTTCAGAAAAAGGCTGAAGCCTTCCACACTCAGCTGGTCGAGACCGTGGCTGAGAACGACGACGAAATCCTGCACAAGTTCTTAGAAGGCGAAGCGATTTCCGCCGAAGAGCTGCGGGCATCACTGCGTAAATCCACCATCGCGTTGAAAGTATTTCCCGTGGTCGTAGGGACGGCATTCAAGAACAAAGGTATTCAGCCGCTTCTTGATGCAGTGGTTGATTACCTGCCGTCACCGATTGACGCCGGCGAAGTTCGAGGCACGGATCCGAACACCGGACAAGAGGTCACGCGCAAACCCGACGATAACCAGCCTTTCTCCGCTCTGGCTTTCAAGATCATGGCCGATCCTTTCGTTGGCCAATTGACTTTTATCCGCGTCTATTCCGGACAACTGCAGTCCGGCAACTCCGTACTGAATACCGGCCGTGGGCGGACCGAGCGGATTGGCCGTCTGCTGAAGATGCACGCCAACAAGCGCGAAGACATCAGCGAAATCTTAGCCGGAGATATTTGCGCTGCCGTCGGATTGAAAAACGTCAGCACCGGCGACACCATCTGCGATGAAGAACATCCCATCGCGCTCGAGTCGATTACGTTTGCAGTTCCGGTGATTTCGGTGGCGGTTGAGCCTAAGACCAAAGCCGACCAGGAAAAAATGGGTATGGCGCTCGGACGTCTCGCTCAGGAAGACCCGACGTTCAAAGTTCACACTGATCCGGACAGTGGGCAGACTATCATCAGTGGTATGGGCGAACTGCATCTTGAGATCATCGTTGATCGCATGATGCGTGAGTACAAGGTTGAAGCCAACGTAGGCAAACCGCAAGTCGCCTATCGCGAAACGATCCGCAAAAAAGCAGAAGGTGAAGGCA
>MNDG01000104.1:0-9787 GCA_001914815.1 Acidobacteriales bacterium 13_2_20CM_55_8
GCATCAATATCACGCCATGGATTTTTTGGTTTACGCCTACCTGCAAAGTGGGCGCGAGGCCGAAGCCCAGCGCGTCTATGAGGAAGTCAAGACTCTTCCTTCGTCGAAAGAGTATGGTTTCGACCCGCGCGCCTATGCCCTGGCGAGATTTCCTGCCATTTACGCGGTCGAGTTGCATCATTGGACCGAGGCCGCCGCACTTACTCCGGTGCCGGATACGGAACTTGGAGATAATGCGATTACCTATTGGGCTCGCGCTATCGGCGCCGCGCGCAACGGTAACGCAACCGAGGCTCGCAAGAACGTTGGCGAACTTGAGTCCATTCACCGGCAGTTGCTGGCCAAGAAGAGAAAATTCTTTGCCGAGGTCGTCGACCAGGATCGGAAAGAGGCGGAAGCTTGGGTTGCACACGCCGAAGGCAAGGATGATGACGCCGTTAAGATGTTGCGTGAGCTCGCCGAAAGAGAAGAATCAACCGGTGAAGAACCAGAGGGGATTCCTGCCCGCGAGATGCTCGCCGATCTGTTGCTCGACCTGAAACACCCAGAGCAGGCGCTGACTGAATACGAAGCCGACTTGAAGTTTAATCCCAATCGTTTCGATGGGCTCTACGGCGCAGCCCGGGCTGCGGAAACGGCAGGCAAGAGTAAGGAAGCAAGCACTTACTACGCGCAGTTAGTTAAGGTATGCGATGGTGGGAACTCAGACCGCCCTGAACTGAGCCGGGCGAAGGCCCTGCTGGCGAAGAACTGATTGTGGGAAGGCAGCACGCATGAGTCGGAAATAAAAAGTAAGAATCGGAAATCGGACTTCGTAAATCGTACTTCGTAAATTTTTCTCACCGTCGCTGCAGCTTGAATAGCAACGTGCCCCATTTTAGTTTGGAGCGGATTTGCACGGGAGCATGTTCAGCGTCGGAATCGAACCAAACCCAGACTGCGGCTTTGCCTTTCAGTAATCCAGAAATTGGCTGCGCCTCCACTCGCATCGTCTGAAAGGTACCGGCGGGAACTTTGACCTGCTCTAGCGCTTCCACACGCGCGATTATCTCGGACGTCTTCCCGCCATCATTGACGGGAAACGTGAATGTATTGCCCGGCTGCAGTGGAAGCGAAGCGACGTAGTAGAAAGCGCTAATTACGTCTGTGACACACGATGGGATGTCGTTTTCGACGTGCTTCAATTCGCCGGTTTGCAGATTCTTCTCATCCAATGCAGCCTTGCCTCGCGCATAGTCGAAGCCAATCTCCGCCTGCCGTTTGCGGGATCCTGCTTCCGCGTATTTGGAAATGTGCAGCGAACAGAACGTGCGAGGGTCGAGGAACGCGTCGAAGCGATCATGGATCTTATACAAGACGTTGACCAACCCGGCAGAATCGGCGATCGCACTCACGCGCGGGTTCGCGCCCGCCGGTTCCATCTTTACCTGGGCTGTTCCAGCAGTGAACATTCGCCATTCGACGCTGTAAATATAGGTCTGGCCATTGGGAAAGCGATAACCGGGCGGCGGGGGAATCATTTTGGCGGCGGGGGCCGTATTTACGATGGGAATTGAACTCTGCTTCACGGTCGGAGAAATTGTCTGTGCGTGCAAAAGCGTGACAGCCATCGTGGTTAATTGGAATTCCGCAACAGTTTGACGGCGAGCACTACCAGTATTACCACAGAACCCATCAAAGCATTGTACTCGCGGTGCTGGCAATACAATTTCCAGGAAAATGATCCTCGGCCGGAAGTAAAAGAAGTCAAACGAGGCCACAGACGCGGGACGGCACGAGCATAATCGTCGAAGTGGGGAAAGCGTTGCCGCAGAAAGGTCTCTTCAGCCAGCATGACGGGCGTATAAATTGTCGCGAAAATCAGGATTGTCATTAGGGCAATCCACCAACTCCGTGCGGCAAGTGAAAAGCCGGCCGCCATGATCAGCGACCCGAGATAAAGCGGGTGTCGGGTATAGGCGTACGGCCCGCTGGTGGTGAGTTGCTCGTTTTTTCGGACATGCCCGGAAGCAAGGGCGCGAATTGCCAGGCCCGTAATAATGAGGACGGAACCAGCGCAAATTGAGGTCGCGCTCGGTTTTGCCAGCCACAAATAGAGCGCAGCGAAAGCAAAGCCCACGGGAACCCGTATACGACGCGCAATTGCCGCCCATCTAGTCACGGCGACTCCGTAATAATTGCCGCGCGGCAGCTAACACCTGATCTGAGCTGATTTCGAGCAAGCCCGCGTCTGGCTGCTCGCGTCGGGAATGTGTTGTGGGACTTGATGGATTGCGTAACACGATGCTTCGCGTGGCGAACGGTCCGTTCCGCGCGGGATCGGTGGGTCCAAAAATTCCAACCACCGGGATGCCCAAAGCCGCGGCGAGGTGCATCGGGCCAGTGTCGCCTCCGATGAACAGAGATGCGCGACGGGCAATCGCGATCAATTGGGTGAGCGAACACCCGATCTTTTCTGCGGCGCCGCCGCTGTTTGCCTCGACGGCCTGAGCCAGATTCTTTTCGCCTGGACCAAAATTGATCAAAGTCTTGAAGCCGTTTTTCGCCAATTGCTGTGCGACATATCCATAACGTTCGGCCGGCCATTGCTTCGCTCCCCAGCCGGCGCCCGGATTTAGGAGCACGAACTTGCTGATGTCCTGATCGCTTAGCCGACGGTCGCATTCCCTCTCAGCAGTCTCGTCGTAGGGAAGTTCTACACGGGGCATCTCCAGCGGCCGGCGCGCCACGGCTTCTGCAAGAGAAAGGTTTTGCTCGACGATATGCGTACCACGAGCCAGGATCTGGCGCGTGTAGAACAAGCTGGCCACGTTTTCGCGGGGTTGCGCCATTCCGTAACTGACCGGCGCGCCTGACCAGCTTGCTATGAGCGACGAACGCGCATTGCCCTGAAAATCGGCGGCAATCTGGTATCGTCCAGCCCGCAACTCGCTAAGCCCCGCAGCGATCTGTTCCCAAGTCTGATTGGAGAATGGAGACGATCGCCACGCCCTGGTATTCACAGTATGGATCTTGTCAACCAGCGGCCGTTGAGGAGAGCGTGGACCCGAGCGCGGGGTAGACAGCGTGCATAGCAATTCTGCCCAGCGCTCTTCGATCACCCAGCCGACCATCGCATCCGGAAAGCTACGTCGCAAAGCGGTGACAGCAGGCAGCGTGTGGATTACATCGCCCATTGAACCGAGCCGGACGACGAGCAGCCGATGAATGTTTGCATCAGAAAGGACAGACGGTTGCATGCTCAAGAACGCCGTGCTCCCAGCCGCGAACGAATAATCTCGCTGGCGGAATGGTCCTTGGGATCGCCGACGATTTCTACCCGGCCGCCGCACTCCACTACTACATCGCGTTCCGGTACATTAGCCGAAGTGTAGTCGGTGCCTTTAGCGTGGATGTTCGGACGGATTTCGCGGACGAGTGCCCGCACGTCCGGCTCGGGAAAAATCACGACCGCGTCAACGTCTGCGAGCGCAGCTAGAATTTCCGCGCGTTCCTGGGCTGGCATCAAGGGACGGCCCTCACCCTTGAGCGCTCGCACCGAGTCATCCGAATTGATGGCGACGATTAAACGTCCGCCCAAATTCTTGGCGGCATGCAGATATCGCACATGGCCAACGTGGAGCAGATCGAAACATCCGTTGGCCAGCGTGATGGGCTCACCGTTACGTCGCCATTCCTCGATTCGATGCCGCAGTTCGTCACGGCTGAAGAGTTTGTTGGGTTGAGTTTTCAATGGTCTCTGGTCACAGGCGGCGAATGTTCAATCGCACGCAGTAGTTCTTGTTGTGAAACGGTGGCGGTACCACGCTTCATGACTACGATTCCGCCTGCGTAATTGGCCAGATGAGCCGCCTCCTCGGTGTTGGCGCCTGCAGCCAAAGCTGCGGTGAAGGTTGCGATCACGGTATCCCCGGCCCCGGTAACGTCCACTACTTCATCGGAGCCGAAGATAGGAAGGTCAATCGGTTTGTGTTTCCCGGAGAAGGCTGCCATACCGTCGCGCCCTCGAGTAATGATCAGTGACTGCAACTTCATCCGCGAAATGATTTGTTGTCCCGCGAAAGATAATTGTGCCCAGTCCTGGCCAACCCGCATGCCCATCGCCTCTTCGACTTCGGGCTCGTTGGGAGTAGCTGCGGTCGCGCCGGAATATTGCAACAAACGGTAACGGGAATCCAAGACTACAGGCATTCCATCAAGCCGTCCGCGCTCGCGGATGGCATTCAGGATTGCGGGTGTGGCCGCACCGTAGCCGTAATCAGAAATCAGCATTGCATCGGAGGCCCGAGCATATTGTCGCGCCGCCAGCACCAATTCGCGTTTCAGATTCCGGTTCGGCTCGGCTTGTGGTTCACGATCTATGCGCACCACCTGTTGCCGCGCCGTGTGAGTCATCCCAGCGAGGATCCGGGTTTTGGTGACCGTGGTATAGCTTTTATCTTTCAGAATACCGCTGACGGGAATTCGCTTGTGGCGAAAACCTTTGAGCAGCAGGCGTCCGGGCTCATCTTCGCCAAGCACTCCCACCGGCAGCACATTCGCTCGGAGGTCAGCCAGGTTGTAGATCGCATTGGCGCCGCCGCCTGGAAGCACGGTGCGATCGCGATGTTTGAGGATGAGAACCGGAGCTTCACGAGAGACACGCGAGATTTCGCCAAAGATAAATTCGTCAGCGACCAAGTCGCCCAAAACCGTGATCGTAATCTTCGGGAACGACTCGACGATCTTTATCAGGCGGTCGGTCTCTTTGGAGTTCTTACTCATCGGGAAGGATTTTCTCATGCCCGCCTTCTTCGCTCCTCAATGACGTGCAGCATGGTATCGACAGCGTTAGCCGCCTCCCGCAGTTCCATTTTCACCGTCACCACGGCCAGCGGCTCCAGCGCAGCTATAAATCCTCGCAGGTTGATCGCGTCTTTTTCCGTGGTGACGAATCCCCCGGCCTCGCTCCGCTGGCGTAGCTTCAACAGTTCCCGGATGTCCCGCTCGGAGTAGGCATGATGATCGCGGTAAAAAGCTTCGGCCGCGGGTTCAATTCCAGCAGTTCTGAGCTGTAATAAAAAATTCTTTGGCCTGGCAATGCCGCAAAACACCACTGGGCGCGTTGGCACATCTTTCGCCAAAATTCCTCTTCGCGCCCGCCACACCAATTTGCCGTCGAGCGGAAACGAATCTGAAGAGGCGCCACTGGTAAGAACAATAGCATCGGCTCGATCCAGGCTGCGCGGCGATTCCCTCAGACGCCCGTGGGGGAGCAAGTGATCGCGTGCGTCTTCCCGAGTGACCAGAACAATATCGAAATCGCGGGCTAGCGAACGATGCTGAAAACCGTCGTCCAGAAGGTGCAGTTGCGGGCCGAAGGTTTTTTCCGCGTACAGTCCTGCGTCATAACGATCCTCGCCTACGATTACGGGAACGCCCAAGCGCCGTGCCATGAGTAGCGGTTCGTCGCCGAAATCGTACGAGGTGCCGGCGGGATCCACCAGCATAACTCCTTTAGTCTTGCGTCCATAACCCCGGGAAAGAATGTCGAATTTCACTCCGCGTGCCTGCAGTAATTCGCCGAGGAGAAGAACAAACGGCGTCTTTCCGGAACCGCCGACTGACAAGTTGCCGACACTGACCACGGATCCCGTCAGACCCCGCGACCGCAGCACGCCTTTGTTGTAGAGGGTGTTGCGGAGCTGCACTCCGGCGCCGAAGATGGAACTGAGTAGATTCACTGTGGCGGTGTAGCCGGCGCACCTTCACCTGCGGAACTTGTAATCGCCGAGGAAACTGTGCTCGAAAATGGTTTCAGCAGTTTCTCCAGAGTCTCGATGGTTTTCTGCGTAGCACCAGTCTGCGAGCGTAAGGTCTCAGCCCCGCGGCGGCCAAGGGCGGTGCGTTCGGCTTCATTAGAAAAAAGTTCCAGGAAAACCAGGGGAAGCTCTGCTGGACCGACGACGCGTATAGCATCGCGGCTTTGAAACAATCCCACTATGTCACGGAAGTTTTCAGTATGGTTGCCGACAACGATTGGCACCCCGTGCCTCGCCGGCTCAATAATATTGTGACCACCCTTTGGAACTAAACTTCCGCCAACGAATGCGACGTCGCCGAGAGCATACAGGGAAGCGAGCTCTCCGATGCTGTCGATCAACAGGACTCCGCCGGAGATGGGATCACCATTCCACAGCGATCGTCGCCAAAAGCGAATTCCGAGTTGTGCCAGCAGTTGAGCAACTTCGTCAAAACGCTCCAAACGCCGCGGCGCCAAAATCATGATCGCACGAGGATGGCTTGCCAGCACATTCTCGAAAGCGCGCATCAGCAGAGGCTCTTCGCCGTCCACCGTACTGCCACACACCAGCACAGGTCCTGCTTGTGCTTGCTGGAAAGCGGAGCGAAGACTGGAAACGATCGCAGTGGGAGGAGGCAGGGATACGTCGAACTTCAAGTTTCCACTCACTTCGATGCGCTCGACAGGCGCGCCAATATTAGCCAATCGTCTTCGATCCTCTTCGGTTTGTGTGAGGAAAATATCGATGGGCTGCAAAACTCTCGTCCAGAAGCGCCGGAAGCGACGATAGCCAGGATACGACCGGTCGGAGATACGAGCGTTCACTATGGCGATGCGGGCGCCGCTCTGGTGCGCGAGCCGCAGAAAATTGGGCCAGAACTCAGTTTCCGCGATCACGATCAATTCCGGCCGCAGAATTTGCAGATAGGGCCGGATGGCAAACTTGAAATCCAGCGGAAAATAAAAGACGCTATTTCTACCAAAACGGCTGCGCGCTAACGTCTGCCCCGCTGCCGTAGTGGTTGAGACCACCAGGCTATATCCGGGAAAACGGCGAGTTAACGCTGTAATCAGATCACTGACCGCAATCAGCTCTCCCACCGAAACGGCATGGACCCAAATAGCCGGTCGAGATCGGTGCCGAGCTAACCCGTCCGGCACCTTCCCCAACCGTTCAGCCAATCCAATGTGGCGTTTGCTGTGCCTTAGCGTCCGAAATAACCAATAAGGAAGGCCCAGCACCAGTACGACCCCCAGCAGCGCGCTGTAAACCAAGTACATAGGCGATGGGACATTCTACCCGCTAGAGATACCTGTAAGGCACCACCGCTGGAAGAGCTTGCATCCTATAATGCATGGTCATGTTCTACCGCAGATTCCGGCGGACTGGTTTCCAAACAGCGGTAGTTGCTGTTCTTGTGCTCGCTGCTACTTTTTGTGTCGCAGCCAAGGACTTTGTGATGCCGAAAGCCCAGCCGGCCAAAACCTATCCCGCGCATGACGCACATCCCACCGAAGCAGTAACCGTGGCATTGGACCCGTACGACATGGCGGACAAGGCGGATATTTTCTCGGTTCACTACAGCGACGAAGGTCTTCTACCAATCTTTCTGGTAATCACCAACGATGGGGAGCAGCCGATGGCCTTGTCAGGAATGAAAGCACAGTTGGTCACTGTGAACCGCACAAAAATGTCTCCGGCGACCGTGGACGACATCTACCGCCGCCTCTCACGACCGTCCACCAGCACCGCCCCATCGCCTCTGCCTTTTCCCCGCAAGAAAGTCAAAGGCGCCGTGGGACAACAGGCTCTCGAGGAAATCCAGAGTGCCCAGTTCGGCGCTCGTGCGGTAGAGCCTCATACTACGCAAGCGGGATTCCTCTTTTTCGATGTTTCTGGAATCTCAACGCCTCTTGCCGGAGCGCATTTCTATCTGACGGGGGTGCGTGACAGTAAAGGTGATGAGATGATGTATTTTGAGATCCCGCTGGAGAAATACCTCAGCGCACCGCAGCCCGCAAAGCCGAATTGAAATCACCGCAGGGGCGACCACCAGGGCTGAAGCCCATCTTTGCTCCTTCGTAACGCGGCCCTGAAGGGCCGCTCTTCCACGTTCGCGTAAATAGCAGGGATGTGTTCCAAGGACGCGACTTGGAAGGCGCAACCTTCCCGTTGCAATAGCGTCACACTCGCACTCCGACGCGGGGAGTACGCACATTCAATCTTTGGACTCTTCAACCTGATTTCTTGGAACGCTCCCTGCTACTAGCGCCACCGTGGATGTTACTTACGCGACCGTGCACGTTATTTTCGCCACCGTGCACGTTATTTACGCCACCGTGGAAGAGTGGCGCTTCAGCGCCGCGTCGGACGGCTTTTGAGACGGGCTTTAGCCCCAGTGGAAATCATTGTTCAGGCGATGCTCCAGCCTTCCTCATCCCGGCAAGCTTTATAATCCGTCGATATGGTCACCACGCCGGACACCTCTGTGTCGGCCCGCGCCCGCTATGAGCCGGTCATTGGTTTAGAGGTACACGTACAGCTCCTGACCGCAAGCAAGATCTTCTGCTCATGCTCGACTCGTTTCGGTGATCCCCCGAACAGCAACGTCTGCCCCGTCTGCCTCGGCTTACCGGGTGCTTTGCCGGTTCTGAACCGCAAGGCCGTGGAATTCGCTGTGCTCGCCGCCATGGCTATAAATTGCCGAATTAACCAAACATCAATCTTTGCCCGTAAAAATTATTTCTATCCCGATCTGCCCAAGGGCTACCAGATTTCCCAGTACGACAAGCCGCTAGCCGAGCACGGCTGGATCCAAATCCCGGCCGCCAGCGGAACCAAGAAGATTGGCATCACGCGGCTGCACCTCGAAGAAGATGCCGGGAAGAGTCTGCACGAAGGTTTTCCCGATTCGCAGGAAAAGACGGCGATCGATCTGAACCGCAGCGGAGTGCCCCTGATCGAAATCGTGAGTGAGCCCGATATCGCCTCTCCCGAGGAAGCCTACGAATACCTTACGAGGTTGAAAGAAATCATCCTGTACACCGGCGTCAGTGACGTCAACATGGAAGAAGGTTCTTTGCGCTGTGACGCGAATGTCAGTGTGCGTCCGCGTGGCCAAAAAGAGTTTGGTACCAAGACCGAAGTCAAGAATGTGAATTCCTTCCGTTTCATCCGCGAGGCCTTGGAATATGAGATCGACCGGCAAATTGGCGTGGTCGAATCCGGAGGCAAGATCACACAGGAGACTCGCCTCTACAACGCAAATGAGGGCAAGACCTACGGCATGAGATCGAAGGAAGAGGCTCACGATTACCGTTATTTTCCTGAGCCCGATCTGTTGCCGCTGGTGGTGGACGAGAAGTGGCAGCGGAGCATTCGCAACACTTTACCGGAGCTGCCGGAAGCGCGACGCCAGCGCATGATCGCTGAATACGGCATCACCCCGCGGGACGCGCAAGTGCTGACTTTCAGCAAGTCTCTGGCGGATCAATTCGAGGCAGCGGCGAAAGCGGCGAAAAATCCCAAACGTGTAGCCAATCTGGTTCAGAGCGAACTCATGGGTCGATTGAAGGCCAAGGGTCTGGAAATCGAGCAGTCGCCAATTTCAATGAAGGGTGTCGCCTTCTCGGCGGACCTAGTGGAAAGCGGCACCATCTCCAGCAAGATGCTCAAGGATCTTTACGATCTATCCTTCAAACGCGGAAAAGACTTTCCCGTTGTTTATGACGAAGAAGGGCGTCCACAGCAATCCAGCGATACGTCAGCGCTGGAAAAGCTCATTGATCAGGTGATCGCAGCCAATTCCAAAGAGGTCGAACAATACCGCGCCGGCAAGAAGACCGTGATTGGTTTCTTCGTTGGCCAAGTCATGAAATTGTCCAAAGGACAGGCAAACCCGCAACTGGTGAATCAGTTGTTGGCGAAGAAGCTGGAGTCTTAGGACATAGATCACCTCGTAGTGACCTTCGTCACCTAAGCCGCTGGCTTTTCCCGACTAATAT
>MNDG01000104.1:9792-16436 GCA_001914815.1 Acidobacteriales bacterium 13_2_20CM_55_8
ACGCTGCTAACGTCATTGATCGCGATTTTTCTGGTGTTGAAGAAGCCACAACCTGTGGCACAACCACAGCCCGTTGCAGCCGCTGCTGCCAATGCTCAGTCTTTTCAGGATAAGCTGCAGCAGTTGGATCGCGCTAAACAGCCGGGCCAGGCTCCCGCCGAAGTCCATTTGAGTTCCGACGAGGTCAGCGCGGCCATAGCACAGGCGGCCGGCGCGATTCCTCTGGCTGCAGGTTCCTCGAGCGCACCAGTTTCTTCGACTGATGTTGCGTTGACGACGGGACAACCCGAGATCAAAGATTACCAGGTGAATTTCGATGGAGATATCGCCCGCGGCCAGTTTCTGACTCAGGTTGCCGGCAAGGATGTTTGGGTTACTCTCGCCGGACACTTAGGTTCCAATGACGGTTACGCCACCTTCGTTCCCACCGAATTCAAGGTTGGCGATCTGAATGTTCCGGTCTCGTTAGTCAATGACGCATTGCAAAAGAGGCTCGCCGAGCAGCGCGATCGTTTGAAGCTACCCGACAATGTGAGCGGGATTAAAGTGGAAAACGGCGAACTGGTGATGACGCAGAAGTGAACGCGCCTTCGGGGTTGTTACGCTCCAAGGACGACCACCAGGGCTGAAGCCCGTCTTGATTGGTTCGTAACGCGGCCCTGGAAGGGCCGCTCTTCCATGTTAGCGTAGATAGCAGGGATGCGCTCCAGACAATCGGAGTTGAAGATTTGCAAAAGCTGGAATTTCTTTGTTATTGGCCACTGACCACTTGTTTCTATTTATTCCGGCGTTCCCTGGAACAGTGCCCACAACTGATCGCCGATCACTCGATATATCACAAACGCGCTGCCTTTATCCGACATCTGGCGAAAGAGCAATTCGCCGCGCCCGTCACCATCTGCGTCCACTGCATCAATCAATTCGAGCCGCGGCAGAATGTCCAGATGCCTGTTGTCAGTCACGTTGGAAAATGCTTTGTGCAGGTCACCTGAGATATCCTCACGCGCGACCAGCGTGACATAGTATTGCAAATCCGCCCCAGCGCTGGTTCTTGCACCAACGGGATGGGGAAGGCGTGCTTTGGTCGTCAGTACCAGCACTGGTTCGTTACTGTTCGACAAATCAAAGATTCGAAACTGTGTATCTTCGAAGCTCGGCGGCGCAGATTGGACTGCAGGCGTTTTGGTTTTCTGCGAAGACGTGGGAGCGGGGGCGGACTCACCGCCTTCGGATGCTAGCTGCCGGGCGCGGTCACGGATCTCGTTGGACGCCAAGGCCAGCATCTTCTTGCGAAGCTGCTGTTCTTCCGCAGGCTTCACAGTGTAGCCGTAAGGCCGAGGCTCGGAGCCGCCCGCATCGGAAATCGCAGGCATCATCTGCGCTCCAGGCTTTTGCTCGCTAATCTTTTCAGCAGGGACACTGGGCGTCGGCGGGTGGGCCGGGGCCGGTATTCCTGACGTGCTGTTGGGTTGTTCCTCCGATGGCTTTCCCCTTCGCAGAACAGGCCTGTCTTTATCCGGGGGACTATGTTCTGTATCAGCAGACCTAGTTACAGGCGCCGGCGCAGTCGCTTCTGGAGTGTTGCCTGGCGGCGCGGGCGGGTTGGGCTTCGGCGTTTCTGATCCGGCTTCCGACCGAGCTTCTGGCCGACCTCCTGATTGGGGACGCCGCAACACCGGCGGCTTGTCTTGATCGTCATCGCGAGGCGCCGGCAGTTCTGGAGGTCTCTTCTTTGTCGGAGTTCCGCCGGCAGGCTCCCATTTTCCTTCTGCAACCCACGCGTTACCACGATGAAACGCGCCGATAACCGTAAACAGTCCTTGGGAAACCCCGGTGCGCACCGCTTCATAAACCGTGTCCCGCTGGAGCGCCATCGGGATCGGAGACGCTTTATAAGACCCGGCGTCATAAAATTTGCCATCGAACATGACAGTGATTGGAATCAGGCGGGCTTTGCCGCTGGCTGGAAGCTCAAGCAGAGCAACGGCGCGTGGTCCTTTCCGGGCGGGTTCACGACGGGTAGACTGAGCCGGATTAGTTTGGCCGGACATCAGGGCCAGAAGAGCGGTCAGCATTACGAAGCTGCCCGCCGTCAGGTATAACGGTAAACGAAACGGAGAAGCCCTCATGGATATCAATGATAAAGCCCCAGACTTTTCTTTGCCGGACGAGAACGGCAAAAATGTGTCACTTAAGAATTTTCGCGGCAAGTCCGTCGTCCTGTTTTTCTTTCCCAAAGCCGACACACCCGGCTGAACCATTGAGGCGTCCGGGTTCCGTGACGCATACAAGAATCTGCAGAAAGTTGGCGCAGTGATCCTGGGGATCTCAGCCGACCCGCCTGAGGCGCAAAAGAAGTTCCAGGACAAATACCACTTGCCCTATACCTTGCTCTCGGACACCGACAAGAAGGTCTGCGAAGCCTTTGGCGTGATCAAAGAAAAAAATATGTACGGTAGAAAAGTGAAAGGAATCGCGCGCACCACATTTGTAATTGGCCCGGATGGCAAGATTGCCCACGTCTTTAACAATGTGAAAGCCGAAGGGCATGCGGAAGAGGTGCTAGCCTATCTGAAAGGCGCGGCATAACCGCTTAGCGAAGGCAGAGGCAAGGCGAAGAATCGAGTGAAAGAGGCGAGCCCAAGGGCCCGACAAAAGGCCCGCCTCCGCATTGAGCTATTTCACGATTGCATTGGTTTTTGTGGTAAACGTGATCGCGGTCTCCGCCGGCACGACGGCTTCCTGTTTTCCGGTAGTTGCCGCTACTCCGGTTCCGGCGCCGGCTCCGGCGAGAGCGCCAATTCCAGCGCCTTTGCCTCCGCCAACCAGACCGCCAATGAGGGCGCCCGCTGCGGCTCCGCCACCGATTTTCACCACGTTGCTCTTGGTATGGCTTTTGCCTTTGGCAAAATAGCCGCCGGTTGAGATGGGAGTCATTTTTCCATTGATTTCAACCGATGTGAGTCTAAGCGTCAGCTGACCCGGGACGTGCAGCCGGCCGCTCGACTTGGCGTAAGTCACTTTTCCTTTTACCGGCGAGCCTGCCTTGGCCAGAGTTTTGCCGTTCACAGTCAAATCTCTTACCAGATTTGCATTAAAGCTCTGTCCTGATCTGGCTGTCGCCGAATTAAGTGTGGAATTGGTTCGCACGGTCAGGTGCGTGCCGGCCGGAATGGTTTCCGCGGTCGCGACCAGCGTCAGCACGAACATTAGTGAAGCGATCTTGAGCTGTCTTCCGAGCATAATCCTCCTCGAAGATTGGAGCGTTAGAATTAGGTAGCGATGCTATGCGCAGAAGTAACGATAGTTGAATAGCATGGCAGCGCAAAGTTACCAATGGGAAGTGCCAATTGGAACCTGTGAACCAGCCCGGGAAACCCTTGCCGCGTGCTTTTTACGACCGCGATCCGCGAAATGTGAGTCGCGATCTGTTGGGCAAAGTCCTGGTTCGGCGGCTGGGAAGAAAACTGCGTACTGCCAGGATTGTGGAAATCGAAGCCTATTTGGGCGAAGGCGATCCCGCGGCACACGCGGCTTGCGGTCGTACGCCGCGCAATGCCGTGCTGTTCGGTCCGCCGGGCCATGCGTATGTCTATTTCATCTACGGCAATCATTATTGTTTGAATATTTCCTGTTTGCCTGACGGAATAGCCGGCTGTGTTTTGGTTCGCGCCCTGGAGCCGCTGATCGGGATCGAAGAGATGGCCCAGGAACGCGGCCTCAGCCTGAACGGGATTGGCGATCTGCGAAAACTAACCAGTGGGCCGGGACGGCTGGCTGAGGCCTTCAGCATTACGCGCGAACGCGATAACGGCAAGGATCTGACCAGCATAAGCTCGGATCTTTTTGTTGCCGATGACGGCTACACTCCGTCCCGTGTGTTGACCACGGTGCGGATCGGCATTGTCAAAGCAGCGTCGCGGCCGCTGCGCTACGTGATCGCTGGAAATGAGTTTGTCTCCGGGCCTCGGAGATTGATCGCTTAGTTCGCAAGCACTATGTTGTCGATCAGACGGGTACCACCGACAAACGCAGCCACCGCTACCAAGGCCGGAGCGCTGATGCTCTCGACAGGCTCAAGAGTCTCGGGATTCACAATTTGAAAATAGTCCAATCGTACGGATGGTTCTTCTGAAAAAACTTGTCTTCCGGCTGCGCCCAACTTTCCTGCACACCGCTCTCCTTGCTCGAACAACTTTTTTACCTGAGCCAGCGACCGGGACAATACCAGGGCCGACCTACGCTGTTGCTGGCTAAGATATGCATTACGCGAACTCATGGCCAAGCCGTCCGCCTCACGCACAATGGGGCAGACAACAATTTCCACGCCAAGATTCAAATCCAGCACCATGCGACGGATAATCGCAACTTGCGCCGCATCTTTCTGTCCGAAGAAAGCCAAATCCGGCTGCGTTATGTGGAAGAGTTTGGAGACTACGGTGGTTACACCGCGGAAATGTCCAGGACGCGATTTTCCGCAAAGTCGCTCGCTCAGTCCCTCGACGGTGACAAATGTGACCGCGCCCTCCGGATACATTTCTTCTACCGACGGTGCAAAGAGCAACTCCACACCCTCTTTTTCCAAAAGTTTCTGATCGCGTTCGAACGAGCGTGGATACTTGGAGAAATCTTCGTTGGGGCCAAACTGAGTAGGATTTACGAAGATAGAAGCAGCCACCACTTGGCATCGCGCCTTAGCCGCGCGGACCAGCGAAAGATGCCCTTCATGCAAAGCCCCCATGGTAGGAACAAATCCCAGCCGCTTTTCCCCCTGTCTCGCAGCCTCACAAGAGGAGCGCATCTGCTGAATTGTTTCGAGGACCCTCATGCAAGAGATTTACGATTGACGATTTACGATTGACGAATTAAGCGCGACCGTGGATTCTCCGCAAACAAATGCGGAGACCCGAGACCTGACACCTGAGATCTGAAATCGAAATCGTACTTCGTAGACTTCCCCTACCGCCGCATCGCCCTCTTTCGCTCCAACACCGTCTCCAGCGCTGCCTGCGTTTCCTTCGGCAGATGATACGACTCGTCATCGGACGGGTATTGCCGGGAAAGCACGTCGGCGCGAAATATCGTGGTAAACCAAAACCTGCCCATCACAATCCGGCCCAGCGCCTATGCCAATTGTGGGGGCCGCCACTTCGGCTGTGATCATGGCTGCCACTTCGCGGGGAATACCTTCGAGGTAAATGCACGCCACGCCGGCGCGGTCGAGCGCCACTGCGTCGCGCATCAGTTGCTCGACGGCGGCCAGACTCTTGCCCTGAACCTTGTATCCGCCCATCACGTTCACTGACTGCGGGGTTAGTCCGATGTGTCCGGTCACCGGAATTTCGGCGTCGATGATCCGGCGAATTAATTCTGCGCGCTTTTCGCCGCCTTCTATCTTCACTGCCTCGGCGCCGGCTTCTTTGATAAATCTCGCTGCGTTGCGGATGGCGTCGTCCGGACTTACGTGATACGAGCCATAAGGCATGTCCGCGACCAGCAGTGCATGTTTCACGCCTCGGCGTGCCGCCTTGGTGTGGTGCAGCATTTCGTCGATGGTGACGGACAGCGTGTTCTCGTACCCGAGAATCGTCATGGCCAGCGAATCGCCGACTAGAACGATATCGATCGCGGCCTCGTCTACCAGGCGCGCGCTGGGGTAGTCATACGCTGTCAGGCACGTAATTGGTTCATGCCGGAGTTTCTTTTCGCGAAGGGAAGCAACTGTAATCTTCTGGCGAGGATCGCCAATCGGGGTGAAACTCATCGGTCCTCCAGTGCCCCTCCGCCTTGGCGGATAGAGCCTGTACGCAGCTTCTTGGATGCTGCTGTGGTTATTTTAGATCACGGCGGGGCGTTCGTCGATGGGTCGCTTTCTGCTCACTCTGAGCGTGTAAGACGGTTGTAAAATAGTCTTACTTAATGGTAAGATACAAGAAAACATGACAGCCTACCGCACAGTCGTGAGTTCCAAGGGGCAGGTGGTGATTCCGGCGGAGTTGCGTGAGCAGCTCGGGCTGAAAAAAGGTACCCCCGCAACCTGGACCGAGGAGCAGGGCCGTCTTGTGCTCACGCCCATCACCGAACGACGGCTGGACGAGATCATGGGTTTTCTCAAGCCGGCGCCGGGGGAGCCGTCAGTGTTCGAGGCGTCTTTTGAGGAACGGGAGCGCGAGCGCAGGAGAGAGAAGTAGTGTCCCCGTCCTTCCGCGTGGGCACGCGACGATACGTACTCGATGCCAACGCACTGATCGGCTTCTTCGAAGGTCGCACTGGTGTTTCCGAAAAAGTGCGGCGATTACTGAGTGAAACTCTTCGACAGGACTCGCCGTTGTTAATGTCAGCCGTGAATTGGGGTGAAGTTTTCTACTTGGAGTGGCGGTTTCACGGCGAGGCCAATCGCGGGCCGGTGCCCTCAAGCAGAAACACAGTCTCGGCTATGCCGACGCCTTTGCCGCCGAACTCGCAATCGACCGCGGCGCATGGCTGGTCACCGCCGATCCCGAGTTTGAGAAAGTCGGGAAGGCGCTATCGGTGTATTCGCTGCCGAGATATGAGAAATAGTTTGCGCAGGTTCGATCCGAGTGGATAACCGAAGCACCCCCCAGCCACTAACCACTAGTCACTAGCCACTGTCTTTATCTCTT
>MNDG01000026.1 GCA_001914815.1 Acidobacteriales bacterium 13_2_20CM_55_8
CGAGATTTGCCCGCGATGGTAAAACAAGGGACATTTCGCGAAGACCTTTATTATCGGCTGAAAGTATTTCCAATCCACGTCCCGGCCCTGCGGCAGCGCACGGAGGATATTCCGAGATTGGTGCAGCATTTCACAGCGCTCTACGCTCAACGGATGAACAAACGAATTGACGTAATCCCTCCGGCGACGATGGATGCGTTGGTGCGATACCATTGGCCGGGAAACGTCCGCGAATTGCAGAACTTTATCGAACGCGCGGTGATTCTCTCCCCGCAGTCGATATTGCGCGCGCCAACTTCCGAGCTTGAGCCGTTCCAGAATCCCAAGGAACCCGATGTCCCCATGAGTGGTCTCGCGGAGGTAGAACGGGATCATATCCTTCGTGCACTGGCAGCGAGCAACTGGGTGATCGGGGGTCGGAACGGTGCGGCCGAGCGCTTGGGGATGAAGCGAACGTCGTTGGTCTACAGGATGAAGAAGCTTCGTATAATTCGACCTGCCGCGGTCCCACAGAAACGAAGCGCCAGCGGCGCGGCTGGCGACGACTAAGTTTCCAAGCCGCCATAGCACCGGTGGCAGTGAATCCGACGGAAACTCGTCAGTGGCGGACATCCGTCGGAGATTTGTCAGCTAAAATTCGAGAATCATTGGCTCCTTCCTCACAAACTCCAGCCGCCAGAATGATTTGCAGCGGTTGTTCCCCCTTCGAGTGAGCTTCGCTTCTTTGGCATTCCACCTGCGCTGAAGATCCACGAAGTGAGGAGAGAATTTTATGAGTGATGCGACGTCACGTACGGCTACAAAACGCGCAGCGCCGAGCCTGGACGCTGCCCGAATCAGCGTGTCTCTTACATCCGTCCATAAGGTCGAGGCCGACGGCGTTCAGGTGTTTTACCGGACGGCAGGCGAAGCAAACAGGCCCGCCATACTCTTATTGCACGGATTCCCCAGCTCTTCTTTCATGTTCCGTGAACTCATTCCGCGCCTAGCGGACGATTACCGCGTGATCGCGCCAGACCTTCCCGGTTTCGGATTCACTGAGGTCCCTCCTGAACGCCAATATTCGTATACGTTCGATCGATTGGCTCTCACGATGGAGGCCTTCACGCAAGCACTCAAAATCGACCGATACGCAATCTATGTGTTCGATTATGGCGCGCCTACCGGCTTCCGCTTGGCGATGGCCCATCCCGACCGGGTTACAGTGATCGTTTCGCAGAACGGGAATGCATACGAAGAAGGCCTTGGTGAAGCTTGGGGCCCGATCCGGAAGTACTGGGTAGCCCCCACGGCAGAGAACAGGGACATCCTCCGCCAAAGTATTTTGACCGCGGGAGGAACGCGCTGGCAGTACACCCACGGCGTAGCAAATCCAGAGAGTGTTCCGCCTGAGTCGTACACATTAGATACGGCGCTGCTCGAGCGTGCGGGGAACAGAGAGATTCAGCTCGATTTGTTTCTGGATTACGCGTCGAACGTAAAGCTTTATCCGAAATTTCAGGAATATTTCCGTAAATCGAAGCCGCCCTTGCTTGCGATCTGGGGCAAGAACGATCCCTTTTTCATCCCCGCAGGAGCGGAGGCGTTCCGCAAAGACCTACCTAGCGCGAAGGTTCAGTTCCTCGATACCGGACATTTTGCGACGGAGACGCACGTCGTCGAAATTGCTTCCGCAATGAAAGACTTCCTCGCCGCAAATGGCCCCAACCGGCCCGCCACAGAAAGCGCAGCTCAACGATGACCTCCTTCCCTCCTAACTCGACAATCGTTTTGGCGAGAGGTCAATGAGAAAGGTGCTTGTTGTCAGCTCATTTTTCAGCAAGACGGGATTGGAACGAGGAGGAAGAAATGGAACGTCGTAGCTTTCTGCGTGCGCTCACAGCTGCATCTCTAGGTGTTGCGCTCGAGAGCTCTCTCACTGAATTTGCGCGAGCGCAAAACACCGCACAATTTGGCGCAAGTTTGCCTGGGCGGGCTGCCAAGATGCGCGAATTTCCCCAGAACTCAACCGTAATTTTGGTCCATGGGGCGTGGGCCGACGGCTATTGTTGGAGCAACATTATTCTCCCTCTGGAGCGGCGCGGTCTTAAAGTGATCTGTGTGCCGATCCCGCTCACGTCATTAACCAACGACGCTACCGCTTTGAGTTGGGCACTGGAACGGACAAGCGGCCCGGTGGTCCTCGTGGGACACGCCTACTCAGGCGCCGTGATCGCCGCGGTGCGGGAAGACCGAGCCAAGTCTCTGGTGTATGTCGCGGCGCTCGCGCCGGATGAGGGCGAGACCGTATCCAAAGTGTTCTATCGCGACGCGCCGCATCCGGAAGCGCCTAAGTTGGCTCCCGATTCCCATGGGTTTATATCGATGCCGGAAGACGGGTTTCGCCGAGCGGTTGCCCACAAGGCCTCGGTCGATCAAACAAACATCGCGTCTGCCGTGCAACGGCCAATTGCGGTCCAGTGCATTCAAGAGCCGGCGCCAGCGCCGCTGTGGAAATCAAAACCGTCGTGGTTTTTGATCGCAGAGGAAGACCGCATGATCAATCCGAAGACCCAGCATTTCATGGCGGATCGGATGGGCGCAACGGTTCAGTCGCATCGTCTGGACCACACACCCATGTATTCAGAACCGGCGGTCGTGATCGAGGTAATTCTGGAAGCTGCGCGAAAAACTCTTTTGCAGTAGCTCGTTGGCCGCGGGAGCCGGTGCGAAAGCCCGACAAGGCGCAACACACTTCGCGAGCCTAGCCCAGCTGAATATTTGGAAGAGGTCGTCTTATGGAAATTAAGTCCGTCGCTGTTGTCACCGGTGCGAGTCAAGGCATAGGACAGGCTACTTCCCTTCGTCTCGCTCGGGATTTCTCCGCCGTTGCACTTGGGGCTAGAAACGAAGACAAGCTCGATAAAACCGCATGCGAAGTGAAATCGGGTGGCGCCGAAGCGATGGTTTTTGATGTTGACCTACGCGAACCGCAAGCGGCAGAGGCCATTGTATCTGGGACACTGGAACGCTTTGGCAGGATCGATGCCTTGCTCAACATTGCGGGGGCGGTGCCGCAGATTGATTTGTTCGAGATGACGGACGCGCAGTGGGATGACGGCATGGCACTCAAGCTGCACGGAGCGCGCCGACTGACGATGCGGGCTTGGGACGCGTTGAAGGCTTCGCAAGGTTCGGTGGTGTTGATTTCTGGCAGCGCGGCTCTCGATCCCAAGCCTGGATTTGCGGCGGTGGCGACCACCAATGCGGCGATCATTGCACTCGCGAAAGCATTCGCGGAGCAAGGAATCAAAGATGGAGTTCAGGTCAACAGCGTGGTGCCGGGCGCTGTGATGACTGGGCGACGGCGGTCCTTCTTTGAGAAGTGGGCACCTGCACAATCTCACCGTGGAAGAGGCGGTGAGGAAGTTCCCGGAGGAAGCGGGAATTAACCGCTTTGGAAAACAGGGGCTTCGGTGCGTATGGACGGCGGCGAGATCAAGGGCATTTAGGGCGGGGCCATTTTTTCGAAATGGGCTAGCGCCTGATATCTGAAGTGAAGGAGATACGGGAAATGAAAACGTGGACAAAAGTTGCCGTTCCTATTGTTGCGGTCGCGGTTTTGGTCGCATGGTATGCGTTTCGGCCCGAGCGGCTTGTGGTCAATCGCCAAGTTGACGAAGCAATGCCGGCCACACAAGGCGGGTTGTCGGCGCAGCCTCTGGAATCCGGACGGTTCTACAGCATTTTGCACCCGACGGAAGGTGTCGCAACAATCTACCAGATGGGAGATGGGACGCGTGTTCTTCGCCTGACAAGCTTCAGCACGTCCAACGGTCCTGATGTGCACGTTTACATGGTTGCGGCCGACGATGCGAAGGACGTGGCGACCGTGCAAAAGGCCAGTTTCGTTGATCTGGGAGTGATTAAGGGAAACATCGGCGACCAAAACTACACACTTGGCAGCGATTTGAATCTCGCGAAATACCGCGCGGTGTCCATATGGTGCAAACGATTCAGCGTGAATTTCGGAGCCGCGGCGCTAAGACCGACGGAGGCATCGCAAAATCACTAAGGCCACATGCCATAGGGCAAAGGCATGCGGTCTTCATGCGCGATGCACCTGCTTCAACATTTTCGCGATTCGGGAGCATTTCTGGAAAGGAACGCACGTGAGCACCAGAACAAGCCTAGAAGAATTCGATCTCGTGATTCTTGGTGGCGGCACAGGAGGGACGGTCGCCGCGTGGACTTTTGCTACGCAGGGGCAACGTGTGGCGGTGATCGAGCGCAAATACGTCGGTGGCTCGTGCCCGAACATCGCTTGCTTGCCCAGTAAGAATGTCATTCACAGCGCCAAGGTGGCCTCGTATCTCCGCAGAAGCGAAGAGTTCGGCATGGCCAAAAGAGACTTCACGGTGGACATGCGCGTTGTTCGTGAACGCAAACGCAGAATGGTATCCGGCTGGAACGACGTTTATCTCGAGAACTATAGGAAGACCGGCGCGGAACTCATCCTTGGCTCTGGACGCTTTATCGGTGCCAAAACGCTCGAAGCGAAACTTGCTAACGGGAGTACACGTCAGCTTCGCGCCAGCAATGTGATCATCAATACGGGCACACGCGCAGCGATCGAACCAGTCCCCGGCCTTGCTGACGCAGAACCCCTCACACATATCGAAGCACTGGAGCTGGACGAAGTTCCCCAACATCTTCTCGTCCTGGGGGGCGGATATATAGGATTGGAGCTTTCCCAGGCAATGCGCCGTTTTGGCAGCAAGGTGACGGTGATCCATCGCAATGAGCGGCTTCTGGATCGGGAAGACGACGATGTGACGGAAGCTCTTCAAATGCTTCTGGAAGAAGAAGGTATCGATTTCGTTCTGAACGCACGGATCAATCGCGTCTCCGGGAAGTCCGGCCAGTCTGTAGCAGTGCTTGTCGAGCAAAACGGACTCACAAAAACGTTCGAGGGCAGTCATGTGTTGGTGGCAACCGGCCGCACTCCTAACACCCAGGGGATCGCACTGGAGTTAGCCGGTGTCGAACTCAGCCAAAGCGGATACATCAAAGTGAACGAGCATCTTGAGACGACCGCGCCCGGCGTGTGGGCTATCGGCGAGGTAGCGGGCAGCCCGCAGTTCACTCACGTAAGCGTTGATGATTTTCGTGTGGTCCATGCCAGTCTCACTGGGGGCAAACGCGTGACCACAGGAAGACAAATTCCATTTTGCCTGTTTACGGATCCGGAATTTGCCCGTATCGGCTTGAGCGAGAAGGAAGCGAGCGCGCAGCGCATCCCTTACCGATTGTTCAAAATCCCGATGGAAGCAGTCATGCGCGCGACGACGCTCTCGGAAACACGCGGGTTCCTGAAGGCCCTCGTTGAGGTTGACAGCGATCGCATTCTTGGCTTCACCGCCCTTGGCGTGGGCGCAGGCGAAGTCATGACTTCCGTGGAAATCGCGATGACCTCCGGACTGCCATACACCACTCTGCGTGACACCATTCTGACTCACCCAACTCTGGTTGAAGGCCTCATTCCGTTGTTCTCTTCTTCCGCCTCGATACCGAAACTGACAGGTGAGGATAATCGCGCTGGCCTGAAGCGAAAGACGGTCTCACGCTGAGTTGGAGGGTTTGTGGTTCAACGAAGAGCGAGCACGGAGCGATTAGGTTCCTTTTCGGACGCCGTGTTTGCCGTAATCATCACCATCATGGTGCTCGAACTGAAGCCGCCCGAAAAGGCCACGTTTGGTTCCCTTCTGCCGCTTTGGCCGACGGCGTTGAGTTATGTGGTGAGCTACTACTTCATCGCAATTGTCTGGCTGAATCACCACCACCTGCTGAGGTTTTGCCAGGATGCGAGCCCGCGCCTCATTTGGATAAATTTCGTACATCTGTTCATGGTATCGCTGGTTCCTTTCTCAACAGCGTGGATCGCGGATTCGAAATTGGCAGCGGTTCCTGTATTCGTATATGCGGGGGTCTTTGTACTTGTAAACCTCGCGTACATACCATTCGAGTGGCACGCACTGGCTTGGGCGCCAGGGGAGGAGATCTCGCCCCGGACGCGACGATTCGCAAAAAGGCGATCGTTCTTTACATTGGGGATCTTCTTTATTGCGATGCTCGTTTCACTGAAGTTTCCTTCACTGAGTTTTGGGCTGATCTGCTGCGCTTTACTCGTCTATTTGCGCCCCGAGCCTCTGCGTTCGGCCAATGAGGCCACAAACAAACTTGTCGCGACGGGAGCGCGACCGTCGCAAGGTAAACAGGACGCGGGACCAGACTGCCCGTTAGAGATTTAGGTCGATTCCCGATTCTGACTCGAAATTTTCGGAGGTGATCCATGGGACTTTCTTGGCAACAAGGTCCGCTCTCACCGGGGGCAATCGGTAGGTTCCTGGTGTCCGAGCCGCTGCCCAAACGACTTCTCTATGTCGAGCCGTTGCGGCGGCGCATTCGCGTGCGGTTCGGCGGAGCTTGGATTGCTGACAGCGAACACGCCCTCCTGCTCTTTGAACCCGGTCGGTATCCGGTGGCCTACTTCCCGAGGACCGACGTCTCTTCAGAAACGCTGGAACGCAACGAGCACACCACCCGGCACCCCGACCTTGGGCTCACCTCCTGGTACACCGTCCGTGCAGGCGAGAAGAACGCACCTCGTGGGGCGTGGCAGCACGTCGAGCTGATGGCCTACGCGAGCGAGTTGCAGGAGCGCGTTGCGTTCGCCTGGCCAGCCATGGACGCGTTCTATGAAGAAGACGAACGGATCATGGGCCACGCCGCCGATAGCTACCACCGCATCGATATCCGCCAGTCTTCCCGTAACCTGGTGGTCCGCCACCGTGACCGCACCGTCGCTGAGACCCAGCGGCCGATAGCCTTGTACGAGTCTGGCTTCGCGACGCGCTGGTACGTTCCGCGCGCCGACATCGATGAGTCCGCGCTGACCTTCGTGGAACATCAGACCTTCTGCCCATACAAAGGCCTATGCAGCTACTACGATATCGGTGACGCACGTCTGGCGGCGTGGGGGTATCGCGAGGCCTATCCTGAAGTTGGCCGTATCTCCGGCCTAGTGTCGTTTGAACCAGACATAGTTTCCGTGCAGCTCGATGGCACGCAACTCCACCTTGAGCCGGGTCAGACGGTAATTCCGCACGGCCCAGATCGCGAACTTAGTGTTGCCGAGGCACACCTGCGCCGATAGCGAGATTCCATGACAGAAGCCACGATGGGGAGCGTCATGGTGGCAGACGCAGAGGAGACGTAACCTTGAGAACGCCAACGTTTTCAGTCGAAGTGATCACGCTACCGGTGAGCGATGTCGAGCGAGCGCTGCGGTTCTATGTCGATCAGTTCGGCTTCACGCTCGACGTAGACTATTCGCCAAACGACGCCTTCCGCGTCATTCAGCTCACTCCGCCGGGCTCCAGTTGCTCAATCCAGTTCGGTAACGGACTCACCGACGCGCCCGTGGGTTCGCTTCGCAACGTCTATCTCGTCGTCACGGACCTCGACGCCGCGCGGAGCCGCCTGCTCGAACGTGGGGTCGAGGTCGGTGAGATCCGGCACAAGATGCCCATTGGGGCATGGGACGGAGGTTTCGCACCCGGACTCGACCCTGCGCGCGGAGACTATGCCAGCTTCGCCAATTTCTCCGACCCGGATGGCAACAGCTGGGTGCTACAGGAGCGGGGCTACCGCAAGGTGTGATGTAGTGTGGAAGCTTGATACGCTTTTCCGGGTCCACAATCAGTCCGTGGGCGACAACTCGCAGTGCGAGGCCATCTACAGGCGGCCAGGTCTGATTGCGAATGTTTTGTGCATGCGAGAGGAATTCCGAGCGAGATGGGTCGACTTCTATCGGTGAACGTGGGACTTCCGCGCGACATCATGTGGAAGGGGCGCACTGTGCATACCGGGATCTGGAAGGATCCGGTCCGTGGTCGTCGTCGTGTCGGCCGGCTGAATCTCGACGGAGACGGTCAAGGTGACTTGGCCGGGCACGGCGGTGAGCAGCGAGCCGTCTTCGTGTACCAGATCGAATCGCATCGCTATTGGCAGGAGCGGTTGAAGAGGACCGACTTCGTCCACGGACAGTTCGGCGAGAACTTCACGATCGAAGGCTTGCCCGACGATGCCGTGTGCA
>MNDG01000059.1 GCA_001914815.1 Acidobacteriales bacterium 13_2_20CM_55_8
CAACCAGATTTGTCGGGGTCGGCGCAGAAGGAAGTCATTCTGTGGCCCGATACATTCAACAATTATTTTCATCCGGAAACCAGCCGGGCTGCAGTGGATGTGCTCCGACACGCAGGGTTCAAGGTAATCATCCCACGTCAACACCTATGCTGCGGACGTCCGCTGTATGACTTCGGCATGCTGGATCGAGCTAAGCGATACCTGCGCAACGTAATGCAAGTGCTGGGCAAGCAGATTGACAGTGGAATTCCGATAGTCGTCCTCGAGCCAAGTTGCGCCTCAGTCTTTCGGGATGAACTGCACAACCTATTTCCGTCAGATCCCGTCGCCGCCCGGTTGCGTAGCCAAACATTTCTTCTCAGCGAATTTCTCGAACAGCACGCGCCTGGCTTTCGCCCTCCACAGTTGTCAAAGAAAGTGCTGCTTCATGGTCATTGCCATCAAAAAGCACTAATGAAGATGAAAGATGAAGAGTCGCTCCTCCGGAAGATGGGAGTTGATCTGCAATCGCTGGATTCTGGCTGCTGTGGCATGGCAGGGTCGTTTGGATTTGAAAAGGACAATTACAATGTGTCATTAGCCGTTGGAGAGCGGGTCTTGCTGCCCGCCGTTCGACAGGCCGCGCCAGAGACTTTGATTGTTTCCGATGGCTTTAGCTGTCGGGAGCAGATACTGCAGATCACGGGGCGGAAAGCAGTTCACTTGGCGGAAGTGTTGCAACTCGCACTTGGCGGGGTTCAACCTGAAGTCGGGTTGGAGCGGCCTTGAAGGCGAGATGGGCTCTCTGCCACAACATATGCGCGATATATGGCTCAATCCAACTCGGACTTCGACGTGGGACAGTGATCCTCTTTCTGGAAATCCGCTGCGAGGGGAGCAAGTTGATTTGCTACTCAGCCTAATTGCCGACCACTATATTCCTGGCTCCACAATTCTTGACATCGGGTCGGGCTCCGGACTGGTTGAGGAACAACTCTTCAGGCGTTTGCCGGACGCGCTGGTTGTTGGGGTTGATTATTCACCAGCGATGATTGCCATGGCTGAGAAGCGCCTGGCAGGGAAGGACAAACAATTTGTTACGGTGCAACATGATCTTTGCGATATCCAATCTGCGAAACTTCCTGAAAGGGACTATCAGCTTGCATTCTCCGTGCAGACGATTCATAACCTGCCGCCGGAAAGCCAGCGGAAGGTGATGTCATGGGTACACAAAGTCCTCTCGAAGGGAGGCTTCTTCTTTTTCCTAGATAGAATCGCGGTGCCCGGGGCTGACTCATTCTCCTGCTATCAGTCTGTGTGGAAGAGGCAGGAGAGAGTTTATTCAAGCTCGATCGATGAGGGACGATCGTTTCCCGAACATCAGCAATATCTCGACGAGCAGGGCGACTCACCTCTGACCTTGCAAGAGAACCTAAAGATTATTGCGGAGGCGGGGTTCCAGGCGAGCGCACTCGATGTTCGCGGAAATCGAGCGTTGATTGCGTGTGTCAAAATAATTGCAGCCGGATAATTCTGATTCAGCGCGCCCACGCGTGTGGGAGCATTCTTAACGTGATTTTATGTTGCATTCAGCGTCCGTTAATGTGCTCCGAATATGGTCATGGGGCTCTCCCCTGGGATGTTTAGTTGTGTGTTCATTAGCAGATTATTCATATATTAAGTCATGAAAAGACGTGACTTCGTTTCGCGATCCGCTCTCGCGACGGTTGCTGGTCTGCTTACGAATGCGAAGGGATACTCTTCCGAAGTGCCATTGCCGTGTCCGGCGCCATTTCCAAACGTAGAAGGAGTGACCAAGTACGTTGCCCAGTTTGTGGTCGATACGACCCTCGCACAAATTCCGGAGGTCGTGCTCGAATTGGGAAAAAAATCGATATTGGATGGCTTAGGTCTGGCGCTTGCCGGGTCCGTGGCCGAAAGCGGAACACTTGTTCTGAAGTATTTGCAAAACCTTGGTCTCCAGAACAGCGGGACGCGCGTTTTCGGAAGCGGCATGAAAGTCCCGTCCCGTTTCGCGGCATTCGCCAACGGCGTTTCCATTCATGCCGATGATTTCGATGACACACAGTTGGCCGCTGCCAAGGATCGCGTCTATGGGCTGCTGGTTCATCCCACCGCGCCTGTGCTGCCTGCAGTTCTGGCATTCGCGGAATTGAAGGGGGCATCCGGATCAGAAGTGATGCTTGCCTATCATCTCGGCGTGGAAGTGGAGTGCAAAGTGGCTGAAGCCATTTCGCCGCGCCATTATGAAGACGGTTTCCATTCGACCGGTACTTGTGGCCCGCTGGGCGCAGCCGCGGCAGGCGGAAAGCTCCTAGGTTTTGACGCTCAGCAAATGAGGCGAGCGTTGAGCATCGCCGCCAGCCAGGCGGCCGGACTACGCGAAAATTTCGGCACAATGACAAAGCCCTTTCATGCCGGGCATGCGGCGGAGAGTGGAGTTGTGGCGGTTGACCTGACCGGTCTTGGCTGGACGGCTGCCGATCAGATTCTTGAGGCACCACGCGGCTTCTTTCACGCATATGGCGGAAGTTATGATCCTGCGGCGATTGTTGATCGCTTGGGGAAGCCCTGGACCTTCAGCTCTCCGGGTATCTCCATCAAGCCGTTTCCGTCGGGTTCTCTAACCCATCCTGGCATGACCGAATTGCTGCGTCTGATGCGTAAGGAGCACATTGAGGCAGTCGACGTTGAACGTGTCGACGTGGGCACGAACCATAATATGCCCAATGCGCTGATTCATCATCGGCCTACTACGGGCCTGCAGGCGAAATTTAGCATGGAGTTCTGTTTAGCCGTGCTGTTGCTATACGGCCAGGCGACACTTGCCGAATTTCGCGACGAAGTCGTCAACCGGCGAGAAGTTCAAGCCATGATCCACCGGGTCAACTTCTATGTGGATCCGGATGCCGACAAGGCGGGATTCGACAAAATGACTACTATCCTTCGAATCCATTTGAAGAATGGAAAGACTCTGTCCGGTCGCGCAGATTTTGGCAAAGGTAGTCCGGCCAATCCTATGACCTATGAAGAGGTCGCGGATAAGTTTCGCGGCAACGCTGCATTTGTCAATTGGCCTAAGCAAAACGCGGAAATGGTAGTCGACCTGGTTCGAGCACTGGAACGCGTCGATGACGCACGGAAGCTGGTGGCGCTTTGCGGAAAATAAGCAAGAACCCGGTGAGAAAAAGTCCTGCCGAAAAGAAGTACAAGATCGCAGTCATCCCGGGGGATGGAATCGGCCGCGAAGTCGTACCCGAGGGCATCCGTGTGCTCGAAGCGGCTGGCCGTCGCTACGGCATTGACTTCTCTTGGACCCATTTCGATTGGAGTTGCGAGACGTACCTTAGCACTGGCCGTATGATGCCGGTGGACGGCCTGGATCAGTTGCGAACCTTTGACAGTATTTTCCTGGGGGCAGTCGGTCATCCCAAGGTGCAGGACCATGTGTCGCTTTGGGGTTTACTGATCCCCATCCGGCGCGGATTTCAGCAATATGTGAACCTCCGTCCGGTGCGGCTTCTCCACGGGATTGAGTCGCCGCTCAAAAATTTGGAGCCGGGACAAATCGACTTCTGTGTGGTCCGAGAAAACAATGAAGGAGAATATTCCAATATCGGCGGAAGGCTCTTCGAGAACACGGAAGCCGAGCTGGCTGTTCAAGAATCGGTGTTCACCAGGCGCGGATGTGACCGGATTATGCGTCACGCTTTCCAGCTGGCACGCAAGCGCAAGCGGCACGTTACGTCGGCAACGAAATCCAATGGCATCATTCATACCATGCCTTTCTGGGATGAGCGTTTCGCTGCGATCGCAAAGGAATTCCCAGACGTTCGGACTGACCAGTACCACATCGACATCTTGACTGCCCACTTCGTCCGGCATCCAGACTGGTTTGACGTCGTCGTGGGATCCAATCTGTTCGGTGACATCCTCTCTGACCTAGGTCCTGCGGTCGTAGGTTCTATTGGCATTGCCCCGTCCGCAAATCTCAACCCTGAGCGTGAGTACCCTTCCATGTTTGAGCCGGTGCACGGTTCGGCTCCCGACATTGCTGGGAAGGGAATTGCCAATCCCATCGGCCAAATCTGGTCAGGAGCGATGATGCTCGAGCATCTCGGACAACACGAGGCCGCGATAGCTGTTGAAAAAGCTATCGCTTCGGTGCTCGAGAATTCTGGTCCTCGTACCGCTGACATCGGGGGAAAAGCTCGTACTACGGATGTTGGGACAGCAATTGCCGGTGAGATTTGAAAATACAGTGGCCAGGTACCCCATGCAAAAAAATGATCTAATCATGATGGTCGGCGTCGCTTTGCTAGTGTCCCTCTCGGGTGCCCAGATTCGAACACCGCAGCCCGCCGGGTCACAGACCAAGCTCCGAAGTCAGCGGCATTCCATTGCACACGTCTTGCTTCTGAGTATCGATGGTATGCACGCTTTAGATCTCGCCCGCTTGACCAAAGAGCGATCCGACTCCGCCCTCGCCCGGCTAAGTGCGCACGGAATTACCTACACAAATGCTCACACGTCTTTCCCATCGAACTCGTGGCCCGGTTTGCTTTCTATGGTCGCTGGGGGATCTCCCAACTCCACAGGCGTTATATTCGAGAATAGCTATGACCGGAGCTTGTCTCCTCCCGCTTCAGACTGCGCCAAGACCGGAACCACAGTAATCTTCGACTCTTCTATTGACAGGAACCCGGATGCCATCGATGGAGGCGGAGGAATCGATGCTGAAAAGTTGCCTCGTGATCCAAAGAACGGATGTAAGCCAGTGTTTCCGCATAGCTTCATCCGAGTGAACAACATTTTCGAGGTGATCAAGCAGGCAGGAGGTCGAACTGCCTGGTGCGACAAACATCCCGCCTATGAATTTTTGAACGGCCCGTCGGGTACTGGCGTCGATGACCTTTATACGCCTGAGGTTCGTGCGAATCGTGTGGGCAAGAATGTCCAAAGGACTGAAGCTTATGACGACTTAAAGGTGCAGGCTCTTCTCAACCAGATAGATGGTAAGGATCACACCGGAGCAAAGCGCGTAGGGGTGCCTGCGATCTTTGGAATGAATTTTCAAGCGGTCAGCGTTGCACAAAAACTTGAAGGCAACGGCTACCTGGATGCGAACGGGACTCCCAGTCCCGGGTTACTGGACGCGCTTACCCACACGGATCAGTCGATCTCGAAGATGCTGGCCGCTCTTCAGCAACATGGATTGATGGCATCCACTTTAATCATAGTGACCGCCAAGCACGGCGACGTTCCGATAGACCCAACCAAGTTGAAGCATGCCGACTTGGAGCTCATTCCGAAGACGGTATCGGCAATTGACAAAAACCTGCTGGCAGGTCTGGAACAGGATGGAAGTGTCGCGATGCTGTGGCTTGCGGATCAAACGCGTACTGCCGAAGTCACAGCAGCCCTGCGAAAGATTCAGACTGAGGCCGGGATTGAGGAAATTTATTTTGGCGAGTCTTTGAAGTTAGGATTCAACGACCCGAGGGTGGATTCTCGGGTTCCGGACATCATCATCCAACCAAATGCCGGCCAAATATATGCTAAACCCGGCAGCGGTTTCATCGCGGAGCACGGTGGCATGACCGATGCGGATACGCACGTCCTGCTTCTGATCTCGCACCCATCCTTGGGACGGCAGGAAATAAAGGCTCCGACACAAACAGCCCAGATTGCCCCCACGATCCTTAAGGTGCTCGGGTTGGACCCGAATTCTTTGCAAGCGGTGAGAGAGGAGCGAACCCCCTCTCTTCCAAGATTCGACGAGAAAATACCTTGGTTCAAATATTAAGAACGCTTGCGAATAACGTCCGACGATGGATGAAAGTTCTCGACTTTGGACTAGCGAGAGCCCTCGGCCCGGTGAGCGAGAACACCGCCACGCAGACGGAGGCGCAACCCGCTGCAATGGTGGAAGGGACATGAGCTCTACATGGCGCCGGAGCAAGCGTGGAGACACGATTGATGCGCGACCTAACATCTACGCTGCGGGATCAGTTCTGTGTGCCATGGCAACCGGCCAAGTCCCGTTTGGCTGGGTCACCCTCCTCGGGGGCGATGCCCTGGGCATCGCCCCATAAGCGCTAACTTAAGCGGTGTGGCTTGGAGTGGCCTGCCAACTTCCCACAAGCCCGTTTCTGGATAGTTTCCGTACGGCAAACAACTCATCCGGAGTCGGCCAAAGCGGGTTCTGACTACTTCCCTGGAGAATTCTGAATCAATACCAGATCCGAAGGAGAATCTCCGCGCACCAGGGCCAGGCTCTTGCCATCGGGCGACCATTGATAAGAGTAGATTTTGAGGGAACCGAAGTTCGTCAACTGTCGGCCGGGGCCGCCGTCCAGCGGTTGCAGCCACAAATTGTCCACTCCCTTTTCACGGACAGGGTAGACGATACCTTTGCCGTCGGGGCTGAAGCGGGGTTGCCCCTGATGCCGCGGGTCGTACTCGAACATTCGCAGGACCTGGCCGGAATCAAGAGAAACCAGGGAGATCGTTGGCCTCTGGGCTTTGAAATCGTAGGTGCCCAGCACAACCGTCTTTCCGTCGCGGGCAACGTCAAAACCGGCGTTGAATTCCGCAAAATCCTTTGTAACTCGTTCCGGCTGACCTCCGTCGATGGACACTTTCATATAGGCAGGAACGGTCATATCCATATAAAAGACGGTTTTGCCATCCGGGGAGCACATCGGAAACATTTCTCTCTTGCCCTCGGTGAGACGGTGCAATCCGGTGCCATCCGCTTCACTGCGCCAGATGTTCACCGAGAGGGTTTTCAACATCCTGCGCGCGAAAACAAGGTGGCCGTCGCTGCAGCCGTTAGGCTGCATCGCCGCAGACTCCTTTTCGGAAGCGATCTCCCCCTTGAGTTCGCCGTTCGGGCTGATCTCCCGAATGGATGACCCCTGCTCCGTCAGCAGATTGTTGTCTCTCGCCCACGCGACCACCGGCACGACGTCTCCCGAACTAACCTGCCTAGCGTCGGAGTAATCGGCCTTTAGCCCTGAACTCACATAAACGTCGCGCACCGACTGGCGCATGACAGTGGCAATGGTCGCGCCGTCGGCGGAGACACTCAAGTTGGCATAGTCATTCGTGTCGGCGGTAATTGGACGAAGCTTGCCATCCGGATAACTGATCAGCCCAACCTGCTGCCGGCTGAAGTTTGTTTCCATGCTTGAGAAAATTACTGCCAAGGCTCTTCCATCGGGCAGCCAGGACACGCTGGTTAGCACTGTGTATGGCGGCCTGGATATCTTCCTCTGGGCACCGGTGTACGGATCAATCGATATCACTGCGCTTATGCTGTCTTCCGCCTGATCGAAGATCGTACCGACGATCGCCTTTCCATCCGGCGACCAGGCTGAATCCGACACCACATTGGCCATTGGACCGGCGAAAATGCTCTTTTCGTTGCTGCCGTCGGCATTTGCGATGAGGAGGTGGTACTTGCCAGGGTCGGGATCGTTGGCGCGTATGAAAGCGAAGCGCCGCCCGTCGGAAGAAAAACTTGGATTCGTGTCTATATCCTTGACCAGAAGTTGTGGAGTTCCACCCAGCACGGGGATGCGGTATAGATCGTACTCCTGAGACGCAGGACCGCTGACCAATTGGGTATGCGAAAAGTAAATGTGGCTGCCATCGGGAGAGAAGCGCAGGGCGGAGTATTGCACATGCTCTGGCGGAATGATCTGCACGTTGCTTTCGCTGGCCAGATGGCGCAGCCACAATGATTCATTACCCTCGGTATTCAACACGTAGGCCAGGTAGTTTCCGTCGGGAGACATGGCCCCGATCCGCGCATTGTGAGTGCCGCTGATCTTGGTGATCTTGATGCTCTGGAAAGGCTGGCTACGGGCGAAGAAAAACAAGCTGTATATGCCGAATGCAGCCGCGGCGATCAGTAGCAGTACGACGGCGACCACGACTCCAAGACCGGCTTTATGCTGGCGTGCAGCCGCAACCAGGGCAGAACCACTGGATCCATGCTCGGCTCTTGCGACGGGCACGGTTGCGCTCGATGCCCCATGGGCTGCGGAATCGTGAACCTGCAGCCTTCCGGATTCG
>MNDG01000031.1 GCA_001914815.1 Acidobacteriales bacterium 13_2_20CM_55_8
CTCAATCGTAATGATGTGTTCGGCGCGGGTTGAATTGATGCGGTCCACCATGGCCGCCAGCGTGGTTGACTTACCGGAACCGGTGACGCCAGTGACCAGCACCAGCCCGCGGGGCATATCGCAAATCTGCTCCACCACCTTGGGCAAATAGAGTTCGTCGAGCCCTCGAATCTTGGTTGGAATCACGCGCAGCACTAGTCCTACGTTGCCGCGCTGCTGGAAAACGTTCACACGGAATCGACCTAGTCCGGCCACGCCGTAAGCCATGTCGATTTCGGTAGTCTCTTTGAATTTCTGCTTCTGCCGTGCCGACATCATGCTGAAAGCCATGGTTAACATATCTTCGGCGCTGACCCGCGGTTGATCGGTCAGCGGAACCAGTTCGCCATCCACGCGCAAGTGTGGATAGTTGCCAACCTTGAGGTGCAAATCGGAAGCGCGCCGCTCCATTGCGATGCGAAGCAGATCATCAATATTCATTCGAGGATTCCCCTGCGATCATCTCGTATCATCGCCCGAAACGTCACCTTGCCCAAGATGACCTAAGTAATGGAACACACAGAAGCCCCTGACGATTTGGACATGGGCCGTCGGCTATTCAAAAGTTGTTATTGACTTAGTCGTATGACTTAGTCTATTTTTTAAAAGATATGGAAGTGAACATTCACGAGGCCAAGACCCACCTATCCCGCCTCCTGCAAAGGGTGGCAGAGGGAGAGGAAGTCACCATTGCGCGCGCGGGCGTTCCGGTAGCGAAACTGGTTCCGGTAGAGACCAAAAAAGATGTTCGTCCCTTGGGAATCGCACGTGGTCAGATATGGGTTGCGGACGATTTTGACGCCCCACTGCCGGAGGATCTGCTGGCAGCATTCGAAGGTGAAAGCGAAGGTAGAGCGACTCGCCGGCGCAAGCGAAAACGCAAATGAAGTATCTGGTAGATACGGTGGTATGGCTGTGGAGTCTGGACTCAGTCGAGCGCCTGGGCACGGAAGGCCGCGAAATTCTGGAGAATGGGCGAGAAGAGATCTACCTTTCGGCTGCCAGTTGCTGGGAACTGAGCATCAAGATGCGCCTGGGAAAACTAAATTTTCCCGGGCCGCCCGCTCACTATGTCCCGAAATTCATGGCCAAGCAGGGTCTCCGTCCGCTTCCGGTGACCCATAGTCATGCGGCAAAGGTTTACGACCTTCCTGCACATCACCGCGATCCCTTCGACCGCTTGCTTATTGCTCAGTCAGTGCTCGAAGAACTGGTGATCCTCACCAGCGATCGTGTCTTCGAGAAATATCCCGTGCAGTTGGTCTGGTGCGGCTAAAAACATATCAAACGCTGACTGGTTGCTTGGCTCCCACCGGCACCGCAGTCAGCCAACCGAATCGATCAGCCTTCTCGCCACGAATGATGGCGTAGAACTCTTTCTGCACAGCTCGTGTGATGGGACCCACCACGCCTTTGCCGACACTGATCTTGTCAACTGACCGAATCGCCGTGATCTCCGCCGCTGTGCCGGTGAAAAAAGCTTCATCGGCGATGTACAGCATTTCGCGTGGGATTACCTGCTCGACCAGCGGAATTTCCAGCTCACGAGCAATTCGCATCACTGAATCGCGCGTAATTCCCGGCAGCACCGAGTTTCCCAGCGGCGCCGTCTGCAGCGTGCCGTTACGAACTATGAAAATATTCTCGCCCGAGCCTTCGCTCACGTAGCCGTTGGTGTCCAGCGCAATGCCCTCGACGTAGCCGTTGATGATGGCTTCCATCTTGATGAGCTGCGAGTTCATGTAGTTCGCGCCCGATTTCGCGATCGCTGGCAGGGTGTTCGGCGCGAGCCGCGTCCAAGAGGAAACGCAGACGTCCACGCCCTGTTCCGCATCGTTGCTCAAATATTTTCCCCAGGGATAGTTGCAGACGTACACCTCGGTAGGCGAATTGAACGGGTTGACGCCTGCCTCGCCATAACCGCGAAGAATGATCGGCCGGATATAGCATGGCCACACGCCGTTACTTCTCACCACGTCGACCACGGCAGAAACTAGTTCGTCCCGGGTATAGTCCACGTCAATGCGGTAAATTTTGGCCGAGTCTAGCAACCGCTGCATGTGCTCGTTAGCGCGGAAAATCGCCGGTCCCTTGGGAAGCGAATAGCAGCGTACTCCTTCAAACACCGAGGAGCCGTAATTCACCACGTGCGACATCACATGCAACTGCGCATCGTCCCATGGGATGAGCTTGCCGTTGTGCCAGATTTTTTCCGTTTTCTGAATCGCCATTCGGGCTCCTTAACAGGATTGATTCAACAGTACGATTGAGGGATGCGATTTTCTTCTGCCAAGTTTGTTTGCGTCGGCCACCCTGCCAGCTCGCATAGTGCCAGCGCGAACCTGCAGAGCAGGGCAAAGCAAATGAATTAGCGCAATTATAACTGAGGCAACTTAAGGAAGGCGGAGCTTTAACCCGAAACTGCAATCCGGTTACCGGTGAAATCTATTGTGTCGACAACGCAGCCTTAGGTGTTAGTTCAGCATGAGTCGCTCCAGGCAATTCATCCCCGCGAAAATACTGTCCCTTGACCACTTGCATCTCCGGCATTGCGGCATAAGGTTTGCTGTAGTCATTGCTCGCATTCCAGAAGAGAAATCCAATGCCGCCCTTGTTCTTTGCAGTCAGCACCTGAACTTCGATGTATTTCGGCGAGTAGGTCTTGGTTCTCCAGCGGAAAGCCTGCAGCCACGGACGGATCACAACGCCACTGCCTTGGGTGATCTTTTCGAAACGCTCCATCGACTCGCCAATGAAATGCTCAGGCGCATCGCCGGGGCGTGCGATCCCGTCCATCCCGAAGAAGTGTGAAGGATAGATCATCGGTGATAGCACGTCGCAATACTTGGCCATACCGACGATGTCCTGCCCCGTGTGCGCGAGGTCCACCGGGCGCTGCCATGCCATTATGCCGAACACGTCAAGCGACAACAGGACACCTGTGGGATGTAGCTCGGTATAGGCATGTCTCAGGAAATCAGTAATCACATCGGTTCTGTGCCATTCAGGATGCTGGGTTTGAAACACAAAGCTGGCATCCTTCTGGTCCCCTTCCGCAGGGAAGCGGACGTAATCGAACTGGATCTCGTCGGCTCCTGACTCGGCGGCTTTCTTGGCAAGAGCAATGTTATAGTCCTGCACCTTGGGCTGGGAAGGGTCCGTCCAAACCAGCTTGCCATTTTCACGCCATGCCTGAGCCAAGCGCTTCGACTTCACCGCCAGCTCCGGATGCGTGACTACCAGCCGCTCGTCGCGGAAAATGGCGATCCGGGCAATGGCGTGCATACCTTGGGAATGCAGAAAACGAGTGAACTTGGGCAGGTCGTGAATGGGGGCACGATGCGATCCCGCCAGAGGATGATCGAAGGTTATATTGATGGCCCCATCGCTATCCTTCACATCGAAGACTACCGCGTTACCCCCCAGCTCCCGCCAGCGGCGGACAATACGCAGCCCGCGATCGCTTGCCGCCATCACCCCGGTCAGGTACACCGCCCGTACTTCAAAGTCGCGGGCTACCGGAATCGCTTTCTCCACAATCGGCGCGTCCAGGATTCCAGGAATGACCACTGTTTGTCCCGATTTCAGAAATACGCTGCTGCGTGGCTCCCCATTCGACTCTCGAATAGCTTCAGCCAACTCACCAGAAGTCAGGTAGGAAGTCTGAGATAAATAATGCCGAGCGACAGACGTAATACTGTCTCCCCGCTTCGCCATATACAGTTGACTACCCGGAGGCGCAACCACTGCAGCCAGCGCCGCACCATCGGGAGCTTGTGGGCTAGCCGGCGTGGGAGTCTTGGACGTGCGAACGAACTGCGCGCTCTGTGCAGCGGCAGATGAATCCCCTGAGCTTCGCCATATCGCAAAGCCAAAGAAAAAGAAGATCAAAACCATCAGCAAAATTGAGCCGGAACGCCGCAAGTTTTTCTCCATGAACGAGATGTTGCGATGATGCTAGCCGGGTCCAAACTCAGATGCCAGTTACGTCCGTCCAATCCCGTGCGGTCGAATTCTACCTGGTTTGACGCGCTAGGAATGTTCCCGGATGCGCAAACAATTTCCGTTTACACGATTTCACCTCCGAATGTAAATGTCTCTTGTTTCACGCTATCGGCATCTAAGCCTTGTAGGAAAGAAGTAATGGGCAGTTCGCACGAGGATGGCGAGTCACTTGCACTATGGCAGGAACGGCTGGCAACAGGAAATGACAAAATTTGTCAGCCCCCGGGAAAAAGTTCGACGCGCTCTCCCAGGAAGCAATGAAGGCCCAAGAAAGGGAAAGAAGGGCCAGACCCTATGAAAACCATCCTGAGCACGGTGCTTGACCCCACCCGTCGTAGCAACGATGCCCGAGACTTTGAGGGTGCTCTGCGCCGCAAGATCGTCGGCCAGGACCAGGCCGTCGAGAAGGTCGCCGAAATCTATCAGATGTTCCTGGCCGGTCTTAATCCACCCGGACGTCCAGTGGGTAACCTACTGTTCCTCGGTCCCACCGGATCAGGAAAAACCCGGGTAGTGGAAGCCATGGCCGAGTCGTTATTTGGCGATCCGCGCGCCTGTATCAAAATTGATTGTGCCGAGTTTCAGCACTCGCACGAAATCGCCAAATTGATTGGCTCGCCTCCCGGTTATCTCGGTCACCGCGAGACTCATCCGTTGCTCACGCAGGAAGCGCTCAACCAGTGGCATACCGAAAAACTCAAGCTGTCGATTTTGCTGTTTGACGAAATTGAGAAGGCTTCCGACGCACTTTGGCAATTACTGCTCGGCATCCTGGATAAAGCTACTTTGACCCTGGGCGATAACCGGCGCGTCGATCTTTCGCAGTGCATCATCATCATGACTTCGAACCTGGGCGCATGTGAGATGAGCAACCTGGTTGATGGGGGACTCGGTTTCGCGCATAAACCCACCGAAGTGGACGCCAGCCTGGATGAGAAAATCAATCGCACCGCAATCGAAGCGGCACGGCGGAAATTCACGCCCGAGTTCATGAACCGCATCGACAAAGCTGTGGTGTTCAAGACTCTTCGGCCGGAACACCTGGAACAGATTCTCGAGATCGAGTTGGGGATGGTGCAACAGCGCATCCTGATGGCGACTGCCGCCAATCAATTCGTGTTTAGCTGCACTGCGAAAGTGAAGACTTTCCTCTTGCACGAAGGCACGGACCCGAAATATGGTGCCCGGCACTTGAAACGCGCCATTGAGCGCCATGTAGTCTTTCAACTGGCAAACCTGGTGGCTACGTCACAGGTAAGGTTGGGGGATTTTATCCGCATCGATCTGAGCCCGGAAGGCCGTCTCACATTCGTAAAAGAAGCCGAGAACGCCATGGTGCCCATGCTTCTGGAGCGTTATGGAGCCGCTGCCGGAGCGCCTCCCATGGCCCGCGCCGCCCGCACGGCCGTTAATCGCCGTGAGTTCGGTGCGACCGGGACCTTGGACAAATAACCCTTACTCGCAGTTAGTTTTATGTGGCGCCGGGCGACCGGCGCTTTTCTTTTTCCAGACCCTTCCGACTGCCGCAGAACCTTGAAGTCCCGTACAGAAAGCGAAGCGGTAATCGCATCTAACTAATTGAAGTCCAGGCCCTGATTACCGACGATTGGATCTGTGGGTAGGGCACCGATGTCGGTTCGCGTGCCCAAAAAAGCAGTCGACGGCATTGGGAGGATTTATGAGAGCTAACGTAAGAGGAATCTGCTGTCTTGCGCTTTTGCTGGCGTTGAGTCTGGCTTCGCCACAACTATTCGAAGCCCGCGTCCAGCCGTCCCATGGCTTTGACATGTTTTCCGCGCAGGAGGAAGTTCAAGCCGGGCAGCAGGCGGCGCAACAGGCTACCAAGCAGCTTCCTGTTCTACCTGACTCTGACCCAGTCACCCGTTATGTCCAGCGTCTGGGAAAAGAACTTTCCTCCCACGCTCCGGGACAAAAGTGGCCGTATACGTTTCACGTCGTAAATCAAAAAGAGATCAATGCCTTCGCTCTCCCGGGTGGCCCTGTGTACATCAATGTCGGCACCATCCAAGCGGCGGACACTGAAGGTCAACTAGCCGGGGTTATGGCGCACGAAATTTCTCACGTGGTACAGCGTCACGGTACTCGGTCCGCCAGCAAGCAGATGGCGGCTCAACTACCGCTGGCCCTTCTCGGTGGAATCATGGGTCGCGGAGCTCTGTCACAGGCAGCACAACTCGGAATCTCCTTCGGCGTAGGCTCTTATTTCCTGAAGAACTCACGTCAGGCGGAGACCGAAGCCGATCTCCTGGGCACCGACATCATGTATGACAGCGGCTTCGATCCTCATGCCATGTCGCAATTTTTTCAGAAACTGGAGCAGCAGGGCGGCTCGCGCGGCCCCCAGTTCCTCAGCGATCATCCCAATCCGGGCAATCGAGCGCAACTGGTTTCGCAAGAAGTCTCTACCCTGCCGCCCAAGCAGTTTCGCGGCGACAGTGCCGAGTTTCGCAGTATCAAGCAGCGGGTATCCGGTATGAAGCCGCTCACCGCGCAGCAGATTGCGGCCCAACAGCAACCGGGCGCCAGCGCCGAATCAAGCTCAAGCGGAGTCAGCGGTAGCGACATCTCTCCCAGCGGTAATATGCGCAGCTTTAATCACAGCGCCTACTCCATTTCCTATCCTGACAATTGGCAGGTGTTCGGCGATCAGAACTCGGCGGTCACCATCGCCCCCCAAAGCGGAGTGTCACAGAATGCAGTGGCCTACGGCGTCATGATTAACGACTATCAGCCGGAAAATCCGAATGCAACCGTCGATCAGGCTACGCACGATTTACTTTCATCCCTGCGGCAAGCCAATCCCGATCTGCGCCAGATCGGTAATGACGAAAATATCCGCGTAGGTGGGGGTGCGGGAAAATCGGTAGATTTGATTGGAACATCCCCATTACAGGATCAGAGTGGTCGCGCCGTCCGGGAACGGGATTGGCTGGTTACACTAAAACGCCGCGACGGATCTCTTGTCTATATGGTTTTTATTGCGCCGGACAGAGATTTTGGTTCGCTGCGCCCAAGCTTCGAGCAGATGCTGCGTTCGTTGCGATTGCGTTAAGGCAGTGGCTAGTGATCAGTGGCCAGAAAGGCTTTGCTGTGAAAATAATCGCGTGCCGAACTGAGAACCGGGAACCTATAACCGCGAACTGATAATCCAATCCCTAGCCACTAGCCACCGTCCTACCCACCTTGCTTCAACTCCGTTAGCACCTGCCTGGCAATCTCTTTCAACGTATCGAATACGCCGACACCTTGGAAGGCGATGGCTTCGATCATGGGTTCATTTTTCCGCCGAAGCTCCTTGGCCAGAGTTTCTGTCGGCAGGATCTTCGGCAGGTCTCGCTTGTTGAGTTGAAGCACGTAGGGGATCTTCTGAAAATCGTAGCTATGCTCCTTCAGGTTATCCATCAGGTTATCCAATGCTTCGACGTTGGCATCCATGCGATCCCGCTGCGAATCGGCGACAAACACGATGCCATCCACTCCCCGCAGGATCAGCTTGCGACTGGCATCGTAGAACACCTGGCCCGGGACCGTGTAGAGGTGGATTCGAGTCTTGAAGCCGCGCACCGATCCCAAGTCCAGCGGCAGGAAATCAAAGAACAACGTACGTTCTGTCTCCGTCGCCAGTGAGATCATCTTCCCCTTCTGCTGCTCAGCCGTCTTTTGATAGATGCATTGCAGATTCGTGGTCTTACCACCGAGTCCGGCGCCGTAATACACGATCTTGCAATTGATCTCACGGGCTGCGAAGTTGATGAAACTCAAGACTTTCCTCAAAAGCTGCGACGCGCGTTCGGGTGCACGCGAACGGCTCCGCGTGAAAATTTGGCTTGGTGCTGCTGGTTTTATATCACAGCGCCTGGGGCTGCCGGCAGGTTACCGCCGTTACTAAGGGAAGCACTGTCCGAGGAAGGATTACGAACCGAAACGGCATTCAACGGCTGGGCGGCAAAGGATAATAACCCTCCCTCGCTGTCACTTTGCTGCTGGGAGTCAATCGGGTAATGTAGCCAAGGGTGTACTGGTTACGGGCATCCCCCAGGGCACGGGCATAGGCGCTCTCGATAGCCTCACGGGAAAACTCAGTAAAGATTTCCCCGCCAGTAGCGTTAGCGTACTTGGGAAGAATATCGCTGTATCCGAAACGCGGTATATGCAATTTTTGCAGTTTGTTGTATCCCGGAATGGCGGCCCCTTCCACTCCCACGCCATACACCTGAATCCCATGCGACAGCAGGATTTTCAGGGTATCGCTGTAGCTGGCATCACTACCGTACTCGCGGCCATCACTGATAACAAAAATGACTTTCCGGCGAGTAGGCTCACGCTTGCTGAGATCCATCGCGGCCATCACAATCGCGTCATTGAGCACGTGAGATTCGCGTGGAGGAGTGACCACAATCGGCGCGTTGGGATCGATGGGCTGGCCATTCACGACCGGCCCCTGAGGCCCCAGCGGACCTCCTAGTACCGGAGGCCCACTATTCCGCCCTCGTTTGGTTTTCAGTTCATTCAGCACCGCAGTTAATTTCTGCCCGGCCGTCGAAAAATTCTTGGCCTTAGAGACCGTACTGCTGTAGGTGTAAATCGAGACCTCATCAAACTGGCTGAATGCGCCTTCCAAAGCAGGGAAAGTTCGGTTCACTTTTTGTACCGCAATATCCGGCATTCCCAGATCGAGGATCACTGCCGCTGAGAGCGGCAAGGGATCGCTGCTGAAAAAGTTCAGCTTCTGCTTTATCCCATCTTCGTAGACCGAAAAATCCTTGGGAAGCAATCCATTGATCAAACGCCCCGAATCGTCCTTGACCATTACTGGGACCACCACCTGATTCACATTCGATACGATTTTGTACAGTTCGTCCTGCGCGCCCGATCGCTCCGGCGACCTGGGGGGAACAGCCGTCGTAGCCAGGGGCGTAGATTTCGGTGGTCTCCCCGTATCCCCATCGCGAGAGGATGGCTTTGCGGGATTGGTCTCGCTGGGTGGTTCTTCATTCGCCGGCGGCGCCTCAGGCTCGACCGTCGGGGGGGTGCTCGGAAAGGGCTGTGGCGGCCGGCTAGCGGAAGGCGCGTCCGGAATCTCCTGCTTAGGTTGTTCCTGCTGTTGTTGTGCCCGCGCTCCGACTGAGGTCAGACAGGAAAGCAACGTAATTAGGCAAACGGACGTGCCGCTACGGATCGCTCGAATCACCGCCTACCCTCTCTGCCTTGCGGCCAAAACCGATTGGTAATGGGATGCCAAGACTTCCGGTTTGGTGCATCTAATGGTAAGGAATAGACTAACAAAAAGAGCGAGACATTACTTTCATGCCCAGAGTCTTTGCCTTTCAATCTGTTGGCCGGCTACTATGTCTAGGTTTCCTCGCGGGGACGACGCTTGCCGGCGCCCAGCAACTTCCCAAGCTTGCTGGTCAGGACCAGCCCAGTTCCGATCAATCGCAGACTCGCGACGACGCCATGTCCACCCTCAAGGTAAACGTGGACGTAGTTCAACTGTTTTTCAATGTCAAAGACAAAAAAGGCGGGCTGATTCCCAATCTCGGCAAGGATGACTTCCAGATCTTCGAGGACGGAAAACCGCAGACCATCAAATATTTTACCGCTGAATCCAACTTGCCGCTTACCCTCGGTATTCTCATCGACGCCAGCGGCAGCCAGGAACGCGTGCTGCCCATGGAAAAAGAAGTCGGTGGCGCCTTCCTGAGTGAAATCCTGCGTGCGAAAGACCTGGCATTTGTTCTGAGCTTTGACGTAAATGTGGATCTTCTTCAAGACTTCACCAATTCTGTCCCAACGCTCAAAACCGCCCTCAACCGGGCTCGAATTAATACCGGAGGCTCTGTCGCCAGCGTTATTCCCGGCATGGGAGGTGGTCCGGTTCCCACCGCCGGCAATCAACGCGGCACGCTTTTATACGACGCCATCTACCTCGCCTCGCATGATGAACTGGCCCACGAAGTGGGACGCAAAGCCATGATCATCCTCACCGACGGCGAAGACTTTGGCAGCCAACTTACCGTGAAAGACGCCGTCGAAGCAGCCCAGAAGGCTGATAGCATCTGCTACGTGTTGCTCATCGCGGATCGCGGATTTTACGGCTTCGGCGGCTACTCAGGTGATCGCGAAATGAAAAAATTGGCCGAAGAAACGGGTGGCCGCGTCATCAACGTCGGAAACAAATTCGACAAGCTGAAAGAGGCCTTCGATCAGATTGCCCTCGAATTGCGCAGCCAATACAACGTCGGCTATACCCCCACCAACCCGGCCCGTGACGGCACTTTCCGCAAAGTCGAAATCCGCGCCAAAAAAGATTACAAGATCCAGGCTCGAACCGGCTATTACGCACTGGGAAAGCAAAAGTAGCGTCTAACCCTCACCAGATTTGGCATTTAGCCCGATGCTGGCGGCCACAGCCGGTAAGGTCTGCTACGTTGTTCTCCTCCGTCTTCCGAGGTTCTCACCGTATTGTGAGTACCCGTCCCTCGACTGCATCCTTGGAGCTACATTCAGCGCCCTGCTTGGGAATGGGCTGAGGTCGGAAAATGTCTACGCTTAAGGGCCTATCTGTGGCCCGCTACTTGACAAGAGCACTGGCCTTTTTGGGGACTACAGCATTTTTTGGAATTTCGTCCTACGCTGCTCCAACCGTCACCGTAATTGCTCCCAAGGCCGGAACATCCGCCGGTTCACCGGTATTTTATGAAGCCTATGCCACCAGTTCAGCCTGCACCAAGGGCATCGCTTCAATGCGCATTTACTCTGCAAATAACGTGACTGCTTACTCGGTCAGTGGAGCTCATCTCGAAACTTTCATTAAGCTCGCTCCAGGAACCTATAACACCGTGGTTCAAGCCTGGGATAATTGCGGTGGCGTTAGCAAGACTCCCATAACCCTGACCGTGACCTCGACCGCGGGCGTCAGCGTTTTCCTGCCCAACACTACCAGTTCATCGCATCCAGTGCACATCGCTGCTTCCGCCCAGAACTCAGCGTGTGCCGCAGGTATCAACGCCATCCGCATCTACACCGCAGATCGCGTCAGTCCGTACACTGTAAACTCCAACCGGTTGGATGCCTACCTCACACTGGTTCCAGGAACCTACAAGCTGACCGTCCAGGCTTGGGACAACTGCGGGCATGTCTATAAATTGCAATTCAACCAGCCTGTCACTACTACGCCAGACGCCTATCTTTACGCTGTGAACGCACCATCGAATGCGCCATCGGATATTTACCAGTTCAAGATTGCGTCGAATGGATTTTTGAAGAATCCCAATGGGAGTAACGCTCTCCCTGAATTTGCTGCCGGGTCCGGCCCCAGCACGTTGGTCGTCGACCCTGGTGGCTGGTTCGTCTATGCCTCAACCGTGGAAGGAATCTACGGATACCAAATCAATCAGTCCAACGGTAATTTGGTTCCAATGCAGGGCTCACCTTTTGCCTTGAATGACCCCAATAAGATCATCCCGCCATGGATCGGCATCGACCCCAGTGGCAACTTCCTTTTCGCGAGATACAATCGAGATTTCATTCCCGGCAACCTTACCTCATATCGAATTAACCGCTCCTCCGGCGCCCTCACTTCCACCGGCTTCGTGGTTCCCACGACTTTGAACAGTTTTGCGTTCGACTTCTCCGGCCAATATCTATACGACATCGATGCCGGCAGCGTGGATGGCTGGCGTATCAATCCCAACACTGGCTTCCTGACTGCACTGCCAGGAAGCCCGTTCCCTTCTGATGCTCTGGCCTAGATGTATCAATCCGTCTTGTGTTCTACTGGCATCTTTTTGTACGCCGGGGGCAAAGACAACAGCGGTAACGGTCAAGACGGGGCAATTGTGAGTTTCAGCATTAACTACAGCACGGGTGTTCTTACTGAATTGCCCAGTTCTCCTCTTATCACCCACGAGTGGCAGCCTTGGAAAGTATTGGCGGACACCCAAACCAGATTCATCTGGAGTTGGCAGGTAGGTTTGAACCGTGGAATAGTGGCCTACGACATAACGCCAGGCACAGGCGACTTAACACCGTCGGCTTTTTTCAGCCAGACTGACCCTGATTACGTCAATGCCTGGGTAGAAGATCACAGGGGAAAATACGTCTTCACCGGCTACATCGGTTGGGATTTCCTTAACGGTAAACCCGGGGTTTCCTCATGGCCAATCTCCGGCAATGGAGATCTGCTTAGCCAGACAATATTCTTCACCAAAAATCCTATTGGCTCCGTCGCCGTCGCCAGACAAAGCCCCAACTGAAGGTGCGTTGACGCTATGAAAAATTTCGAATGGTTTTGGAGAATATGAAAATCATGAGGTCTACTTACTCCGGCGCGCCCATCTGAACGTCGATCCTGAGCCCAGCGACTCTAAAATACGCAGAGTCGCCCGCCCTACCCACCTGCACTAAGACGTGATTCAAATACTTGTGCTGTACGGCGTTGTTTTCCGAGCAGATGCGCGGAACTGCCCAACCCGCTCCTGCTAGCGTCCCTACCCACAGGACCATGGCAAGGATCTTCACCGGATAACCAAACTCCTCTTCAACCACTGCGGTATCAGCGCAAATATCTCCCAGACGTTGGCGAAGATTCGAACAACTCGCCACCAGCACTCCGACTAGATAGAAGCCAAGTCCGTCCACAATGCGCAGCGCATTGCGGATCGCTAGCGCAGCGAACGGGTTGCGGTGTGTGGTTCTAACCACCCGGATTCCCACCATGGCCTTTCCCAGCGTGGCGCCAAAGCCTGTTTCGAGCAGCCAGCCATACGCAAATAGAATTACGGCATTCAATGTTCCGGCGATCAGAAGCGAAGCGCTGGTCAGCTTCAATTCTGTCCCATCCACTGTGCCCCAGCGCATGAATACCCACGCATCGACAACAGTAAACACGCCAAAAAGAGCCAGGGTATCGAGCGCGAACGCAATAAACCGGTCTCCCAGCGATGCCATCCGGTAGGAATCGGGATCTTGCTCAGCCCCTCGTGCCACCCTTACGTCAGCGTTTGCGGCGCCGGTCTCGGAATCTATCACCCCAGACTCTTCCAGCAGATACTGCGCCGGCGGAATAAGCAGACCGCAGGATCCGCAACTCTTTGAGAGTTGGCTGGTTTGCCGATGACAATGTGGACATTCCATGCTTGTTGTCGAGAAAAAACGCCAAATTTGAGGATACCTTCGGTTGGGTCGGATGACAGCGTCACCAAAGGCCAGCGTCGGTACGGACTACCGCGGAACCACTGCTGGCAGACAAATATCCGCTAGCGCGCCGTCCAGCCGCCATCGATCAGAATCGTATGGCCTGTAATGAGAGAGGCTGCGCTCGAAGCCAGGAACACGACTGCGCCCGCCACGTCCATGGGCTCGCCAATGCGGTGCAATGCCGCAATGCGTTCGACCACGTCCGCCCGGAACTCCGGATTTGCCAGGCACTCTTCCGTTCCTGGGGTACGGATAAAAGTCGGCGCCACCGCATTCACCGTAATGTTGTACTTTCCCCACTCCACGGCAAGGCATTTCGTCAGATGGGCAATCGCCGCCTTGGTCATGCAATAAACCGACTCGGTGGGCAGCGCAGCGAATCCCGCTTGAGAACTCATGTTAATAATGCGGCCGCTCTTCTGCCCGATCATCACCCGCCCCGCTGCCTGGCTGGCAAAAAACGTCCCCTTCAGATTCACCGCAAGAGTGAGATCGAAGTCCTGTTCGCGCACGTTCTCCGCCAAATTCTCTGGCGCCAGCCCCGCATTGTTCACCAGGATGTCCAGATGTCCGAAGGTTTTGACCGTGTCATCCACCGCCTGGAATATTTGATCCAGCCGCCCCACATCCATCTGTAACGGCAACGCCCGCCGGCCCATGGCGCCGATCCGGCCCGCCACGCTTCCTTGCGCCTTCACATCGCGCAGCCCCAGCGCGACATCTGCGCCCGCATGGGCCAGAGCCAGTGAAATGGCTTCACCTAAACCACGGGCGGCGCCGGTCACCACTGCTACTTGGCCGGTAAGATCAAATGCCGGAAAATCCATCGCCCTGTGCCCTCCTGTATGTTTTCAGACCGCTGCCCGTGAAGTTCACTTGGACACGTCAACGTTGTATCCTGTTAACGGATATCATGCGAGTTTTTGACTTCCTCAAATCGGTCAAGTCCCCCGAGCAACGCCTGGCTTGGCTGGTTGCCCTCGCCGCGGACGCCATTCAGATCGTCGCTTTACCTCTGTTTGCTCCCGGAGGTTTTTCACCAGCCGACACCCTGCTGGACTTGGTTGTCGCCGGAGTTCTCCTCCGCCTGCTGGGATGGCATTGGGCCTTCCTGCCCACTTTTGCTGCCGAACTTGTTCCCGGTCTTGATTTGTTTCCTACCTGGACGGCCGCAGTCTTCTTCGCCACGCGCCAGCAAATTCCCCCCGGGGAACCCGAGATCCTCCCTCCCGGTCCCGCCCCGGCGCGGCGAAATACCAGTGGCTAGTGGCTACTCCCAGGCTGAGATGCGGCCACTGGTGATTGTAGTACCAGAGAAACTGCTCGACCGCACGACCGCGAGCGTTGAAGGTAAACAGCCGACGGCGGTTCAGACATTCGTCGTCGACGGTACGAAAGAAACGTTCGACTTTGCCGTTGCACTCCGGGGCATAGGGCCGAAGCAGACGGTAAGGCAGGCGGTCCAGGACTTGTTCGAGAAACTGGGTGGCGGTACGGCTGGTCTGCTCGGTCGTGATCCAAGCCACCGCCTCGCGGCTGAAGTCATCGACGGCGGCGAATTCAAAGTCGTAGCGGGCGTTGCGCAAGGCAGGCAGGAACTTAACATCGAGGTGGAGCAGTTCTCCTGGCCGTTGTTTTTCGTAACGCCGAGGACGAGGACGGACTGGATGAGGCAAGCGATTCTGTCCGAAGCGAGTAAGAATGCGTTGCACGCTGCCGTGTCCGAGACCGAGTTGGGGAGCAATGCGAGCCGGCCCCCAGCCCCGTTGACGCAAACGCAAGACTTGCTGTTCGAGACTTATGTCCTGGTACACAACAGCTAGTGGCTAGTGGCTAGTGGCCAGATACCAGAAACCAGAAACCGCAATTTACTGGCACAGCTTTGAAAGGGCATGCCTTCAGCCGTGCCGCCAAGCTTGAAAAGGTGCGGGGGGGCTTTAGCCCCTGGGTTCGCGCATGTACCCACCCGAACCTCAATCCCACCACCGCCCAGTAGCCACTAGCCACTGACCACCACTTGCTCTATCGATCCCTCAGTCGGATCACGAATTTCAGACCCGACCACACCTGGCTCACCGCGCACATTTTCACATCGACCAGCCCGGCCTTGAGTCCAATCTGTCGCACTACGTTCTCATCGAGATCACTTGCCACTCCCGAACTCTTCTTTGGCCAACTGATCCACAACATGCCGGCTGGCGCCAATTGTTTCTTCAACTGTGCGAAATGCTTCTTCAGCTCAGCTTGTGTCTTGACGCAGACCAGGGCGAAATCCAGGGCTTTTTTGCCAGCGTTAACCTTCCGGCAGCCCGCTAAGGCTTCCTTCAGTTCAGCATCCACCTCGGACGGCAAATTAACCAAAACCACGCGAAGATGGGGCTTGATGCCGAGTTTTTTGGGTAACGGAGTGCCGGAATATCCCGCCACGATTTATTCCTCTAGTTTGGCGCTGCAGTATAAACCCGAAGTCATGACGATTGGCTCCTGGCACGGCCAGCCCCTAAAACTGAGACCTGAGATCTGAGACCTGAGATCCGGCAACTCAACTGAACCCCCTAACCAGTGGCCACTGACACCATCCGTTCGTGAAATACCTTGATCGCCGTATGGTAGTGGACTAGCATTAGTGTTATAACCATGTCGTTATCTCGTCCCCCCGAAAGCGGTATGTATGGCAACCGATGGTCATGGTCACGATGGAAACCCGGAACGGTGGCAAGTACTTTACAGTGCGGCATTGCAGGAACTGAGTATTGACAAGCAACCTAGGCGCATTCGGGACGCAGAAAAAGAAATTGCGAATGAAATAAAACGCTCAAACGGGTTTCAAACCGACCACCAACCGCTCTTGGACGCCTTGGGTGCGCTGCGTGACCTCGAAACGATCAGCCAAGCTTTCCCTCTGTATGCGTCAGGAAAGTCGTAATAAAAGAAATGTCGAATGGGCATCCCGGATCATTGCTCTCCGCCGCCGCATGGGCGTAAGCCAGTCTGAGCTGGGTAAGCAGCTCAATTCCTCTGCTATGGCGGTCTCGCGCTGGGAGCGAGGCGTCCAGGAGCCGCCGGCCAATATCTACATTCAGCTCGGTAACATCACCGGAGATCCGGAGTGCTGGTATTTCTGGGGACGAGCCGGATTGCATAGTGGCGATCTCATGCGTGTGTTGCCCGCCGTACGTTCGCGGTTGCAAAAAGAACGCTTGCCCGCCCTGCAACTCGTGCAGGCGGGTGCGCACCG
>MNDG01000018.1 GCA_001914815.1 Acidobacteriales bacterium 13_2_20CM_55_8
CAAAATCCTCACGACCGCGGACGGTGTCACGATCCAATCGGCCGATGCGCGCCTGCGGAAACATGCCATGCAGCAACTCTTCCAGTTTTTCCGAACCGGTGCCCAGAAAATAGACGTACTCACTGTCACAATGCACGCATGCTTTCGGTATCGCGGCAACGTAGCCGCAATAATGGCACTCCATACGATGAGATCGTTTGTGATGAGTGAGCGCGATGGCGCAATTCTTGCACTCCAACACTTTCCCGCAAGTACGACACAGCACAAGCGGTGAGTATCCACGCCGGTTGAGCAGGACCATCACTTGCTCTTTGCGATCCAGGCGCTCTCTGATTTCTTGCGCCAGCCTTCGCGAGATGACCTGCTCCTGTCCAGTTTCCTGAAATTCCTGCCGCATGTCGATGATCTCGACCTCAGGCAGTGGCCTTTGCTCCACTCGGTCGGGCAGCTCAAGCAATCTGTATTTGTTTTTCTTCGCGTTGAAATACGACTCTAGCGACGGTGTGGCCGAGCCCAGTACAACCACTACGTTGGCCATCTTGGCCCGCATCACAGCTACATCGCGCGCGTGATAACGTGGCGTCTCTTCCTGCTTGTAGGAGGAATCTTGTTCCTCGTCCACGATCACCAGCGCCAAATCTGAAACCGGTGCGAACACTGCAGATCGCGTGCCCACCACCATGCGCGCATCGCCACGTTTGATTCGATGCCACTGTTCCGCCCTCTCCTGATCGGAAAGCGCGGAGTGCAGAATGGCAACCCGATCGCCGAAAATCTGACGCAGGTCCGCCGCCACCGCAGGCGTGAGCCCAATTTCCGGGACAAGGAGAATGGCCGAGCGCCCTGCGTCGAGCACCGAGCGCATGCCGGCAAGATAAACGGCAGTCTTGCCCGACCCCGTGACGCCATGCAGCAACATGCCGGAAAACTTGCGCGCGTTCACAGATTCCTGGATGCGCTGGAGCGCTTCCTGCTGCGCGCGATTGAACTGGAAATCAAATGGCGAAGGTCGGGCCTTCAGCGCGGACATGGTGAAGCCAGCCGGCTCTTCAACCATCAGAACGATTCCTCGCTTTACGAGAGTGCCCAACGTTCTGCGGGGAACCTCCAGCGCGTGCAGAGTGTCGACGGGCACTTTTCCTCCCGCGGCGGCGAGTGTGTCGATTAACGTTCTCTGATTAGCATTGAGTTTGCCTTCGGTGCCTCTTAGTACCGCGACCTTCACCACGCGTGCGGCATCGCGGGCGCTCGAGTGGTCCTCTCGTAAAATCCATTTCTTACGCACCATCCCGGTGAGAACGGATTTGGAGACACGGGTTGCCGCTCGCAAACTTTCTTCTTTGACCTCATCACGCTCACTCAAATAATCAAGCACTCGAAACTCAGCCAGTTGATCGTCTGGCGTCTTGCGCGAACGGCTTGATGAGCCGGACATTCCCGCTTCATGAAGCGCCAGATGCCCGGCTTCCGCGATGCGATAAGAAATCATTCTTTTGAATTCCGCGCCGAGGGGCAACATAGTCCGCAAAACTTCACCGAGCGGCGCCAGGTAGTAGTCAGCGATCCATTTGCCGAGGCGCATCAGTGATGGGTCGAGCACTGGCTCTGGGTCGAGGACTTCGATAAGCTTTTTGGTTTGAACTTTAGGTTTGTGATCGTGGAGGTTTACGACAATCCCCGACAGGCGCTGCTGGCGGAAGGGAACTAGAACTCGTCCTCCGATGACGGGCTGCATGCCATCCGCGATGGCGTAGGTGAAAGCAGTATCCAGAGGCACCGGCAGGGCAACGTCACAGAAATCAGGCATTCCAAGTATCGCCGGCGTCTTGCCGGCTCAAAGGCATCGTAACATCCGGAATGAAGAAGTGTTCCACGTGGAACATTTGTACTCGCGAAAGTGTATGTACACTTATATACGTATATCTATAAATCGAAGGGACGGAGAAGTGTTACGAGACGCCCCGACAGATTGTGGGATGGGAGACAGCCAGGACGTATCTGGCTTAGGGCTCCGCTTTAGCGGGCACCGCCAAACCCAGTTTCTTCATCACCATTTGCAAATCTTTCCAAGTCTCTTTCTTCTGGCGCGGATCACGGAGCAGGAAGGCAGGATGGTAAGTCACCGCCAACTTTGTGCCTCGAAAGTCAAACCAGCGACCGCGCAACTCCGACATGGGGGCGTTGATGGCCAGCAGCGTCTTCGCCGCAACCGCACCTAGAGCTACGATCACTTTGGGTTTTATGGCAGCGATCTGGCGCATGAGGAACGGAGAACAAGTTTCGCATTCTTCACGTTCCGGAGTGCGATTTCCGGGCGGACGGCATTTGATGATGTTGGCGATGTAAACATCATCCCGCTGTATGCCCATGGCCTTGATCATGTTGTTCAGTAACTGGCCGGCGCGGCCTACGAAAGGCTCCCCTTGTTGGTCTTCGTCGGCGCCGGGAGCTTCGCCG
>MNDG01000114.1 GCA_001914815.1 Acidobacteriales bacterium 13_2_20CM_55_8
ATCTTTCCGAGATACAGAATGAACACCACCATCTCTCCTGCTGAAAGGCTTCCGCTTAAAACCAGTCGCGCCCCAAACCACAGCACCAGGCACGTGCCTGTGGCGACGATGAGATTGACGATCGGGGTGAGTTTCGCCTTCAGTCCACGCGCACGCAGGGCGACTTCGACCCCCTCCAGACTTTCTTCTTCCAGTCGCTTCACTTCGTAGTCCTCGCGGGCGAACGCCTTGACCACGCGAATCGACGACAACACTTCCTCCACGACGGAAGTAATCTCTCCCTCTTTTTTTCGCACCGCCCGCGATGCCTTCTTGATGCGCCGGGTATAGCTGTAAACGATGGCAAACAATACAGGCGCAACACACAGCGCTATCAGGGTGAATCGCCAGTTCAGATAAAACATGACTGCGACCATGCCCAGGAGGGTGATGATGTTAATCAACACTCCCAAGAGTCCCTGAGTAATGAAGCTTTGGATTGCGTCGATGTCACTGGTCACACGGCTGATTAAATCGCCGGTGTGCTTCTGATCATGAAAAGCGAGCGACAGTCGCTGGATGTGGGAGTAGAGTGTCCGGCGCAAATCGTATGTGACCCACTGTCCCACGCTGGTGGTGAGGTACTTCTCGCCATATGTGCAGATAGCGTCAAGAGCCGCAATCGCCAGAACGGCGAAGCAGGCGAACTTCAGCATCGCCAGCTTGTCCGTGCCAACGAACATGTGGATGCGCCGCATGATTGCCGCATGGCTCTCGTGAGAGCGCAAGACCTCATCCAGCACAATTTTTAGCGGCCATGGTTCCAGCAGGTTGGCGGCGCCTTCGCCGGCCACGGCAAGCAATCCCAAGAGCAGCGATGGTACGTGCGGCTTGAGCAGTTCACGTATGGCCAGCCGCTTGCTCCGTTTCGAAGGAATCTTGGTCTCCATCGTGGTCAAAATTGCGTGGTCAAAATTGCTGTCTGCGGCTCGCGGTCAATGTCAGCCAGGACAAGGCGATGCATTTGGACGTAACGCCCAACCGCGAATACCGCTCCTATGAGGATGTAGGGTTGTATGTGCGAAGTTGCTCAGTCCAGAAGAGTGTGTAGCTGATTTCTTGCCTGGACTCGAGAGCATGACAAGAAATCTGGATTAGATCGTGTGAATTACCGGGAATTGAGAGCGGAGGCATGGCTCATCGTGAGGACCACAGTTTGCGCCAGACGCTCGACCACAGCGACATCGCCTTCATCAAAGGCAAAGGGTCGGGTAGAAAAAACCTCCAGCAATCCAATAATTTCGCGCTGGTATTGGATGGGTGAGGCGAGAATAGAACGAATGGCAAGCTGACGGCATCGGTCTATATCGACACGGGAATCGGCTTCCGTGTCGTCGCAGCGCAGTGCCTCGCCGCCACGCACGCATTCCCCGGAAAATCCTGAGTTAATGTCCAGCCGCGAGCCTAATGCCGGTGCGCTGGAGCCGACACTGGCTCGGCACATCATGGATCCGTGGTGGGCCAGGGCAATCGCTGCTCCTGTACCGCGAGTGAGCGATCGGGCGCGCTCGCTGATCAGGCGCAGCGCCGCATTCAAGTCTGACCCGAGCGGATTGAACTCGTATTGAACCGTAGTCGAATTGGCTGGTGGATTATTTTTCTCAGACACGCTGGCCTGCGGCTCCAGACTCAAGGCTAGCGATTCACGTCTCTCACTACTCCCCACGTTTGTGCCATGCGTCGCCGCGGCGGGCTCGCCGAGGCTCAGCGTCGGTGCCTTCCGGCTGGGTGCAGTGTCGTTGAGGGTGAGCCACTGCTGGAGGCGGAGTCGCGATTCCTCAGGCAATTCGGAGAATCGCACTCCCGCGCGGCCAAGAGCGTCAGCCCAGGCGATGTAGCCTGTAGTCTCCAGATTGCCGACCGGCTCGGGCAAATTTAAGTGAAGCTGGATGGGGTGCTGCACGTCGAGAGGAGCGGCAGTCTGCATGGACATGCCTTGTTCGCTCAGATCAAGGATCATGCCTCCGGTGACGCCATCGAAACTGGCGAAGGCTGGCGTGTGCACCTTGTGCCGCAGCCAGCGACGCCGGTCCGGAATCGTTTTGGGATTCACGTCCACTGCTCACCCGATTTTGGGTCGATTTTGAAGACCCAACCCTGGATGATGGGAGCAAATTCGAGTCGGCGAAAGTGTATGAGCGGATTCCCCCGGCGAAGCTTGCCTTTTATCTTGTAGCATCGGCATCCCGTCGGCTAACGGACTGGTAATATTCGCAGTCAATAGCCGGGGTGACGCCAGCGCTACCTCAACTTCAAAGTTGCCTTTGTCGTCTGCACGAAATCTACCTGGGAGCACCTACAGTAAACACTGTATTTCCGGGTTGCAGAGGATTTGCCACACTCTGGTGCTAACTGTTGCTCCCTCGCTGACTTGGATAAGCCATGCAATTTAATTCAGCTCAAAACGTGAATAACTTCTCCTATGTCTTCCAGCCGGGTGAAGGGCTGGAAACACCATCGGCTGGGATTCTCACGAGCACGTGTATTGGTTTATTGCCACGTCGGCGGCCGGGAAGAGATGACCCTCCGCCCGGCGGGCCGTTGCCTGGCGGATTGCCAGGTAAACACGCCTCTTTGGTGAAGCCAAGGATTCTGGTGGTCGATGATGAGCTAGTTATCGCGGACACGATCGCGGAAATTCTGAATGACAGCGGCTTTGAAGCTACCCCCGGCATACAGCGGTGACGCTGCAATTAAGATAATTCAAGAAAACTGTCCGGACGTTGTGCTCACTGACGTGGTTATGCCAGGCGTAAACGGCGTAGAGGTTGCCAAATTCGTGGCTGATAACTGTTCTGATACCAAAGTCTTACTCTTTTCCGGACAAGCTGCGGTCTCGGAATTTCTGCTGCCGATAAACGAGTTGGGATACTCGTTCGAGTTACTGGCAAAACCGCTTCATCCCAATGAGCTCATTGAAAAGTTGCGCAGCCTGAAACGACTTACAGAATGAACTTCCAGGAATCGGAGATACACAGAATCGCAGTTGGGATCGATCGTTAATGGTTGCAGTAAAGTTTCCCATCGCCTATCGCGTATCTGAACGCTCCTGGTGGCTTCGGTATCTGATTGCCACCGGGTTCGTTCTGGTCGCATTGATACTCAATTTCCTGCCGCCCGCGCAGAATCTGCCATTCCTTTTCTTCTTTGGCGCGGTGGCGCTCACTGCGCGAGTGTGCGGTTTTGGGCCTTCAATTTATTCCACCGCATTATCGGCGATAGCCGCCGACTATTTCTTTCTACATCCTGGCACCCATTGGGGATTTTCCTTAATTGACATTCTCCGGATGCTGCTGTTTGCCTCGGTATGTCTTCTGATTGCAAGCTTGGCTCAACAGAGATCAAAAGCGCAGAGAGCTTCCGAGATGAACCAAGCCCGCCTGGCGGCGATTGTTCAGTCTTCGGATGATGCCATCCTGAGCAAAACGTTGGACGGTATTATCACCAGCTGGAATAAGGGAGCTGAGCGTCTCTACGGGTATACCGAAGCAGAGGCCCTCGGGAAACACGTTTCCCTGCTCTCTCCGCCAGAGCTTCCGAATGATATTCCCATGATCATGTCGAAGCTGCGAAGCGGCGATCAGGTTCAGCATCATGAAACTACGCGAATACGGAAAGATGGGACGCGAATCGAAATTTCTGTGTCAGTCTCTCCCGTTCATGACCTTGCTGGTAACCTTATTGGGGCGTCTACGATAGCGCGCGATATCACAGCGCGCAAAGTCGCGGAAGAGACTCTTCGTAAAACCGAAAAGCTGGCCGCGACCGGCCGCCTGGCAGCCAGCATTGCACATGAGATCAATAATCCGCTTGAAGCAGTCACCAACCTGTTGTACCTGTTGCGCAAGAATCCTTCTTTGGACGAGAAGGGACGCAAGCATCTCAGCTTCGCCGAACAGGAGTTGGAACGGGTCGCTCATATTTCCAAGCAGACACTGGGATTCTACCGTCAGGTTTCATCTCCTTCGCGGATCGATGTGGCCAGAACGCTGGAGAGCGCGCTTTCGGTCTATACGCACAAGCTCGAAGGTCGTAATATTAGGGCCGAAACGAAATGGGAATCGGGAACGGAAATTCAGGCGCTGGCCGGAGAAATTCGGCAGGTTTTCTCCAATCTGATTGCCAATAGTATTGACGCTATGCCTCGGGGTGGAACGCTAACCTTAAAGGTTTCGAAATCTCACGATTGGGGTAACGGAAACCGGCGCGGAGTCCGCGTGGTGATTGCCGATACCGGTTCAGGGATTGCTCCGGCACAACAAAGCAAGTTATTTGAACCTTTCTTTACCACCAAGCGCGATGTTGGCACTGGTCTCGGCTTGTGGGTGTCCAAGAGTATCGTTCAGAAACACGAAGGGTTTATTCAGGTCCGCAGCAGTGTTCGGCCGGGAAAAAGTGGGACGGTATTTTCCGTATTCTTGCCCGAATCCAAACCTGCATCGGTTGCGGCTTGAAACGCAGCTCGTCTTTTTCGTTCAGCGTATGAAGAAGCTTACCGTGATGGTGGTTGACGACGAGCCGGTTGTGGCTGACACGATCCTTGAGATCTTGAAAGAAGAGGGTATCGACGGGTTTGGGTTTTCCAGCGGGCATGCCGCCTTGAACTGGTTTTCTCGGATCAACCCGGACGCCGTGATTATGGATGTAGTAATGCCCGGCATCAGCGGCATTGCGGCTGCGATAGAAATGCGGAAACAATCCCCGAATTGCAGAGTAATTCTCTTTTCCGGTCAAACCAGTACCGCCGACCTGTTGAACGAAGCCCGTTCGCAGGGTCACCAATTTGAAGTCCTGGAAAAACCGATCAAGCCGGAAGTTCTACTGGCTCAACTGCTCGGCCACAATGACTCCGGCGGGGTGGCAAGTGGCCAGTGGCCAGTGGCTAGTGACTAGTGACTAGTGACTAGTACAAACCACTAGCCACTAGTCACTACGCTACGTTTTCAGGCGGGATGTCGTCCTCTCGCCGGTAGTCTGGGTCTTGGTGGGAGCGTACTTCTTTTTCAGGATGGTCGCCGGCGTCTTCGACGCCTTGCACCACGTCTGCCTCGAAAGCCTGATCGGTGTCGGCGAGCTCTTCGACGCTCTCCTCGTTCGCTTCCACTATGTCAGAAAGTCCCTGGGCATCGCCTGATTGTCCGGCACTGTCAGAACCCACTTGACCGGGATCATTGCCCAGTTCGTCGAGGCGGGCTTCATTGTCATTATCACGATTTCGTCGTTCGGCCATGAGAAAACCTCCAATTTTTATTTGATTCTAAGGCTGCGCACCATCTGCTCGAAGGCAGTCGCCAGGCGTCCGAAGTCGCGCTCCGGCGCGATAAAGACCAGGTACAAAACGGAGTTGTCGCGGCGCTGTACGGTCACAAGCCAATCCCGTTCCCGCTGGCCTTGCAGCGGTGAAGTCCCCGTCAGGTAGATAGATTTAGCGGGCGCTCCGTCCACTTGAATATCTTGTGGGTTACTTGCTACCCGAAGTCCGGGATTCGACTGCTGCAACGAGCTAAGCAAATCCAGCGTTGCCTGATCGAGAGAATCCCGGCCTGACTGCGAACGCACTCCATTGATAATTACGCCGTAGGCTATCGCATTCTGAGCGACGCCCGCGCTGGGAGCAATGGTCACAGCGGAGTTTGCATCTCCGGCCACCTGCCAGTTATCTGGATAGGAAATCTGGAAAGCGCTGTGATCCATGTTGCGGAACTGGCCGCTGGGCATCACGTCCTGAGGATTGATTTCGCCAATCTGACCCTGTGGCTGCTGCTTTTGTTGCTGAGCAACCTGCTGCATGGTGAGAGGGTGTATCTTCGCGACTGCCGACTTGATCTGCTCGAATTGCGCACTGTTCTTGCGGTAAGTTTTCCGCGGATATTTGCTGATTGCCTGTCGAACCAGTTCCACCCGGTTGCCAGGATTTGGGTGATCGCTGAGAAATTGCGGCCCGCCCGGCCCACCTTCTTTTTCAAGCTTGGTGAAAAATTCGACCATGGAGAAAGGGTTGTACCCCGTGTCGTACATAGTCTGCGAACCGAGCAGATCGGCTTCGCGCTCAGCGTCGCGAGAATATTTCAGAAACAGTGACTGCACTCCAAATGACGCCCCGAGTTGCGCGATTTGCCCGGCAGCGCCCTGTCCGATGGTCGCGCCCAAAACTGCCAGGGGGAGTTGCGCGAATGCGGCTTTGCTGGCTTGCTGGGTGGAATGACGCAAAACGACGTGGGAGATTTCGTGCGCCATCACGCCGGCGAGTTGGCCTTCGTCATCCGCCGCCTGAATAGTGCCAACGTGTATGTAGATCGGGCCCCCCGGGAGAGCGAAGGCATTGATCTCCTTGATGTTCACCACATGGAAACTAAAAGGCCATTTGTTTGGACCAGGCGCATGCGCCGCCAGTTGCTGACCGAGTTGCTGCACATACTTTGCGACCGGATTGGATTCGGGAAGCACCGGCATCTGGCGATTCACTTCCGCCGTAGCTTGCCGGCCAATCTCAATATCTTGCTCAGGCGTGTATTGGTTGAACGCGGCGGGCTGGACTTCAATTCGCCCGGTTGGAGCTTGAACAATGTTTTTCGTGGCGCAGCCCAGGCAGAGCGCCAGGATCAGACTCGTGAGCAGAGTCCGGATTTGCCTCCTGCATACATTTTTCATGGATTACCCAACTCTCTGCGAGCAATCTCGCACAGGACCCGAGTGTCAGATTCGATGGGTAACGTCCCGGTTGTCTACTGTAACAGCTTCGATTTATGGCACTTGATTGATATAGCAAGCCCCAGTTCTTGGCTGAGTTGGCGGTGAAGGCGGCGTCTTCCAGGGAATATTCACAAAGTCAAAGAACTCATCCATATCAGGCTGGAAGGCATCTCGCAGGGTTAAACTGCCAAGGTTAAACCGCCTTTCGATGAGCTTAAGAATTGAGGTGTAGTCCCTTGCAACGTGTGACACAGAATTCTTATTGGCAAACGGTGAAACCAGGATCATCGGAACCCGGAATCCGGTATACAGGAAATCGCAGGTCAGGGAAGTGGTGTTTTGGTAACAAATGTCCGAGTTGGGAGGGCCCGCTAGATCGGAAGGCCGAATCCCATCTGGGCTAACGGTCAGCTGAGGCGGAATATGATCATAGAAACCGCCACCTTCGTCCCAGGTTAGTATGAAAACCGAGTCGCTCCACGAAGGACTTTGCATCGAGCCGTTGATAAGCGAGGAAACGTACGCAGCGCCTTTTTGTATATTTCCTCCGGGTGTGTTGGAAGCAGGATGTTCATCGGTACCGCTGCTATATCCGGGCTCGATCATCGCTACCTGAGGCAACGTGCCGTTGGCTGCGTCAGTCAGGAATTGCGAAGCTGGCACGATGTTCTGTAGACCAGGGCCTTGCTGCGAAAACGCGAACATACTAAAAAGAGTTCCACCAATTGGATGGGGGTTGTTGTTAGAGTCCGAAACGTACACCTTCCAGGAAATCCCATTCTCTTCCAAGAGCTCAAAGATAGTCTTATTGGTAAGTGCTGGTGACCCCTTGGGCAGAGGATAGACGTGGCCAGCTGATGTAGCTGCCATCAAATACATACGATTAGGTTGGGTACGCGTCATAACTGGCGCAAACCACATGTCCGAAGTGGCAAAATTGGTAGCCATAAAGTAGTAATAGGGCAGAGCGGTGGAGTCGTAATAACCCATGGCTCGCGTGCCACCAAGGTCAAATCCGCCATTGGAAGGTGCATCTTTTGCAGAGATGTAGACAAACCCATCCAAAGGCGGCGGTTGAACGTCCGAGAGCGGATTCTGCCGGTTATAGTCGGTATGGCTCTCGTTCCACGATGGGCTCTGGTTCTCCACGCACACGCTGTTCATCAGGATCGGAGTCACAATGGTTGTGCCATCGGCGCTTGGATTGGAGGCGTCGGCTGGTGTTCCATACACGTCTGCCGGCAAATTGTACGGTGGCAACACTCGATAATCGTTCAGATGACCGAAGTAGTGGTCAAACCCCCGGTTTTCCTGAGCCAT
>MNDG01000102.1 GCA_001914815.1 Acidobacteriales bacterium 13_2_20CM_55_8
CCAGAGATTCCACACGTTGGTTAGTTTCTTCCCAAAGGGGAGTGGCTCGGGTGTGGGCTGCGTCGGTGATGATGCATTGCCTCGCATCCACCCAGGCAGCGTCGAGGCCACTGGCGAGAAACGCGGCACTTACAAGCTTGCTGGAAAGAAACTCGCCTATGCCGAGAAAGTGATCTTGAAGGCGAGGAGCGAACTGTCCATCTGCGGCGATGTTGTCGACCAGGTTGTGCAAGAGTTGGAATGCGCTCTCCAGTTCGCAACCCAGGTTGGTGTGCTCCTCTGCTCCAACAAGTTCAGCGGCTACTTGTAGGTGTCGCTGGCGCAGACGTTCAAGAATCTCTTTGGCGAATTCTTGTCGTCGCTCCGCGGCTGCATTGCCCGCGCTCAGCAGCTGATCCGTTACTCCAGCCAATGCGCTGACAACCACGATGGGTCGATATCGTCGCTGTCGCTTTACCAGTTGACTGACCTGGCGGACAGCGGCTGCATCTTCGACTGAGGTGCCGCCAAATTTCATCACAACGAAGTCAGATCGCCAATCCACGGCTTCCTTATTTCGTGCAGGCAAGTCGCTCATCTGTGTCGTTCCTTTCATGTTCACTCGAATTTGGAGCAATAAAAAACCCACCTGCCATTTTCTTCTGGCGGTGGGTCTAATTACCTGTTCAGAACTTGATGTCTCTCAGCTCACCAGGCACCCTTCCCCAGAAGACACGTAATTCGTGTCGATGTGCGCATCGATGTAATTCGCATGGCCTTCTGGGAAACGGTAGTCATTTTAGACGAGCTGCAATCAGTTCTGTTGCTCCCGGGTGTATCTCGGCGCGGGAGGCTCCGGTTTGAGTCCTTCCTCGAAAAACTCGACCAGGCGATCAATCAGCCGGCGGCGGCCGCCAATGACGTGCAAGCCGCTTTCGTGCTGGTGTTCTTCGAGAATCTTATTAAGGCTGCTTTCCAGCTCCTTCATAACCATACTCCTCTAGCTGGATTTCTCTGAGTACAGCGCTCGGCTACCCTGAGATTACTCTTATACCTTAGCAATTCTCGACGCAAATCCAAAATCGGAAATTGTGATTGAGCCCATCAACAAATGAGATAGGCTCTGGGATCTCATTTCAAGGCTGTCGCCATTTGCCGTACGGTCGTGACGAAGGTGCTGGTGGCACGAGTCGGTGTGCGGTCGCGCCGATAAGCGAGGCCGAGTTCCCGCCAAAGCTCTTCGTCCTGGAGCGCGATTAATTTGACGCGGCCCGCGAGTACCTGGTCTCGGGCGAAGCTGGCGCTGATCAGTGACACGCCCAACCCGGCGGCAACGAAGCTCTTGATCATCCCCACGCTGGGTAACTCCATTCTTACCTGAAGCTGAGCGCTGTAAGGACGAAAGAGTTTATCCATCAGGCGCCGGGTGTATCCGGTCTTTGGAAGCAACAGCGGCTGCTTAGCGATCTCGCTGACGGGCACAACATCGTGTTTCGCCAGCGGGTTCTGCGGGTTCACCATCAACATAAGCTGATCGCGAAAGATCGGGAACGCTTTCAGGCTGGCAGATTTGACCGGCAAAGTCACAATGCCGACATCGATTGTGCCGTTCTCCAGTTTCTCTACGATCTTGTAACTGAAATTTCGGTAAATGCTGATCTGCACCCCAGGATGCAGATTGCAATATTTTGCGAAAACGTCTGGCAAAACGTACAAACAAGTTGCTTCGTTCGCTCCAACTACGACCGTGCCTCGTGGGGTCGCTCCTTGATCGGCGACGGCAAGCAGAGATTCGTCACGCATTTGCAGCAATCGCTCTGCATATGCGAACAGCACCCTTCCCGCGGGTGTCAAAGTGACATCTTTTCCGGAGCGGTCCAGCAGACGGTCTCCGTATTCCTGCTCCAGCTGGCGGATCTGGGCGCTGACCGCGGACTGCGAACGAAATACTTTCTGTCCAGCGCGCGAGAAGCTGCCCAGCTTGGCTACTTCCAGGAACGTGACTAGCTGATCGAAGTCCATGAATCGTGCGCACGATTATAGCGGAGAGTATGGGTCGAACCGGGCAGATGTCACATAACCACAGGCTCTTCGGAGAATACGGGCTGCGGCACTTCCAGCGGCGCCGGAGTTTTCGGTCGTTTAAGCCTGGCGAGGGTAGCGGCCCACGTTTCAGCAACAGTGCAGGGCGGCTGCACCGGTTCAACCCGCAGAAAAGAGAGAGGACGTCCGCTATTCAATAAGTGGGCGGCACGAGGACTGTCCGTAAGACGTAAATGTTTACGGACAACACGACGCAGCCATAACTCTTCCCTCACCTCAATTGGGGCCAGGCGAACCGATTGCTGGTTATAGTCGTGTCCTCCGATCGAATCACGCAAAAGATAGGTAAGACCCCCCGTCATCCCGGCCCCTAAGTTTGTGCCCGCTGGTCCGAGGATTACGGTCACCCCCGCGGTCATATATTCGCAACCGTGTTGACCCACGCCCTCCACTACCGCCAGCGCGCCGCTGTTGCGCACCGCGAATCGTTCACCCGCACGTCCAGCAATGTATAGCTCTCCACTGGTCGCGCCATACAGGACAGTGTTGCCCGCCAGCACGTCTCCGCGCAACGATGCGTCCCGTCCGGCTGTGATTGCGACTGTGCCTCCGCACAGGCCCTTTCCCACGTAATCGTTGGCTTCGCCCAGCAGGTGGAAATTCAATCCCGAGATCAGGAAGGCAGCGAAGCTCTGCCCGGCACTTCCGACAAATTCATAATTCACCGGAGTGCCGATCTCCGAAGATCCGTGGCGTCGCAACATTTCTCCGCTCAAGTGGGCGCCGATGGCGCGATCCGCGTTCGTGATCCGGAAATGGTGTGGCCGCGTGGTCAGAGTGTCGAGTTCATCCACGGTGCGATTCACGTCAACATGTAACCGGCTCTCATCCTCCCGCGGACACGCGCGCTGAACAGAATCTGGAACTGGCTCGAGCAGCCTGCCCAGCGACCGCACAGCATCCGGAGTCCGTGGCTGCAGCCGATGAACGTCGCCGACGATTTCATCGATGGAATGAGCTCCCATTCCTGACAGAATTTCTCGTACTTCCGCAGCCAGCCCACGGAAGTAGATTTCGACCATCTCCGGCTTTCCTGCGAAGCGAGCGCGTAATTTTGCATCCTGGGTCGCGATCCCGACTGGGCAAGTGTTGAGATGACACTGTCGGGCCATTACGCATCCGATGGCGAGTAGGGCCGCTGTACCAAAACCAAATTCATCCGCGCCTAACAACGCGCCCACGATGACGTCGCGCGCGAATTTGAAACCTCCGTCCACGCGCAAACGTACGCGAGCGCGCAGGCCGGTGCGCACCAAAGCGCAGTGAGCATCACGCAATCCGACTTCCCAGGGCAGTCCAGTATTCTTGATGGAAGTAATCGGCGAGGCACCCGTTCCGCCATCGTAGCCGCTGATAGTGATGACATCAGCTCCCGCCTTGGCTACACCAGTCGCGATGATTCCAACTCCGGCGCTGGAGACCAATTTCACGCCGATTCGCGCTCGCGGATTCACTGCACGCAGATCGTAGATCAGTTGGGCAAGGTCTTCGATGCTATAGATGTCGTGGTGCGGAGGCGGCGAAATCAGCGTCATGTTCGGCACAGCATGCCTGAGCCGGGCGATATAGACCGACACCTTAGTCGCCGGAAGTTGGCCGCCCTCTCCGGGCTTTGCTCCTTGAGCGATCTTTATTTCCAACTCATCGGCGTGGACGAGATACTCGGCGGTAACACCAAATCGCGCGGAAGCCACTTGCTTGACGCGGTTGTTCGCCTCGCCTCCGTCACGGTAGATTTCCGGGTCTTCTCCGCCCTCCCCGGTGTTGCTGCGACCGCCCAGGCGATTCATGGCGATAGCGAGCGTACGATGCGTCTCCGGTGAAACTGCTCCCAGTGACATGGCTTGTGTGCTGAAACGGCTGAGAACAGAAGCTTCCGATTCCACGTCATCGAGCGGCACAACTGCGCCGGGAGAAATTTCCAGTAGATCGCGGACGGCGACTGTTTCCCTCTGAGAGTGGAGGTCACTGAATGCGCGGTAGTTTTCGTCGCTCGGTGACTTAATGTAGCGGTGCATTCGCCGCACCAGTTCAGGAGAACTGGAATGCAGCTCACCATTGTGGCGGAAGCGATATAAACCGGCATCGTGCAGCTCGAGTCCTTCGCGGGCGGAAGCGGCGTGGTGGCGGTCCAGACAATCCTGCAGCAGATCGCTCAATCCCTTGCCGCCCAACGTGCTGCTCGCCTCCTCGAAGAATTCAGCACACAGTTCGGCGTCGAGGCCTATGGTTTCGAAAAGCTGACTATTGCGGTAGCTTGCAAGCGTGGAAATACCCATTCGAGCGATTACTTTGCGGAGGCCCTTTTCGACAGATGCCCGATACCTGCTCGCACCATCGGGTCTTAAGTTCACGGCCTGTTCCAACGCCAGATAAGGAAAGACTGCGCTGGCGCCAGCCGCAACCAACAGCGCAACGTGATGTGTGTCGATGACTTGACCGGTCTCAGTCACAAGTGGAATCTGCCACGCACCAGCTTGCAGTATCGATTTCCAGACCGCAGCCAAAGCCAGCAGCGCTGGCAGAGCGCTATGCTGCGCATCCACACCACGATCGCTGATTACAATCAAATTCGCGTTGCCAGAAACCGCTGATCGCGCCTCTGCCTGGATGCGGCTTAAAGCAGTTTGCGCACCCTCGAGCCTCTGCTCGATCGGAAAGGTGAAATCAATCCGGCGAACCTGTCCCAGCCGCTGCTCCAGCGCAAGCAGTTGTCCGCCGTCGAGGAGAGGGGAGTTGAGCAGTGCACTGTCACCCAGAAACACTTTCAACGACATCACATGGCTTTCACGCAACGAATCAATGGGAGGATTCGTGACCTGCGCGAATCGCTGTTTGCAGTAATCCCACAGCGGACGCCGCATACTGGAAAGTGAAGCGGGAGGCGTGTCGTCGCCCATGCTCCAAACCGCTTCCTGACCCTGCTCCACTAGCGGTTGAAAGAGCAGACGAAACTGATCTTCACTCCAGCCAAGCGTGGCCATCGTTTTTTTTGCTTCGGGCGTAGCGTGGAGAAATGCTGTCCCAGTTGGACCTACCTCGATTGCAGCATAGGACGACACTGGCCGTCTCTTGTCTGAAAATTGCAGTGATTCAAGGGGACGACGAAATTCTCCACTAATAGAATTTACCAGCAAGATTTCGCCCGGCCCCAGACGCTGTCGCTCCACTACTTGCTTGCCGTGCAGATCAGCAATGCCGACCTCTGAACCCACTATGAGAAGGCCGTCCGACGTCAGCGTGTAGCGCAATGGCCGTAATCCATTACGATCGAGTTTTGCACCGACTGTGAAACCGTCCGTGAAGATCAGAGCTGCGGGACCGTCCCATGCTTCCTGCTTCCGAGCGTGATCCTCGAGAAATTGCCGTAGAGGCAATGAGAGGTTGGGAGCGCTCTCCCAGCCAGGTGGAACCATGCACAGCATTGCCTCAGCCGGGCTGTAGCCTCGACGCAAAAAAACTTCCAGGGCATTGTCGAAGCTCGCAGAGTCGCTCACACCCTCTTCCAGCAGGCGAAGTTGTCGCCGAAGTCCGAGACTCTGCAGTAATTCCGGTTGACGGGCGCGAAGCCAGCGTCGATTAGCGCTGATAGTGTTGATTTCACCGTTGTGCGCGACGAACCTGAAAGGTTGCGCGAGCGACCAACTGGGTTGCGTGTTGGTCGAATACCGCTGATGAAAAATCGCGAAGCGGCTTTCAAATTCCGCATCCGCCAGATCAGGATAGAAAGCAGGAAGTTGATCTGGCGTGAGCAGTCCCTTATAGACAACGGTGCGGGAAGACAGTGAACAGAAGTAGGTTCCGCGAGGAGCGTCTGCCTCAACTTCTTTGCGCATTCGAAACAGAATGTTTTCCAGCTCCTCACTTTCTTGCGGAGGAGCAAAGAAGCATTGTCGGATCAGAGGAAGCGTTTCGGCAGCGCGAGGTCCGACAATGGACGAGTCAGTAGGGACTGTTCTCCAACCCAGGCATTGCAGCCCCAGCCTTCGTGCGTGGGCTTCGATCAGATCTCGCGCCGGTCCCTCTCCGAACCTGGGAAGAAAGACCATTCCCAGTCCAAACCGCGACGGCAGTTCTATTCCCGCTTGCCGGGCGCTCTTTCGGATAAACCTCTCGGGAATCGACGTGAGCAGACCTGCACCGTCACCGCTGCGACCATCCGCATCCACACCGCCACGATGCGCCAGGCGTCTTAACGCCTCCAGCGCACGCTCTAAGACTTCGTGCGAACCTGTGCTGCCGAGTTGGGTAACAAAACCAACTCCACAGGCGTCATGGTCCATCGGGATGAGATGGTTTTCCATCTATCATGTCTATCGCTCAAACAGGCAGGAAAGTACAATCGAGAATTTCGATGATCGTGATGGATTTTTCGGAGAACGCCTGGCGGCCATCAAACTGAAACGCCAAGGTTTTAATTCTCTTCGTAAGTCACAGCAGCTTCGATTTGAATCAGCGGTGAGACGACAGGCGCATCACCCGCGTGCAAGCCGCATTCGGTCTTGCGGAAACCGGCCCAGCGTCCCGCACGCAAATCTTCACCAGGCTGAATTGCGCGTGTGCAATGGATGCATCCGATGCTGGGATAATTGCGTTCGTGCAGCGGGTTGTACGGGACATCGTGCTTGCGGAGGTAACTCCACACCATCTCGGCCGTCCAGTCCGCGATGGGATTGATCTTGACCAGCTGAAACTTCGAATCCCATTCCAGCTTGCGAGCGTGAGCGCGAGTGGCGGTCTGATCTCTGCGAATCGCGGTGATCCAGGCGCGCAACTCAGCCAGCTTCTTCTTCAATGGTTCGACTTTCCTCAGACTGCAGCATTGGTCGGGATTCCGGCCCCAGAGCTCGGGGCCGTGGATACGTTCCTGTTCTTCCGGAGTCAAGGCTGAATAAATTCTCTCAACTTTGATTGCGTAACGCCTCTCGACCCGATCAATCAGATCGTAAGTTTCGGGAAACAGGAACTCGGTGTCCAGCGTGAAAACCCTAATGGGAAGGTGGGATCGGGAGGCGATATCAATCAGCACCATCCCCTCAGGGCCAAACCCGGATGCCATGGCTACATCTTGCCGGAATGTAGCGGCGGCCCAGCGCAACGCTTCGTCGGGTCGCCATGCTTCTGCTGATCCTTGAACGTGCTCTAAATGGTCTTTCACTCTGGTCGCTCCGAATTTTCCGCACTTCCCTCGCTCTGCGCGAAGGATTCTGCTTGCGCAATCAGCGGAACAAATTCATCGAAAGTGTTGCCGGTAGAAACCTGCTCATGCAGAGAAGGATGTTCCGCGAGTCGCACCACCTCACCCACAATCAGCAGCGTAGGTGCAGGCAATCGAGGGGCGGAGCGCAACTCTTCGATGGTCGTCTTGAAAACGCTTTCCTCTGGACGCGTGGCCTGAGAAATAATCGCGCACCGCGTTGATGCTTTGAGGCCCGCTGCAAGCAGGTGGCGCGTGGTGGCAGCATAGTCATAGCCAGGCATGTAGACGACGACTGTTGCTGTTGGGGAAATAGAAGCTGGCCAGTCACCAGTATCGACGGTGCTCGAACGATGGTTCGTAATGAAGATCAATGACGATGAAAGCCGGCGATGAGTAAGAGGGATTTGCACCGCGGCAGCGGCGCCCAGGGCCGCGGTCACACCGGGGATAACTTCGACATCCAGGTTGGCATCGCGCAGCGCTTCAATTTCTTCTCCTCCTCGCCCGAAGATAAGCGGGTCTCCTCCTTTCAAACGCACTACCTGCAAATCGAGAAGTGCGTAATTAATTAGTAGCGCGTTGATTTCAGCCTG
>MNDG01000076.1 GCA_001914815.1 Acidobacteriales bacterium 13_2_20CM_55_8
TAAATACCGCAGTAACCACACGCCCAACCAGTCGCTGCCCAGGATTAATCACTTTCCAGCCGCTCTCAAACTGATTGCGATAGCCTGCCTCCTGGAGCACGTCCCAGGCTTCGTCAGCGGTCACATCCTGCAGCCGTACCAGCACATTTTCCGATACTTTCGGCCGACCGTCGGGAAATCGGTCTCCGTGCCAGCCGGGAGTGAATTGAACGCGCTGCTCGCTGGAAAATATCCCCAACTGCGCCCGCGCCGGTGAACCCGGCGCCAGAAACATAGTCGCCAACACCATCACAGTCCCAACCGTTTTCTTCATGGGATCTCTCTGGTCAATTCTTAGAATTCATAGACGATCGCTGCGGAAAATATCACAGGGTCGGGAGTTCAACAACGTGTTCCTTTTCGCGGAGGCCACGAACGCAGTTTGGTTCAGCCGCCCAAGTCGCGGGTATTCTGGCAAGCAGAAATCAATCTCTAGTTTTTATCTTTCCGCTTTCCAGAACATGTGTGGAAACATCAGGAGTGTCACTTTTCCGGAAGATAGACAGTTTTTGCGCTCGCATTTTGTTCGGCATTAGCGATTCTGATTGTTCCTGGAGTCCTAATCACTCTGATCAGGCTCGAGCGATGTTCCCGAAGTGTTTCGATATTTATTCGTTCTGGTGAATGGATTGCCCGATCAGAAGGCAGAAATCCCACGCTTTGATTTCTGCCCAACGACTTTGCGAGGTATAAGGCAGTGTCAGCGAGTTCAATCACTTCCTCAGCGCAAATCGCTTCGTAGGCGGATTCACACCAGGGGTAGGGCGACCATCCGATCGAACAGGTCTTTCGAACCTTGACTCCACCGAGCAAATCGAATGGCTCTGAAGCCATAACGTCCAGGATGCGGCTGCAAAAAACTGGCGTTCCCGAACGATCGGCCGAACGGCTCATAATCAGAAATTCTTCTCCACCCCAGCGGACCAGAAGGTCGGACTTGCGCATGACGGTTGAAAGGCGTTGAGCAATTTTTCGCAGCAATTCATCCCCAGCGGCATGTCCATAGTCGTCGTTAATTCTCTTAAAAAAATCCACGTCAACCATAATAAAGACCAAATCCCGCCGGTCGTCCTTCTTCATGTCGGAGCCCTGGTTGCGTTGGTAGCTCCGCAGCACCAAAGTCGCATCTGCGGCGAGAGTCTCTTCCAGGTAGCGGCGATTCCAGACTCCGGTGAGAGGGTCGGTGAAGGAGACTTGCTGGAGTTCGAGGTTTTTTCGTTGAAGTTCCATGCTGTGCCAGCGCAACGATTGCTCCTTGTTCACCAGGTCGTCCTTTAGTCGAACCATTTCCTGAAAATTTTGATGTGATGTCGCCAATAGGTGAATCAATTCCTGATCGAGCAGGTGCTGCTTCAGGAAAACCAGCAAGCCCATGACAAGCATGGCGCCTACCGTTAACAGCAGCCTGTAGGTGCGGACCCGTGGCGGAGTGTGTCCGTCGAATACAACCCAGGCGACCATAAGTGGCGTAGAAAAGACTGCCAGCATGGCCAGACGCGCCGCCCAAATTCCGTGTGCCTCGGTCGCGGTTTTTGTAATCAGGCTTTGCTGCAATAGTCGCCGGCCAGTTAAACCGAAATATGTGAACCACGCCATGGCAACCACGAGCGGTACATCATAGAGGCTTCCCGTGTAGTAGAGATGCAGGTCAATGGCCTTACTGGCCGTGATGGAGCCGACCGCGTACAACAGGGCCGCTCCAAAACATTGTGCGTAAATGGTTCTCCAAGAATCCGAACTACGCCGCCAGACCAGCGCTAAAGCAAAGAGGAAGACCAGGTGCTCCGCAAGGTACAACACATTGAAGTTGTGACCATATATGGCTTCGCTGGGGACAACATACTGCCAAGGGATAACCAGAAAAAGAAAGAGATACAGCCACCAAATCAGTAGCAACAAGAAATCCAACGAACCGAAATGGGCGGATTGATTGCCTTGTTTCATGTGGGGCTGTACTGCTAGCGCGCCCATCATCGGCACAATATGGAGGAACAGAATTACATCGCCTACAAAGGGATTGGGTACGTCCTGGCGCAGGAAAATTTCGAAGTAGGTCCACAAACCCTGGGCCCATAGCCACATTCCGCAGGCTAAGGTCATCAGAGCCCAGAATAGCTTGGCCTTACTCTCGGCCTTACTCGCGGTGGAGAAAGCGAAAATTGTGCAAAACAGCAGTAGAGCGCATTGAATGAGATCTCCCAGCGCCGTCAGTTCGAAACTGCGTGCTAACAGGAGCGAGCCAAGCACCTGTAGGCATATCAGTAATGCAATGAGGACAAGCCACTTCTTTGCGGGATCGATTGCACGGAGAGCCACCCGGTCATTGTAGGGGCGTCTCGCTTCAGGTAGGCGTTACGGAGGTAACAAGTGTGCATGCCATTCCAGACATCACAGCATGAGTTAATAGTCCGCGAGCAGATTTCTTTAGGCGCTTCTGGAACTCGCGCGTCAACTGAATGCTTTCAGTGCTGATAACTTCGTGCACTCGGTATTACATCAGACATAACCCGCGCAGATTCTTCTTTGCAGGGCTCGATTCGCGCCGAAATATTGATGTCTCAATTTGAAGAACTCTGCTTGCGCTCACTGTCCGCCGCGTGGACATCTCGGGCCGCCCGAGCGCCATCCTAAGACCGTTACTTTTGGATAAAGGCGGTAGTATGAGCAAAGCGTTAGTTCGATCTTTGAGTTTCTTCGTAGTTCTTTTCAGCAGCTTTCCTTCAATTTGGGCGCAGGACGCCGACTCCAAGCAAAGCCAGCCAGCCCCGGACAACACGAAAATTAACCAGCGCGATCGGAGCAAATCTGAACCGACTGCGGATCAGCAAAAAGAAAATCGTTCTGATCGTGAGCTCGCCCGGCAGATTCGACGCGCGATTGTGAAAGACAAATCTCTTTCCACCTACGCCCGCAACATAAAAATCATTGCACAGGACGGCATGGTGACACTGAAGGGACCCGTGAATACGCAAGAAGAAAAGCAGGCTATTGAAGCAAAGGCTGCGGCAATTGCGGGACAGGGCAAAATCACGAACGAAATAGAGGTAGGCAGCAAGCAGGCCAGCAAACCGTCCCCCAGTCATTACCGCTAAACAATACACTCACTACCGGTCAAAAATAGAAGGAGGTTAAATGGCAGGCAAAAATACAGCAGTGTTCGGAATTTATCGGGACCGTACCGGCGTGGAGAACGCAGTCGATGTCCTGCGACAGGAAAATTTCCGCAATACGGATATCTCGGTTCTGTTTCCTGAAAACCAGGGAACGAAGGATTTCGCCCACGAGAAAAACACCAAGGCACCGGAAGGAGCCGCCACGGGCGCGAGTTCAGGAGCCGTGATCGGCGGGACATTAGGGTGGCTTACAGGCATTGGCGCACTAGCGATTCCAGGCCTCGGGCCGTTCATCGCGGCCGGACCAATCGTAGTTGCGTTGGCCGGAGTGGGTGTTGGCGGCGCTATTGGCGGCATCACGGGAGCCTTGATTGGAATGGGCATTCCGGAATACGAAGCCAAGCGGTACGAGGGTCGCGTGAAAGAAGGCGGCATTCTGCTTTCGGTGCATTGCGACGACTCCAACTGGACCAAGCGCGCAAAAGAGATTCTGGAACGCACTGGCGCGCAAGATGTCTCGTCCACTGGAGAAGCCGGGGCTGACTTCCAGAGGACTGATAAACCCATGCCGCGCGCAAGCTGAGACGCGGCCAGCGGATCAGATTCCATTTATTGGCATCATCAACCCGGTCGTAAATTACGAAAGGAGGTTTAGTGATGGAGAACGAGAAACAGCAAGGCCAGTTCGGCCAGGGCCAGCAGGGCCAAGGCCAAAACCGCCAGGGCGGTAATCAACAGCAAGAGGACGAGCAGCGCCAAGGCGGGAATCAGCAGCAACACCAGGGTGGCAATCAGCGGGATCAACAGCGCCAAGGCGGTCAGCAAGACCCGCGTCGTCAGCCCGGTCGAACTGACCAGGATGAAGAACAAGAGAAGGACCGGAAGCGAGCCTAAGTTAGAGCGGACGCCCGAACCCCCTCGCAGAAAAGAGGGGGTCGGGCAGTTCCGCGAAAAGGGCAACCTATGAGCGTTTTCACCATTACTTTTTGTTGTTCTGCTGGTGGCTTTGCTATTGGGACGAGATGTTTTTCACCTGGTCAGCGGGCTGATTCATACTCTGCTCATTGTGGCCATTGTCTCGCTGATGCTCCACTTTGCGCGTGGGGCTAGAGGTCCAGCCTAAACATTCCCACCGGAGTCAATGATTTTGCGCTCGGAGGCTGGCGCGGAGTTCTTCCACGATTTCGTTTGCAGCCTGGCGAGCGGCCTGGTGTTGGTTGACGTCAAATGAGATAGCACCGACACGGGCGTGTCCACCTCCACCATAGCGCTCGCAGATCTTGGCCAGATTCACTAGACGTTCGGATTTTGCCCAGGGATTCGACCCCACTGAAACCTTCACGCGAAAACTGCTCTTGCTCAGGCCCACGCTATAAATTGACTCAGGGTGGAGATAGTAGGGAATAAATTTGTTGTAACCCTCCAGGTCCTGATCGGTAACGTCGAAGAAAATTGTGCCATCTTTCGATTCAGTGCGCTCTTCCAGAATCTTAATTGAATGCCGGTGACGTTCGAGCAGCGGAGGCAGAAGCGGTGCAACAAACGGCTGCTCGAGAATCTGCGCCAGAGGCATGCTTGCCAGCAGCGGAATCAACCGTGGGATAAAAGTGTGATCCTGAGCCGATTCGATCACCATGGTGAGTTTCATGGCAGGCTCTTTCATCTCTACCGCAGTTTTCGCATCGGGATACATGGCCCCGTCAATAATATCGGTCCAATGGATGAGATCTGCCAAGGGCACAGGATTAAAACCGAAACGCTGCTCTGTCACCATGGCGATGAAGCTGGTACAGGATTTGAAATCTGGATCGTAGAACTTCCGATTACTTTGATCCTGCTCGAAATGGGCCGCGTCGGCTGGAGTCAGGAAGGCACTTTGATGATGATCGAACCACCAGGTGATCTTGAGTGAACTGGAATATTTGAAATCCACGATGGCATTTTCATCGCCATCAAAATGATTCTCATTGAAGAGGGCGCCGGCGCGGTGCAGCAGACCTGAGAAGACAAACTCCACGTCATTGCGTATACGTTCTCGATAAAAGCGCGAAAAGACAGCAGCTGACGATGCCCCGTCAAAGCATTTGTCGTGATAGAAGACCCGAACTCTCAAAAGCGTCCTTTCGAGGCCTCGCACACGCGACGTGGATTCCCGCCGCGGATCGAGAACCAAAAGTAAACAGGAATGCCATTCCGGGGAGGTTCTGTCAAGCAAACAAAAACGGCGGTCTCGCAACCGAGATCGCCGTTTCTTGTAGATGAACTATATCGCGTCGGCCTGGTTTTCCGCCATATCCCCGATCACGGGCAATTTGAACATCTGGTTCTGATTCGCCTTGAGCAGGAGAATAATCCAGAGGACGAACCCTCCTACCCAGACGATCAAGTGCAGCGGTAATGTTATCAAAGCCAGGAAGGGGATGACCGACAGGACGAAAAGTGCGAACCAAATGGCGATCATAGCTACGCAGAAAAAGATGCTCTGAAAGGAGTGGAAACGGATGAACCGGCTTCGATTGTAAGGCGCGGTCACCAGAAAAATGATGGCGGGAATCGGAGTCACATAGGCGAGCATTCCGGCCACGTTGTCGGTCAATCCTCCAGTGCTGCTTTGGGCAGTTCCGGCGGACGTCGCAGCGGCGCGGCCGCTGCAAGCCGGACAAGTCGTCGAACCATCGGGTATCTGAGTTCCACACGCGCTGCAAAAGGCCACGGTTCCCTCCCCGGAGAGCTATTTGTCTGAGTTGCGCCGACTACGGTCACGGCAGGTCCGTACTTTCATATCGCGCGCAAGGTATCAGAATCATTGCAGCAAGGCAAACGGAATCGCACACTTGACGGCTACTACGCTTTGCTCGCTTGCCGTTGCGCCAACTCCCCGATCAAGGGCAATCTGAACATTTCTCCCTGAAGAGCCTTTACCACCAGCACCAGCCAAAGGATCACACATCCGAGAAAAACGATTACGGAGATCAGGAGTAGCAGTAGATGGCCCAATAATGGAATAAGAGACAGAACGAGAAATACCAGCTTAAGCACGAGGCCGCCAGCAACCGCCGCTAAGGTGAGGAAGATGGATTGAAACGAGTGGAAACGGATAAACCGGTTTTTCTTAAATGGTTCCACCACAAGAAACACAATTGCAGGTATGAATGTGAGATACGCCAGCGCAGCAGCGATGTTGTCACGGATTCCGCCTGTCGTCCCTAATACCGGCTGAGCAGTGTTCCAACCACAACCGGGACAGAAAGCAGTGTTGTCTGGCATTTGAATCCCGCATCGGGGACAAGAAAGCGGCACGGCTTCGCTCCTAGGCTGATGTCTTGCGGCGGTCGTTATCGAAAGAAAGTTTCACACCACTCGTCGTGCGGCGTTTTTCTTGCGGCAGTCCTCGCAAACTCCATAAACCTGGAAGGTGTGGCGAGTGGTGAGGTAGTGGTGTTTGCGTCCGATTTCCTGTTCCAGGCGATCCACCTCGGGAGAGAAGAATTCTACCGAACTGCCACATTCGGTGCATACCATGTGATGATGGCTGCGGCGATTGTACTGATGCTCATAGCGCGCGATTCCGTCATGAAACGCTACTTCACTGGCCAAGCCGCATTCGGCCAGGAGTTTGAGCGTGCGATAAACAGTGGTAAACCCGATTTTGGGATCCTTTTTCTTTACCAGACGGTGCAGTTCGTCAGTTGAAAGATGTTCCCGAGTTTCCAGGAAGGTTCGCAGAATTGTATCGCGCTGTTCCGTATGCTTTAAGCCCACACGCTTCAGATGGCGATGCAAGATCGCTTGTGCCTCGCGAATCATCTCCCGCGAGATGCTGGGCTGATCGTCAATTCGTTTTTGCAACATGAGTTTTGCCGGTCTCCAGCGGGAGGGTCACGAAACGTTCAGCATCCGCTCCGGCTCTGATCCACTTCAAGGTATCCCCCTGAGCAGTCATCAGAATAATACTGGCCTTTGGGAATCGCGCCAACCACTTTGCCCAATCCTCGGCCGAGCGGGACGGACTCATGAAAAAAGGCTTGGTCAGCGCGTCTGCAATTTCGGCGTCCTCCAACAGCACGGTGACACTAACTGTACCGCCAATTGCCTCACCGGTCCGCGGGTCAATGATATGCGAACGTCGACTCTTACCGGCGAGAACCGTCTTTTCATAGGTGCCGGATGTAGCCAGCGAGTCGCCATCGCGGAGGTCAATCCAGGCCGCCGGGGATTCGCCGTCCCGAGGATCGCGGATGAACACGCGCCAGCCCGTGGTCCCGGGCGGTACACCTATGGCGGTCATTGAACTACTTCCCAAGCTAACCAGCCCGCTTTGAATGCCGTGCCCGCGAAGCACCTGTGCGCCTTTCCGTGTGGCATATCCTTTGGCGATGCCTCCGAGGTCAATCTCCATGCCAGGAGCGGCAAACTGAACCGTGTGCTGGACGGCATCGAGCCTTACTTTCTCCCATCCCACCACGGTGCGCGCGGTTGCTACCGCCCCGGCGCGATTCTCTGGCCTCGCCGGCGATGGCAGGAACCCCCAGGCGCGAACCAGCGGCCCGACGGTAGGGTCGAACAATCCTTGGGAAGCGCGGGCAACGTCCAGTGCGA
>MNDG01000016.1 GCA_001914815.1 Acidobacteriales bacterium 13_2_20CM_55_8
CAGGGATACCAACTTTCGAAGATCGGCCCACGCCATGAAGAGATCGATCGTGCTCATGGCGACCTTGCCGAAGCCCAGGGCAGAGCTGATTTCGCCAAAGCGCAACTCGACGCTACCATTATTCGAGCTCCTGTCAACGGCACCATTCTCGAGCGTACGGCGGAAAAGGGCGAACTCATTACTGCGCAATTCGCCAGTTCGGCCGAGGGCGGACCACAGGGATCAGTGGTTTCCCTCGCCGACCTGACTGATCTTCAGGTCGAACTCGATATCGCGCAGGACGATTTTTCAAAGTTGAGCCACAACCAAAAAGGACTCGTTACCGTGGATGCGTTTCCCGATCGCAAGTATGACGGAACCATTGCCGAAATCTCACCCGAGGCCAATCGTCAGAAAGCGACTGTCCAGGTGAAGGTGCAAATATTGAACCCGGACGAATACCTTCGTCCGGAAATGAATTCCACGGTCAAGTTCCTGGCCAACGAAGTTAAGAGCACGAACTCGCAACCTTCCGGAGTTGTAGTGCCTACAACTGCGGTTCGAGATCACAATGGCAAGAAGGTCGTCTTCCTGGCCTTCGATGGCAAGGCCCTAATGCGTGAGGTGCAAGTAAAATCGCAACGCAGCGGCGGATTGCTGGTGCAAGGGCTCAATGGAGGCGAAAGCGTCATCACTACTGCTCCCCAGGATTTAAAGGACGGACAAAAAATCAAGATTAAGGGACAATCATGAGCACTGCTACTTTTCCGCGTACCGCCACACAAACCAAAGTGGTTCAGGCTCGCAACGTCAGCAAAATATTCAAGCGCGATGCCTTTGAGGTAAAAGCCCTCGACGATGTTTCTATTGAGATCGCTTCCGGCGAATTCCTCGCGCTGATGGGCCCTTCCGGCTCGGGCAAGACCACGTTGTTGAATATGATCGCCGCCATTGACCGCCCCACCTCAGGCGACCTGTTGGTGTTGGGCGAGAATATCTTCCGCTTCAGCGACTCCCAGTCTGCCCACTGGCGCAATGAGCATATCGGATACGTTTTCCAGACTTTCAATCTGATCCCCGTGCTCACCGCCTTCGAAAACGTGGAACTCCCCCTGCTGCTCACCAAGCTCAATTCCCAACAACGTCGCGAACACGTGATGACCGCATTGAAACTCGTCGGTCTCGAGGACCGTGTGAATCACCTTCCCAAGCAGCTCTCAGGCGGTCAGGAGCAACGTGTCGCCATCGCCCGCGCCATCGTCAGCGATCCAACTCTATTGCTGGCGGACGAGCCGACGGGCGATCTCGATAGCCATTCCGCCACCGAAGTCCTCGAAATTCTGAAACGTCTGAATCAGGATTTTCATAAAACCATTGTGATGGTCACGCACGATCCACATGCCGCTTCTTACGCTCACGTAACTCGGCATCTGGAAAAAGGAATGCTGCTGCCCCCATCTTAGGACCTGGTGGGGGTTGGTTGTGTGGCGCGGGCGCCCCGCCCGCGTCTTAGAGTTCTTTACGCCGCCGGACAATCATCGTCACTGCGCTGATCCATACAATGGCAGCCGCATACCCCGCCAGCACATCGCTGGCGTAATGTACTCCGAGATAAATCCGCGACAAACCGATAAGCCCGATCAAACATACCGCCCCAACCCACACCATCCAACGTCGTTCTCGGTTCCTCTGCGAATCAGACCATATCCAGGCCATCACCCAGTAAAAACAGAATGCAAGCAGTGCATGCCCGCTGGGAAATGCGTAGGACATAGGCGTAGCAAGGTTAAAGAAAGCATCCGGCCGGACACGATGAAAACTCCATTTCAGAACTATATTCAAAATCAAGCCGCCCGCAATGGTCACAGCCAGCACAATCGCTTCATAACGCTTGCTTCGGACAAAAAGAAGTAAGAAAGATAAGAACGGCGGGGAGCAGCACTTCCATCGAACCCAGCAGCGTGATACCGCGCATGAATACGGTAAGGGCCGGAGACGCATGTTGATGCACCGCCGCTCGCACGCTGTCGTCGAAACGTGTCGTTCCCGGTTCGAGTACTTCCTCTGCCAGCCAGCCGAACAGCAGGAGGGCCACTATTGCTGATGACAGGCTGAGTGGAATTGCGCGCAGCAAGACGCGCGGGGTCTTGCTATCCACTGGCCGGGCGCTACTATCCGACATGCATTGAGATTATCAGGGGTCAGGTCTTGGGAGCGGGTAGCAGGCTCGGGTCCCAGGGGTCAGTTCTCAGGTCGCAGGTTATCGCTTCTAGGATTCGACCTGAGTGCAAGGTCACAATTTTGAGGAGGAACCTTCGCCAGCAAACCCGCTATGGGCAGGATCTGCAACCCACTGCCACGCCCGTCGTCCGTTTTCGCGTATCACGGTCCGCGCCTCGCCATACTCCACTAGCCGGTTCAGCACGGTGGTCACCGACGCCAGCGGATCTTTGTGTCTTAGCAACACCGGCGGAGTACGCTGTTGGATATGCTCGCAAACCTCGCGCGCTCCCAGAGGCCGGTCGGCTTCCATCAACACCATCCGGCAAGCCTTGGTGAAACCCGGTTGGCGGCCGCTACTTTTGCGGTCCACCAGCTCCAGCAACTCTTCACTCAATACATCGTCACCAAACAGATTGGCCAGTCCAACGATGGTTTGCTTCACCGTACCGATACGCTTCATGATATCGGCCCGTTGACGCAGCAGTTGCTTGAGTTCTTCGTGTGCCGCCCGCATTACTTCCTGGACATGTGGATCACTGCTGCCGGGAAGGTTTTTGCTCCCGCTTCCGTTACCAGTACTTCGCGCGCTGTCCATGACCGTCCTCCGACTGTTCGTCGACGCGCCTGTACACGTCTGACGGGCCGCTTCCCCCGCGCACACCACCCCTGCATCTAGTACGCAAAAGCTCTCACACGGGTTCCATCAACCTGGTCTGACTTGCGAGGTCATCGTACCCTGCGTATCTGGCGTCAGATAGGGCCGGAGTGGCGGAACTCATTGCTTCTTAGACGTTATGATTCAGAAAAGGTAAGAAGAGTTTGCAATTATTGTGCAGTTCACTTTCTTCAGGCCACGACGTTTGTTTTGGGAGGTGTTATGTTGCACTCGCCCACATTTGTAAAACTCCGTCTTTTCATACCTCGTCACGAATTTACTTCCAAAGTTGGGATTTATTCCCGGAATGCCGTAGCGAGCGCCCCCTCGTCTTTACCTTCAACATCGTTCTCTACCAGACGAGAAAGGCTGCTGCATAAGTATTTGCTTGACTCATGCAAATAAGTCTACTTATTCTACCCCCATGCTCGGAGCCTCGCAAGTTGCCGGCTGGTCCGCCGAATTGGAACAATTAGCCCGGGTTCTGAACCGGGTTGGTCCGGACGAAGTTTGTTGTGAAGGGCTGACTCCCCGCCAGTGCAGCATTCTCCGCACTCTGACCGCCAAGCAGGGCGCACGTCTTTCTGATCTCGCAGCCGAGGCCGGCATCACGCCCAGTGCGATGACTCGCGTGCTGGAGAAGCTCGAGGCACAGAAGCTCGTTCAGCGCGTGCGTGGTGCTGCCGGCGATGGCCGCGCCGCGAACGTCGCCGTCACTCGCCACGGACGCCAGGTACGTGCGCGAATTGACAAGCTGATGCAAGTGCGCACCAAGACTATCGTCAACGCAATTCCCGCCGGATTTCGTCCTCAACTCCTCGCTTCCCTGCGCATGTTGAATCAGACACTCGGGCCACATGGCTGCTGCCAATTTGACGGCGAATGGCCCAATGTCGCGGTGAGCTGCCGCACGGTTAGCGACAAACCTATTTCCAGGAGAAAATCCAATGGCCGCCAATGAATCCGGAATTGTTATGGGCTCGCCCCGAAGACGACAACCCCTGGCTGTTGCCTGGGAGAAACTTCGGAACAAGGCATGTCGGAAGCCGCTTCTGCAGTCGCTTCAGTGAAGTTGCACGGAAAAAAGCCTTAGAGATCCGGTGGCACCTTATCGGGGAGGCAGAACTACGGCTCCAATTTGACTTAACGCTTGCAGGGTGTCTTGTACAGTTTTCACCGGAAGAGACACAGCCGAGGCGATCTGATCCACATTTCGGGCTCCGTCGGTATGCCGCCAGATCAGCTCGCTGCTCCCCTCCATTTCAACTACATAGATATTTCCGCCCGCGGTCCGGGAAAAGAGCAGGAGTACATCTTTTTTCAAATCGTTGCCAATATTCTGCGCAGACTTGAGCCGAGTCAATATTTCCGGCAAGTTCCAACGAAAAGCACAAGAAACAGCGCTACGCCCACGGCGTGGAATATCCGTTCTGGATTCGGCTTCAGCCGTGGCGGCCTGAAGAAAGAATGCCTGCTCGTAAGCCAGCAATTCCTCCCACCAAACCCCCGGCTCCAGAACATTGGACATATGCATAACCGCCATTTGCCCCACGCGTTGCGCCGCTTCGAGCGATCCCATCACACATTCGTTCAGGAAATCCTGGAAAAACTCTCCATCCACCACCTGCTCCGCGGTGCGGCCTATCGCTGACGAAAACATTCGCGAGTAGCGGAAGGAGCGGGCAAGCCGGTCGCGATAATAGCGTCGTGCCAGAAAGCGGCCAAACTTTTCCGCTTTCTGCGCCTGTTCCGGGGAAAGTGGCAGCTCCGCCGAACTTTTTTTTCGAGCCCTGGCATCGGCGAGATAGCGGATGACTTCGTCTTGCAGATCACGATCACTCTTGGAAGATTCTGGTTTGGGCATGGTCAAGAGGGGAGCGTAATTGGTTGTCATACAAACGGGAGTAGGAAAGCTGGCTTAGTTCAACCCGAAGGCCCGGCGCGTCGCTACTACCGATCTCAGGACCGTTTCCTCCGTCAAGCTGGGAGAAAAGGCGTCAAACGTCACAGCGCGCAGCTTGGGCGCGCGTTCTGCCACCCACAATGCCAGATCCAGAATGTCTCCTGGCGGTGCGGTAGGAGCAATCCACGGCCCTTCAAGATCACGATCTAATTCCACGCCAGCCACGTGCAACTCAACGACTTTCTCCAGCGGGAAATCTTTCAAGTACTCCTGCGCCCCGATCCCGGAATAGTGTGCCGCCAACCAGACATGCGGTAGATCGAGCAGAAATCCGCAACCGGTATCGTCAAAAAAGCGCCGCAAGAATTCAGCTTCGCTCATTTGGGCGTGCTCGAGGGAAAAGAATCCCGGAATGTTTTCCATAACCAGGGGCGCGCCCACCGTATCTCGCAACACCCTGGCATTGGCTTCAAACCGCTGTAGAAATTCTTCTGTATACAGTGGTGGAAAGACATAATCAAGAGTCCGCTCATGATCTTGTGTGTGCAGACATTGAAAATGCTCTGCAACCCAGGGCGAGCGGTACAGATCCTGCAACTGCCGTGCGCGATCGAGAGCGTGTGGGCTCAATGGATCGGAAAGCTGTCCCAGATAATCGTGCAACAGCAGTGGAAAACGATCGCGGATGTAGGGAAACGCGGCATCGTCCGACGCAGGCGGATCCGCCATAGCGAGATGCCCAATAAGGTCCCCGGCGCGGAGCAACTCTCCAGCCAGGTGCGGATTGTAAAAGGCGCCGATGGATATCCGGCCCTCGAGTATGGAAGGCATAGATCAAGCCTGCGACGGCCAGTCCAGCTGCCGTTATTATAATGGCAGCGTAAGGCTGGGCGGCCTGGCCACCGCAGGCTCAGCCAGTCTGACCTTTTAGTGGCAGGTCGGTGCGACTTCCGTGCTCTCCACCAGCTTGAAATTGCTGTGGCAGGTGGGGGACACTTCTGCGGTCTCCACTAGTTTAAAGTTGCTATGACAAGTGGGGGCCACTTCGCTGATTTCAACAATCTTCATGATGTTTCCTCCAGAGCCTTCGAAGGCTTGTTTCAATAGATGCGAAAACCGGCAAAGAGTAACACAAATAGCTGCCGCATTTCTTTTTGAAACCAGCATGGAAGCCGGATAATCTGCTGACAGCATGGCCATTCCCAAAACACCATTTTCGGTGCAAGTGCTTCTCCGTGAAGATGAAATCGCCGTCGGCTTTGCTGCTGCCTTTGCCCGGCGCTTCCTGGATGAAAAGTTTTTCTATTGGCTGCCCGCATCCGTAAGCGCCTGGGTCCAGCTCATGAGCGCTCCCGAATATCGCAACGCGAACCGGGCGTTGCGCTTGCTGGCAGCCAGTGTCCCTGAACTTGTGGGACTCTGGCCAGGAGCGGACACGCTTTGCGGCCTCGGGTGCGGCGAGGGCAGCAAAGACAAAATTCTGCTGGAAAAATTCAAGCATGCCGCGCGCCCCCTGGCCTATACCGCAGTGGATTTCAGCCAGTCGTTGTTGGAACTAGCTCTTACCGCCGCCGACGGATCAGCATTGAGCCTGCGCGGAATCAAGCTCGACATCACCTTAGATGGACATCTTCAAGCTCTATCGGGACAAGGTGGCTCCTGCATCTTTGCCACTCTGGGGAATACTCTCGGCGCATTCGATCCTTTGCGATTTCCAGAGCGCTTGCGACGGATTATGCAGCCGACCGACCGTGCCCTATTCGATGGCGAAGTTTTTGATCGCGACACTACGCTGTCGGGCTATGACAACCCCACCAACCGTCGCTTTGCGTTCGGTCCGCTTGCCGCCTTGGGTTTGACAGAACAGGATGGAGAGCTCAACTTTGAGTTGCGCCCTGGCCGGCAGGGAATTCACGAAGTGGCGAAATATTTCGTTGCTGGCCGGGATCTGGAACTGCAAATCGGCGCTACCGCGATGCATTTGGAAAAAGACGAAAAAGTATTGATGAGCAGCTCAATCAAATATGACGAGCCGGTATTTTTCGCGCTTATCGAGCGCGGCGGATTCGAAGTCGAATTGCGCAAAAAGAGTAAAGATGGAAAGTTCCTGCTGGCCGCGGCCCGGCCGCGTTGCTGATAAAAGAACCCAACCAGAGTTCCTCCTCTTACTTCTTGACAAAAGCGTTATACCTGCATAAAGTGCGGACAATCACTGTATTCGATCCGTTTTCACAGGTGCCACGATGAAAAATGTCTATGAGGTCCTGAGACAGAAGGAACTTGAGCTCTCGAAGCTGGAGAAAGAAGTGGAAGCTCTGCGGGTGGCCGCACCCTTGCTATCCGAAGATAAGGAAGCCCTTGCCGATGCGGTCAATAAACCGACTTTGACCGCGTCCGCCGGAACGCAGCAGCCTATTCGGATTCCCCAGCCTGCGGTGAATGCAAATCCGCAGCCCGCCCGAGCCGCCGGATGGGAAGACACCGCGAAACGCTGGCCGTAGCCGCAGCAAGAAGCCAAAGCGCGCCGGCCAGCAGTTCGACGTTGAGATATTATTGGCCCGGGGCGACGCTCCGGGCCGACCTGTTTTTGGACGATTCCTTGTATCCGATCCCACTTGCCGCGAGTTCTAAAGTTCGTGTGTGCTGCCCCGGAGGGGCAACACAACCTAGCCCAGCGCTTCAGCGCCGGGAAACGCAGGGTCGACGAGAGTAGCGGAGGCACCACACCTTCGCATCAATCAATCCCAAAAGTTGCTATACTTCTTCCCATACACCTAACCTGGCTGCCTTTTCACCTCGGTTTTGACACCGGGCTGGAGGTGTTCTAGATGTGCGCCAAAGGGAATCCATGATTGCAGGAGCAGCGCGAGCTCTCGCCCCGCCGAAGATCATTCCACGCCGGGTTTCGCGCCATGCCATCGCCATTCCCGTGGATGTTACCGTATTATGTTCCGGGGTTCCCAACAATATTCCTGGACGCTCCCTTGACTTAGGTGAAGGCGGCATGTTGGCAGTTATAGCAGCAGAGTTTCGCCCGGGTGATTCGGTTGGACTCGAGTTCCGGCTGCCCGATGTAAGCGCGC
>MNDG01000155.1 GCA_001914815.1 Acidobacteriales bacterium 13_2_20CM_55_8
TGCAGGCGACGCACCACACCGGCTTTGTGCTCGGGCAAAACACCAGCTTCGAACTCATCAATTCCCAGTTGCCTTGCGACCGCTTCGGCGGTCGCACGATTGTCCCCGGTGAGCATCACGAGGCGCAAGCCCTCACCCTTCAGATCGCGCAGGGCTCGTGGAGTGGATGCCTTGATGGGATCGGAAATGGCGATTACTCCTGCCGGACGACCGTCCACGGCCACGAATATTAATGTCTGTCCGCTACGGCGCAGTTCGTCCGCGGATTGCGACAGTGGCCCTATCAGCAGGTTCAATTCTTCAAAGAGTTTTTCGTTTCCCGCAATCAGTGCGTGACCGTCCACTTTGCCGGTAACCCCACGCCCAGTTTGAGAGCGGAACTCACGGCTTTCAGCCAACGCGAGACCACGATCCTTAGCAGCAGCAATCAAGGCTGCCGCTAGCGGGTGTTCGCTTCCCTGCTCCAGACTAGCTGCCAGGCGAAGGACTTCGGATTCATCTGCCCCGGGAGTGGTGACCACCGATGTGACCCTCGGCTTTCCTTCCGTCAAAGTGCCGGTCTTGTCCAACACCAGGGTGTCCACTTTTTCCAGGATTTCCAGCGCTTCGGCGTTCTTGATCAAAACACCAGCCGTCGCACCCTTTCCCGTGCCCACCATGATCGCTATCGGCGTGGCCAATCCCAAGGCGCACGGACAGGCGATGATCAGCACAGCGACAGCATTGACCAAGCCATAAGCGAAACGCGGTTCGGGCCCGAAAAAGCTCCAGACTATGAACGTAACCACCGCAATCGCGATCACCGCTGGGACGAACCATCCTGACACCCGGTCCGCAAGCCGTTGAATCGGCGCCCGGCTACGCTGCGCCTGGCTGACCTGCTGCACGATCTGTGCCAGCACAGTCTCGCTACCCACCCGCTCGGCCCGCATCACGAACGATCCGGTTCCGTTCACGGTCCCGCCAATCACGTGGCTGCTGGATTCCTTCTCCACTGGCATCGATTCGCCGGTAATCATCGACTCATCAATTGCGCTGCTTCCCTCAACGATCACTCCATCCACGGGGATTTTTTCTCCGGGACGCACGCGCAGCCGATCTCCCGGTTGCACCTGCTCCAGCGGAATATCTTCTTCTCTGCCGTCACGTAATACGCGGGCAGTTTTAGGTGTTAGGTCGAGTAGCGCGCGGATCGCCGATCCAGTGCGGCTGCGCGCCCGCAGTTCCAGCACCTGCCCCAGCAGTACAAGTGTGACGATTGCCGCTGCGGCTTCGAAATAAACCGGTGGAGTCCCGCTCATATCTCGAAACGATGCGGGGAAGATTTGCGGGAAGAGAGTCGCGACCAGGCTGTACAAATAGGCCACGCCGGTGCCCATCGCGATCAAGGTAAACATGTTGGTCGAGCGATTGACGACCGACACCCATCCGCGCTCGAAGAACGGCCATCCGCCCCAGAGCACCACGGGCGTGCTCAGCAACAGCTCGATCCAGGACAGCCAACCTGGCAAGCCGTGTTGCACCGGCATGCCGGGCAGCATGTCGACCATGGCGACGCCCAGCAATGGCACAGTCAGCGCCAGGCTAAGCCAAAATCGGCGAGTCATCTCACGCAGTTCGGGATTGTCCTGCTCGACCGCGGTTACGCTGCGCGGTTCAAGCGCCATTCCGCAGATCGGACACGTCCCCGGGCCAGAACGCACAATCTGCGGATGCATGGGGCAGGTGTATTCAATCCGGCTGGAAGGAACCGGAGTTTCCGGTTCCAGCGCCATCCCACATTTCGGGCAGTGGCCAGGTTTGCTCTGTCGTACTTTCGGACACATCGGGCATACGTAGCTGCTGTCCGAAAATGCGGATACATCACTCTTGACCTGTGCGCCTGCGGCAGGCTTTCGCGTGGCGGGGAAAATTGGCGTTCCCAGCGTCACCAGGCCAGAATGGTTGGCCACAGCAATTTTTTTCCGCGCGTCGTACTTACCTGGATCGGCTTTAAACTTCTCCGCGCAGTGGCCACAACAGAAGTAATAAGTTTTCCCGGCGTGCTCGATCTTGTAGCGCGCTGTTGCCGGATCTACGGACATGCCGCAAACCGGATCCTTTACAGCAGTTGCAGAATTGGCAGCATTTTCCATGTTGGAGAGCCGAGATCGATCGAACGCGACAAATATTAGATTGTCTCAACGCATGAGTCGATTCTTGACGGTGGCTGTTGTATCTTTGCAAGCGGAGACGCTGCATCCGATGACGCAATTGGAAGTTGCTTATCGCTACGGAAATCCTCCCACGGAGACGGAAATGCGCGCCATCAGCGCCCTCCGCGAGGTTTACGGAATTCGCCGCATCACTTTCGATCCCAAGGCTCGAACTGTCCGTCTGGAATTTGACGCTTCCCGGTTTAAAGAACCCGTGATTGCTTCCTTGTTGCGGGAGGCGGGGTTGGATGTGCAGGAAAAGCTGGTACTCACCTAAGCAGCTCTGCCAAATGAATTTGAGAGGTTTACCGCGGGTAGGCTAAGAAAAAGCAAGGGGCGCTCAAGAAAACCTCTGGCCGAAGTTTATTCTCAGGAGCGCCCCGTTGCGCGCCACTTCGTCTATGGTTCCCCCTTGCATCCGCCGTGCCATCCCTAAGTACATGAAAGTACAAGCACACAGAGCGTTAAGGCTGGTAGGAATTGCCGGAGCCTGGAAAGATTTACTTTTAACCACTGGAATGCACCCTATTCGCCGAACCATTGTTGAAATCTACTTCACCTCGGCTACCCCGGGCAGGAGTTCAGTATCTGCAACAGATGCCCGATTGCATCTGAAGCCAACTCTGCGACCGCAACCGGGACGAAGAAAATGGCGACCCCGGAGGGAGTCGAACCCCCAACCCTCAGATCCGAAGTCTGATGCTCTATCCAGTTGAGCTACGGGGCCAAGCTGTTTCTCACAAAGAGAATTTAGTCAGTAGCAAACAGTCTATACGTGCATTGCCACGATTTCTACCGACTTTACTACCGCAGTCAGATTCGGACTAGGGGCAGAAACCGCCACTCGAGAGAAGCAGACACGAGCCTCCCAGCAACAGCAAGTGGCGTAAGGTTAACGAGCTGTGCAGCGGCTTTCCTGGAATCTAGCGCTCAGGATCTACCGGCAAGGAATGAGCGCCGTTCAATTTGGCAAATCGATCCAATTCCGCTCTTGCCTTATCGATCAAACCCTGCCTGCGATATACCTGCCCCAAGAGAAAGTGTAAACGAGCAATCTGAGGAGCTAGTTCGACCGCCTTCTCTAATTCGCTTTGAGCCTTTTGAAGCTGATTGAGGTGGGAATACGCTTTCCCCAGCTGCTCATGCGCACTGAATTCCCTAGGAGCAATCTCCACGGCCTGAAGGAGATAGGCCACAGCGTTTTCGGCCTGATTCTGTTCTAAGAGAAGACTGCCAAGATCGATGAATGGCCCAGGGTTCTTATTCGCTACCTGCGTTTGCCAATCCATTGCCTTCTTATAAGCATTGATGGCCTCTTCAGTGCGGCCCAGTCCGGCATACGACAATCCGAGATTGTCTTCAGCCTTAACATTTCCAGGATCAAGCTTCAGACATTGCTCGAAGGCATTGATCGCTTCCTCGAATCTGTTCTCGTTGTATTTTGTACGCCCCAGATAGTACCAGCCTTCGGCATCCCTGGGATTCCACTCCAGTGATTTTGTAAGCCACTTATCGGCGTCCGTGTAGTTCTGCAACAGAACATAATCGAGCGCGACGATTTTCAGGTCGAGGGCGCTTGGGCTCTGGTACTTTGCGCCCGCGGTGTACGCTGCTAATGATTCTTTTGCTTTAGCATCCCGGAACTTCGTATCGGAGACGTCCGCACCATAGGGACTTGCCGCGTCTAGACCCGCGGCTGATAAAGCTTGGGCCTGTATTAATCGGAACAGGACGTAGCCCAGCAGGAAATGCGCATCTCCGGAGTTCGGATACTGGACCAGATATTGCCGCACCGCCAACTCAGCCTCATTTAGCTTACCTTCGTCAAGGAGCGATTTTGCTTTGGCGAGCGTGGATGGCTGCTGAGCAGGAGCTTCTAGCCCCGCATATTTTCTGCGCGCTTCCGGCGAACCGGGGTTTGCAGTTTGGGACGCTGCAATTTCCGGTTCGTTGATATTGCGCAACGGCGACTGCCCGTTGGAGTTGCGATCGGACCACAGCAGCATCAGAAGCAACGCAAATGAGAAACAGCGCGTTCCGCTCGGCAGTCGGCCCCAGTATGTCATCGTCGCGACGAGGAACTTTTGACTGTTGGCGCTTGTCCTCGGTGGGTCAGCTTCTTGAAATGGAAGCCTGCGCCGGAAACCCTGTTTATCATCCTAGGCTCTCCGCCGCATGGCAAGAGGTATAACGTTTAGAAATTAATCTGGAAGACTGCCCGTCCTTATATCGTGGAGGGAAAAGGAATAACCAGCGAGAGATAATGTGCCTGGATGGGCGGAACCGGTCTTTCACAGAAAAGAATGGTGCGCCCTGAGAGATTCGAACTCCCGACCTTCTGGTTCGTAGCCAGACGCTCTATCCAACTGAGCTAAGGGCGCGCTGGACGGTTTGCGGCAGCGAGCTTTAGATTATAAACTACACTTTCCGCTTGTCAGAAATCTTCGGCCCGCATTCGCAAACAGGTAATACCACGCAGCTTCCGTTCGCTGCTCAGTTCACTTCTTGAGCAAGCTGGTGTGACTCGCAATGCACTGCCACTTGCCGTTTTGGTGAATCCAGGAATCAGTGAATCGGCCGTAGTGCTCAAACTGTTTGCCCTTATAGACTCCTTTGGTGTGATACCTCCCAACGACGATGGCCACATTCTCATAGGGAAAAACTTTCATGTTCTCATTCGTGATCAAGGTCGCGCGGTACGACGGATCGCGCAAATCTACTAGGAATTGCGCCTTGTTCATAACTGTGCCGTCATAGTCGGTGTAGACGAACGAGGGTGAGACCAGGTCATTCAGAGCCTTGGCATCGTGGTGCAGCTGCGCTTGATTCCACGCGTTCTCCAAAGCAATGAGTCTGTCCACGTCCGGATTTGAATCCTTCGTCGGACCTTGCGTATGTGCGATCACACTGCTGAGGCAGATCAGGCAAACAATAAAAATAGTTTTCATGCTATTCCTTCTTTGGGGACGCCTTTTTTCTATTTTCGATCAAGCAAGACCAAGCTTAGGAAGAGGCGAGACAGTATAGCCGACGGAACCGGGATGCAAAGGAAACATGACTCAGCAGATCAGCAAGCAGTATTCGTCCCCGGGGTGAATTTTGGTCACCTGGCCACGAGAGCAGAATTCAGCATCGAAACTATCGGATGCCGAAAACCCGAATCATCAAACCCAGGAAAAAGAAGCGCACGGCCAAAGTGAAAGCCGGTGCTATTCCCAAATCTGTGAACGAAATTCCCGGCGGCCCAGGCTGGCTCTACGAGCCCAAGTGGGACGGCTTTCGTTGTCTTGCCTTCCGCAATGGAAAAGAGGTGTTGCTGCAATCAAAAGCTGGACAGCCGTTGGGCCGCTATTTTCCGGAACTGGTTGCAGCGTTGTCTGAGTTACCGGAGCGCCGGTTTGTGCTCGACGGTGAAATCGTAATTTTTTCCGGAGGGCATCTATCGTTCGACGATCTGCTGTTGCGTATTCATCCCGCTGAATCGCGCATTCGCAAACTATCCGCAGAATCTCCGGCCAGCTTCATGTGCTTCGATCTGCTGGTGGACAGCAAAGGCCAAGTCCTCACAGATTTGCAACTCAAGCAACGGCGCGAGAAGCTAGTGCAATTGTTCCGGCATTTTCCAGCGAAGGGAACGGTTCGCCTTTCTCCGGCATCGACTGATCCGAAACAGGCGGAGCAGTGGATGCGCGAGCTGGCGACATTAGGTCTGGATGGAATCGTCGCCAAGCGGTTGGACGAGCCCTATCGTTCCGGAGAGCGCACCGGCATGGTTAAGATCAAACGCATTCGCACCGCGGATTGCGTGGTTGGAGGTTTTCGCTATGCCGAAAAAGGCGGCGGCATAGGTTCGCTTCTCCTGGGTCTCTACAACGATCAGGAGCTGCTGGATCATGTGGGATTCACGTCCAGCTTCACCCGTGAGCAGCGTATCGAGCTGAAGAAGACTGTCGAGCCGTTGATTGGTGGGCCCGGATTTACCGGACACGCACCCGGCGGACCGAGCCGATGGAGCACCAAGCGTTCCTCCGAATGGCAACCGCTAAAACCCAAACTGGTGTGCGAAGTGAGCTACGATCATTTTTCTGGGTCGCGTTTCCGCCACGGTACGAAATTCCTGCGCTGGCGTCCGGAGAAAAAACCACGTCAGTGCACGTTCGAGCAGGTGCGGCCGGGCGTGAAAGCGGCTCGAAAAATCCCAGACCAATCGTTTCCGCCGGAGTTTGCTGCTTAGGAAAGAAGTTGCGTGTTATGTCTTGCTAGGCGCCTTCCGCTCCGAATTCCTAGCCTCGCATTCCTTGCGGATCTGCTCGTATTGTGTGGATAGTCTTTCCAGTTCCTTGTCCGAGAGTTTCTCAATATCAATCATCTCATTGTGTGCTGGATTGATGGATCGGATGATTTCGTCGAGCTTGAGCTGAGTTGCCTTGGCCTCCCGATTCTGCGTGTTCTGGATCAGGAAGACGATCAGAAAGGTAACCACCGTGGTCGCGGTGTTCACCACCAATTGCCAGGTATCGGAGTAGTGAAAATAAGGTCCGGCAATCGCCCAGGCAACAATCAGCGCGATAGCCGCGGCAAATGCCCATTTTGTACCGACCACGTACGATGCCTTGGTCGCGAAAATCTGAAACCCATTGGCCCAACCCCCATTTTTGGGATTTTCCTTTGCCATTGTTTCGCCTCGCACCGAATGTCGTGGATTAGATGCCCGCGGCGGAAACCTGGAAGCCTGCGCTGGCGGGAAGGAATCCCTGAAACAACGGAAGAAAGGTCCGGAGGCGAACAGTCCAGCCTCCGGCCACTGAAACGGGTTCAGTATCAACTCGGCATCAACGCATGAATCGAAATTGGGTTTGCTTCAAGCAGCTTCTGCTCGGCTTGGAACTGCTTGCTGAATATCCAGCGGAAGGTGCGCGTTCATCAGTGAAGCGCCGCCATCCACATCAATCACCTGACCAGTGATCCAGTTGGCGTCTTCTGAGCAAAGCAGTGCGACCGCATTTCCGATGTCAGCCGGAGTTCCCAACCTGCCCATTGGTGTCCATCCACCCTGATGCCAGTCGCGCACGCTTTTCTGTACCGCCTCAGGCAAGCTATTCAGCACGCTGTCTTCGACCCAGCCGGGACTCAATGCATTGACAGTGATCCCGCGGCCAGCCAGCGCCACCGCGAAATAACGACAGAGTACTTCCAAGCCGGCTTTAGCAGCGCCCATCGCAACCCAGGGCTGCCAGCTTCCATACTTTCCACCCGGCGCGTAGGTGATGGCAATGACCCTGCCGTGATTTGGCATCAACCTGGCAGCTTCGCGAACTCCGACCAGAAATGCCTTGGCCTGAGAATCTACCGCGGTGTCCCATTTATCCAGAGTGATCTGCATGGCAGGTTGATAAAAGGTTGGCGCCTCGGTGCGAGCGTTGTGCACGAAGATATCGAGCTTGCCAAACTCGGATTCTACTTGCTGAAAGATGCGACTTACTTCTTCGTGATGGCACACGTCCCCCTGCACCACAAAACCATCGGAACCACGCTCGCGTATTTTGGCTAACGTAGCGTTGGCTGCGGCCTCGTTTTGATAGTAATGAACCGCGATCTTGGCTCCCTGTTCCGCCAACTTCAATGCGATCCCTCGGCCGATGCCACGCGAACTGCCAGTGATTAGCGCACATTTTCCGGCTAGCGACATAAACTACCTCCAGATGCTGCGCGGCATATTAGTGCCGGCGGCAAGGGCCGTCAATCTATTCTGTCTTGCGCTGGTGCAGTGAGAATCAGAACTTGACACCATATCTTCCCGCCAAGCAGAATGCGCTCTTCTTCCTAAGGGGCACATGTCTTTCGCGACACGAGTTGCCATCACTGTTGTTCTACTGATTCCCGGCGTTTTCGCCCAGGACCGTTCTCACGCCCGGTCCATGGTGGTCACACGCTACGGGGTCGTGGCGACTAGTCATGTGCAAGCGTCGCAAGCCGGCGCGCAAATTCTGGCTCGAGGCGGGTCAGCCGCGGACGCTGCCATCGCTGCCAACGCCGTTCTGGGCGTCACCGAACCCATGATGAACGGCATGGGTGGCGATTTGTTCGCCCTCTACTGGGAGGCCAAGACAGGAAAGCTCTACGGATTGAACGCCAGCGGATGGGCGCCTCAGGGCCTTACGATCGACCACTTGAAGGCTAAAACCGCGACTTCCATGCCGCAGTCTGGAATCGATAGCGTGACCGTCCCCGGCGCCGTCGCGGGATGGAGCGCACTGCACGAACGCTTTGGAAGGCTCCCCTGGAAGGACATTTTTCAGGCTGCGATTTTCTATGCCGACGAGGGATATCCCGTCCCTGAATTGATTCACGGGTTCTGGGAGGATTCGGCCGAGGATTTGCTTCGTGACAGCGAAAGCCGCCGTGTGTTTCTGCACAACGACAAGCCTCCGGCTGTTGGGGAAATTTTTCAGAACCATGATCTGGCCAAGGCACTGCGACTGATTGCTCAACAAGGCACAAATTCTTTTTACCGCGGAGAGATTGCCCAAGCCATTCTCCGTACGTCGCAATCGCTTGGGGGGACGATATCGGCGGCGGATCTGGCTGAGTTTGCGCCAGAGTGGGTGGAACCGATCTCCGTCACCTATCGCGATTGGACGATATATGAGCTTCCTCCCAACGGCCAAGGCATGGCAGCGCTCGAAATGCTGAACATTATGCAAATGTCGCCGGCTTCCTCCGAAGGCCCACTTAGCACAACCGAGTTGCACAAGAAAATCGAAGCCATGAAATTGGCCTACGCCGATCTCTATCGCTACAACGCTGATCCTCGCTTTGCCAAGATTCCAGTCAAAGGACTGCTTTCCCAGGACTACGCTAAGGAGCGCGCCAAACTTATTAATCCACATAAGGCTGCCTGCGACGTCGCTGCCGGTGAGCCTCCTGCAAGTGACACCACGTATCTCTCCGTCGTCGATCGCGATGGCAACATCGCTTCATTGATTCAGAGCAATTACGCCGCGTTCGGGTCGGGCATTACGGTTCGAGGAATGGGATTTGCCCTACAGAATCGGGGTGCGCTCTTTTCCCTCGATCCTTCCCACCCTAATGCGTTGGCGCCTCGCAAGCGTCCATTCCACACCATCATTCCGGCCTTCATGGAGCACGGCAATCAACACATTGGATTCGGGATAATGGGAGGACCGAATCAGCCGCTTGCTCATGCCCAGTTCGTGTCGAATGTTGTGGATTATGGGATGAACATACAAGCTGCCCTCGAGGCGGCTCGCTTCACGGTGAGCTCGCGGCGCGGGTGCAACATATTGATCGAGTCCCGTGTGAAGTCAGAAACTCTGCAGCAGTTGTCGAGGATGGGGCACCAGCTCGAGGTGCGCAAAGAGTATTCCCCGGCGATGGGCCGTGGCCAGGCAGTGTTGCATGACTCGCAATCGCAGGTAAACTATGGCGCCTCTGATGCGCGGGCGGATGGCTCGGCCGAACCGGAGCCGCCGCCATTAAAACAGTAGCTTCCAGGCTACAGGGAGTCCCGCCATACTCCTACACTAAAAGCTGTATGGTCGAGAGTAGGTGAGCTGGTCCATCTTCTACTCTCGGCTGGACTGAACGCTGCGGCCTTTGGCCTGGTAGCGTACGCTAGATAGGACTGACTATTACATCCCCGTTACCGCAAGTATCCACCTCCGCAGTCTGGATGGGGAAACCAATGAGCTCTGTCCGGATCCTGATCGCCGATGATCACGAAGTGGTGCGACGCGGTGTGCGTTCTGTACTAGAGTCGCGGAAAGAGTGGGACATCTGCGGCGAGGCGGTGGACGGGCGGGATGCTGTCGATAAAGCTAGAAAACTCAAGCCGGATGTCGTCGTGCTGGACATCAGCATGCCTCATCTCAACGGTTTCGAAGCCGCCCGCTTGATTCGTAAAGAAGCTCCCCAATCTAAGATTCTGATTCTAAGCCAGCATAATGTTTCAGAGATGATCCAAACCGCGCTCGACGTCGGGGCGCGAGCCTACGTTTCCAAATCCGAGGTTTCCCGAGACCTTCTTCCGGCAATTGAAGCCATCATCCATAACCGCTCACCTTTCATTTCCCAGATCGAAAACAACGACGGCAGGACTTCCGCAAGCGCCCACACCGCGTCGTCAGTGAGCACAAAGACTGGCGACCCTCAGTCGAGTGAGCTCGACCTTCTGGCCGAGCGCAACCATCTGCGCGAGCTTTTCATGCAGCTTCCCGCCGCTATTGGCGTCATGAGTGGCCCCGAGCATCGTTGGACCTTCGTTAACCCGGCTTATGTCCGAGCGGTCGGCCGCGGATCGGACAAGGCTCTGCTGGGGAAACCAATTCGCGAAAGCTTGCCTGAGCTAAAGGGCCAAGGTTTTTTCGAACTCCTGGATGAGGTCTACCGTGGCGGCGTGCCATTTGTGGGCACGGAGATGAAGGTCAACCTCGATCGCGGCGCCTCCGGCCAGCCGGAAGAGGCTTTCTTCAATTTCATTTATCAGCCGGTTCGAAACCAGGCAGGAGCGGTCGAAGGGATTTTTGTCCACGCGGTAGAAGTTACCGATCACGTCCTGGCACGCCGGACCATGGAAAAGAATGAGACTCGCCTCCGCCTGGCCCAAACAGCAGCGCAAATCGGCACCTGGGAATGGGATCCGGCGGGAAAGAACAACTCGTTGTCCAGCGAACTTCACCACATGTTCGGAACTGAGGCCAGCGACCCTGAACGTGTCCAAAAGTGGATGTCCCGCGTCTTCCCCGAAGATATGCCGAAAGTTCAGGCCGCCATGCAAGAGAGCCTGAAGACTGGCTTCCAGGAATTCGAATATCGCTATCAGGATCCACAGCGTGGGCTTCGCTGGTTTTACTGCAAGGGTCGCAAATTTTCCCAGGATGAAAGCCGCCTGTTCGGTATCGTGCTGGACATCACTGAGCGCAAACAAATAGCGGAGGCATTGCGGAATGCCCACAACGAGTTGGAGTCGCGGGTTCAAGAGCGCACCGCTGAGCTGCAACGCAGAACTGAGGAAGTATCGGCACAGGCAGAACTTCTGAACCTGGCAAACGATGCCATTTTCGTGCGCACTTTGGACGACAAGATCACCTATTGGAACCAGGGAGCGGAACGGCTCTATGGGTGGAGCCGCGAGGAAGTCCTGCAAAAGGCCCCGTACCAAGTCCTACGAACTGAGTTCCCACAGCCGTTTGAAGAAATCAAAGCACAACTGCTGCGCGATGGACGATGGCAGGGAGAGCTTACCCACTCTAAACGTGACGGCAGCCGAATCATCGTTGCCAGCCGCTGGTCCATGTGGCGGGCTCCCGACGGCAAACCGTTGGGCTTTCTGGAAGTGAACAGCGATATCACAGAACGTAAGCGCGCTGAAGAAGGCCTCCGCACGATTTCCGGCAGGTTGTTACAGATGCAGGACGAGGAACGCCGGCGCATTGCCCGCGAACTGCACGACAGTGCAGGACAGACCTTGGTCGCGTTAGATATGAACCTCTCCTCCATCCAGAGAGAGGCTAAACAACTAAGTGCACAAACGCTTAAGACTTGCAGCGAAAGCCTTGAGTTGGTGAAAGCTCTGTCAAGGGAACTGCGTACTATCTCTCACCTGCTGCACCCACCGTTGCTAGACGAGGCAGGACTTCCCTCCGCCGTGCGCTGGTACGTGGAAGGATTTGGGGAACGGAGCAAGATCGCAGTCAATCTGGAGCTGGACGCCGACTTGGGACGGCTCTCTTCGGAATGTGAGACTGCCATCTTTCGTATCGTGCAGGAATGTCTCACCAACATCCATCGCCATTCCGGAAGTCCAACAGCCGGTATCCGGATAGGCCGCACTGCGCGCGAGGTGAGAGTCGAAGTACGCGATCAAGGCAAGGGAATCTCAGTTCAGAAGCAACGTACTTCCGGATCGCTGAAACGCGGTGTCGGAATTCAAGGAATGCAAGAGAGAGTTCGGCAATTGGGCGGGCGGTTGGAGATCCATTCCGGAAAAGACGGCACTACGGTGATCGCGATTCTGCCGACGGAGAACCGGGCGAGCGATAGCCCCAGCACGGCTGCTGAGGTAGCTTACTAAGGCTAACTCTATCGAACCGGAAAAGAAGCGGGTCTGTTCGACGGGCTCCAAAAATGAGAAGCGCCCCTTGACTCTTTCGAGTCCAGGGACGCCCGAACAGCCCTCCCCCAGAACTGCTCGAGCCCAAGATACTGTTCGCCATGGGTGATGTAAATTCCACCTTCGTGCCAACGAATGGCACAAAGAGGCTATCTTTGGTTGTCCGGATGACGGTGCCGTTGGGGAAGGTAGGTGCTCGGTTGTGGAAGACTTTTCTTGCTGAGTTTTGTATTGTGGAACCTCCGACGCAAAGGCTTTATACAAGTGTGCAGGTCTTTGCACTCCGGAGCTCTAAGTTGGGACCTTGAAATACAATTAAGCTGCTTCTATTCAATGGTGTGAATTTGTCCCACTTTGGTAGTCGGCATGCACGCTGATTACTGCCAGTGTCCGCCCTTTTTGGCGAGTTCGAATAGCGGACCTGGGGGAATTCAGGTTCGGGTGGTCTAGGAGGAAGTCTGCATGAGGCGAATAATGTTGTTGGCGGTTTTAGCTCTGGCCTTGCCGATGGCAGCCTTTGCCAGTAGTAGCGTCGATTTCAGTAATAGCGGTGGCACTCTCACCGGCACCAGTGCTGGCTTGAGTCTCACCGGTTCGACCCTCATTGGCGTCAATGGTCTCAACGGTAATGGATTGGTCACAGGTAATCTGGGAACGATGTCCTTCAGCACCGGCGCGCTGACCAGCGGCAGCCTGGGAGGCCCGACGGCCACTTTCGCCGCGGGTGGCAGCTTTACCATCACCGGAAATGGCACCAATGGGATACCCAACGGCGTTATCTTCAACGGCAGCTTCAGCAGCCCCGTGTCCTGGACGAGGTTTGCTCTTCCCAATGGCACGCATAATTACACGCTCTCCGGTGTGATAAGCGGATCCCTCGGCGGCTTCACCACGAATGGCGTGACTATCCTGCTAACCATAAATACGGGTCACGGATTATTTAACGGTTCTACAACGCTCGCCAGTGGTGACACCAATATCGTGGTCCCGGAACCAGGCACTCTTGGCTTATTGGGAACGGGTTTGGTGGATAGTTGCCTCATCCAAGGCTTGCCAGCTTCGACTCATAGAGGGCCCCGCGAAGGCGGGGCCCTTTTGTGTCTCCGAACACGCCGCCCTCGTCTGGCGTTGACCTGGAATCTCTCTCCAACCCGCCGAGTCTGGCTCCGTGCCGCTTTGTACCGCGCAAAATCCTCAGGTTTCTCCCGCAGAGTATTCAGGTCCCAAGTTACCCACGTAATCTAGCCAATGGGGATTGCGGTTGACGCTCCTGATCTTCCTCTCTAGATTCACCAGAACGGGGGGTGTATGAAAGACATTCATGAGGTCTTGCGCCGAAAGCAAGCCAGGTATGCGCAGCTAGCCAAGCAAATCGAAATGCTACAGCAAGCAGCGGAAAAGCTGCGGGAAGTTGCCCCACTGTTGACCGAGAACGACGACGACGACAGCGCCATTCTCGCCGAGGTGGATGATGATATCGTCCAGCCCAGCGCCATGGCGGCAAAGGCGGCGTCAGCAACCTCGAATAATCAGGCTGCACCCGCCAAGCCAGTGCGGCCCCCCCGTTGGCCCTGATACCCGCGACCAGTTCGCCTCATAGCCATGGCATATGACACTCCAGGCACTGTTGGTTTCCAAAGACGATGAAACATCCGCACTCCTTGGTTCAGTTCTGTGCGAGTTCGGCCTTGGAGTCCAGTGCTGTAGCTACCTGGACGCTATTTGCCGCGTCACCGAGCAGAAGTTCGACGCGGTAATCGTCGACTACGACGATCCTCATAGTGCCGCCTTGGTTCTACAGAACGCCTCCCAAGCATCCTCGGGAAACACGGTCGTAACGGTTGCCCTTCTAAGCGACAAGACAAAAGTACGCAACGTGTTTGGGGCGGGCGCGAATTTCGTCCTGTACAAACCAATCTCTGTTCCACAAGCTCAGGCCAGCCTCCGCGCTGCCACGGCTTTACTCAAGCGCGAACGTCGCCGCGCCTTCCGCGTTCCAGTTCAGGTGCCGGTTGAGGTACGGGTGCAGAATGGCGCGAATATAGAAGGCATCCTGTTGGATTTGAGTGAAGACGGCATGGACGTCTTGACTGCCCAACCGCTCTATCCGTCCGCACCCGTCAGCGCCCGTTTCGTTCTCCCCAATACTGACACTGAGGTCGAGCCTCGCGGCGAAGTAGCCTGGGCGAACCCTAACGGTCAGTCCGGCGTGCGCTTTGTGGATCTCGCCGAAAATCTGCGAGCTAGTCTGAAAACGTGGGTAGGCGCAAACTCACCCCAACTCCCGCCCGAAGATCCTGAACCGGTTGCGGATTGTAAGTTGACCGATCTAAGTCTGGGTGGATGTTATGTTGAAACTGAATCGCCCTTTCCGGAACGCGCCGGAATTGTTCTCTGCCTCAAAGCTGGAGACATCGAAGTGAAGGCTGACGGCACAGTGCGGGTCATGCATCCGGAATTCGGCATGGGAATTGAGTTCGCATCGCGGACAGCGGAACAACGCGAAGCAGTTGGAAATTTCATCGATTTCCTGACCAGCCGGCCAGGAACGTGTCCTGAATTGCTAGTCACTCCGCGAGCCCTCACGGCCAGAGAAGATCACGACCATTCCAAAGTCCCGATAACCTACGGAACTGAAGATTCCTTGCTGTCACTTCTACGCAACCATGAGTCCCTTACCCAGGAACAATTTCTGGAGGAACTGCGCAAGCAACGCACTTCGGAACAATTGACCTCATCGTAGACTTTGGCTCACGGTGAGCTCATTTCTTACACTCTCCAAATACTGCAAACGCGAAAGCGTAGTTACGCTTATTGGATTGCCCATTCGTCTCAATTGGGCAACAATCTTTCCTGGCCCCGGTGCCTTGCCGGCGCTTCCATAAGCATTTCCCTGACGCGCGCCATACTGGAGAAAGATCATTTCAACGCCGGCGAAACCTGTGAAGTATGACCGAATTGCAAATCCTGCATCGATTCCCATCTGCAGCAACGAAGACTCAATTTTTCCTTCGCCGCTTCTACTCGTTATGGCCGTGGCTTTTGCCGTTGTGTTGCCTTTTGCCTTCCGGGGAAATCCTTCCGGCCACGATTTCGAGTTCCACGTGAACTCGTGGATGGAAGTGCTCAGTCAATGGAAACAGGGAATCGTCTATCCCCGATGGGCTGCACTGGCGCACTCCGCATACGGCGAAGCGCGTTTTATTTTCTATCCCCCGGCTTCGTGGATGCTAGGAGCCGCTCTGGGCGCGCTCCTGCCCTGGAAGGCCGTACCCGCTGTTTATGTCTGGGTAGTGCTCACTCTTTCTGGCTGGTCGATGTTTGTGCTGGCACGGCGCTGGCTAAATCGACGGGACGCGATTTTTGCCGCCGCTCTTTATGCCGCCAATCCCTACTACATCGTGATCGTCTATTGGCGCAGCGCTTTTGCCGAACTGCTCGCCGGCGCGCTATTGCCGTTACTTCTTCTGTTTGTGCTTCAGTTGGAGGAGCGTGGCCGAAGAGCAATCATTTCACTCGCACTTCTCATTGCCGCCGCGTGGTTAACCAATGCTCCATCCGCGGTGATGGTGAACTACTCCGTGGCCTTGCTCGTGGTGGTGGTCGGAATCACCCGGCGTTCCCCGCGGATTCTGTTCTATGGAGGCGCAGCCGTTCTGCTGGGAGCAGCTCTGGCTGCGTTTTACATTTTTCCGGCAGCCTACGAAGAGAAATGGGTCAACATTTCCCAGGTGCTCGCGGCAGGCGTGCGCCCGCAGGACAACTTTCTTTTCACCACCATCAATGATGCCGATCACAATCGTTTCAACCTCCTGGTTTGTTTGGTGGCCACCGCCGAAATCGTTGTGCTTGCGGTTGCCACATTTTTCTCTCGCCGCTGGCATCGTCTTTCGCCTATCTGGTGGACGCTCGTCGCCTGGGCGGCTGCCGCCACGCTCCTCATGTTCTCGCTGACGGCGCCGGCCTGGGATCATCTGCTTAAACTCCGTTTCGTGCAGCTTCCCTGGCGCTGGCTGCTGTGTCTGAACGTTGTCTTCGGGTTGCTGGTGACCATGGCTTTCCGGCGCTGGCGGACGCGGTTGCTAGTTTGTGTGGTCCTGCTTGCCGTGGTGGCGTTGGCCTGGCAGCGAGTCCAGCCCCCCTGGTGGGATACCGCCGCCGACATCAACGAGATGCTGGACAATCAGCAGGAAGGCACCGGATACGAAGGCGTCGACGAGTACGTTCCTGCGGACGCCGACGCCTCTGAGACCAAGCAGGATGCGCGCCCTGTCACGGTAGAAGACGGGACCAGAGCGCAAATCCAAGTGCAGCAATGGGACCCAGAGTTGAAGGTCTTTACCGCTAATTTGCGCGAACCGGGAAAACTGCTTCTGCGTCTCTTCAACTATCCCGCCTGGAAGGTCCAGATCAACGGCCGCGTGGCTTCTACGGAAACGCAGGAGGTCACTGGACAAATGGCCATTCCAGTCGACGCTGGCGAAAATCACGTCGAGATCAGATTTGTCCGAACCTGGGACCGCACGTGGGGCGGAGTAATTTCAGGATTGACAGTCATGCTGATTTTGGCCTTAGCGCTGTTCTCGCGGAAGAGACTCGCCTTTAGCTCCCGCCAGTGAAAGATGAGAACTAATGCCGCGCGTCCTGATCGCCACCTCGAATCCCGGTAAGCTGCACGATTTCGCCGGTGCCGCCTTGCCCCACGGTATCGAGATTGCCTCCCTTTCAAACTTCGCTTCCCTTCCCGAAGTGAACGAGGACGGGGATACTTTTGAGGCGAACGCGCGCAAAAAGGCCGAGCACTACAGCCGCTATGCTGCGGGTGAAATTGTCTTAGCGGACGACTCAGGCCTCGAAGTGGACGCGCTTGGTGGCGCACCCGGCGTGCATTCCGCGCGCTACGCCGCCGACCAACCCCATTTGCTTACGAACAATACCAATGACGAAGCCAACAATACGCGCCTGATCCGCGAACTGAAAAAAGTTCCGCCGCAAAATCGCACCGGGCGTTTCGTATGTGTACTCGGCGCCGCCCGCGACGGCGAAACCCTGGCAGTATTTCGCGGACAAGCAGAAGGCATTATTCTCGATAGCCCGCGTGGCTCGAACGGCTTCGGCTACGATCCATTATTTTATTTTCCGCAGATTCAAAAAACTTTCGCCGAGCTGACGCCGGAAGAAAAAGCCAGTTACAGCCACCGGGGCGAAGCCTTCCGAAAATTTATTTCGTGGTCGATCGATCACAGGTAGTCAGTTTGCTCGGCGAACTGGGAACCGAGAACGTAAAAACTGGGATTACACTCCCAACACAGACAGATAGTGACTCTGAATCATTACCGTTCCTTCCTTGACTTCACTTCTATCGCAACAACATAATAAAAGGTCCTTGCCTCATCTCTAAACTCACAAGGAGTTTCGTGGCATCCACGGCCAGCCCTCCATCCATCCGTACAACCCGCGGGGTAGCTCCTTTGCGAGCCGGCAAGGGCCACTCGTTTTTGCTTCGCCGGCTACATTCGCTGAGCGGGATTATTCCGGTTGGGTTGTTTCTGATCGAACATTTTGTTTCCAACGCCTTCGCCACCAAGGGTCCTGACGCGTATACCAAACAAGTTGAGCTGCTTACCGGATTCCCTTTTGTCGTAGGACTCGAACTCTTTGGGATCTGGCTGCCCATTCTGTATCACTCCCTTTACGGTTTCTACATTTGGTATCGCGGGGATTCCAATGTTGGGGATTACCCCTGGCTTGGCAACCGGATGTACACCGCGCAGCGCTGGACTGGCGCCATCGCCTTCTTCTACATGGCTTGGCATACCTGGCATCTACGCTTCAGCGGCATCCACCTGTTGACTCATCCCGCTTCCGCTTTCGGCAAGGTGCAATTGGAATTTCAAAGTCCCTGGGCAGTGGCCTTCTACGTCGTGGGAATTGTCTGCGCCTCATGGCATTTCGCATATGGGTTGTGGCTGTTCGCAGCCAAGTGGGGTATTACTACCGGTGATCGCGCCCGGCGCAGATTCGGTTACGTCTGCTTTGCGATTGGTTTGCTCTTTGTCCTGGTGGGAGCAGTCACCATGCGCGCCTTTCTGAAAACGCCGCTTCAGCCGCTGGAACAGCTTGATTCCGGACCAAAATCCTTTGTGATGCGGTAAGGTCCGCGCATCAGTCGTGAAATTCGAGGAGAGATGGCAGCAAATCCGAAAATCATAGTCATCGGGGGCGGGCTCGCTGGACTCGCTGCCGTCATCAAGATCGCGGAAATGGGCGGACATGTTGACCTGTTCTCCATTGTCCCGGTGAAGCGTTCCCACTCGGTTTGCGCTCAGGGCGGTATTAATGCAGCCAAAAATTTGAAGGGAGAAGGCGATTCCACCTGGCAGCATTTTGATGACACCGTCTACGGTGGCGACTTTCTGGCCAACCAACCTCTGGTGAAGGCCATGTGTGACGCCGCCCCGGGCATCATCGACCTGCTCGACCGCATGGGCGTTACTTTCAACCGCACGCCCGAAGGATTGCTCGACTTCCGACGTTTCGGCGGAACTCTCTACAATCGCACCGCATTTGCCGGCGCCACCACCGGACAGCAACTTCTGTATGCGCTCGACGAGCAAGTGCGCCGCTACGAATCAGAAGGCAAAGTCACCAAGTATGAGCACTGGGAATTTCTTTCCGCTGTGCTAGACGGCAACCGAGTGTGCCGCGGCATCTGCGCTATGGATTTGCGCTCCATGGAGGTTCGCGTCTTCCCCGCCGACGCGAGCATCATCGCCACCGGTGGCATTGGCGCAATCTTTGGCAAATCTACG
>MNDG01000063.1 GCA_001914815.1 Acidobacteriales bacterium 13_2_20CM_55_8
TTTACTCGGCCATTTTTCCCTTTGAGACCTTCGCTATTAAGTTCTTTATCGAGGCCCGCGGAACCAGTCGCGAACTGGGTGGATTCCTGGTCAGCATTTTGACCGCGTCGACCATGTTTGGCACTCCCCTGTTCGGACTATTCGCGGACAGATTTGGCAGGCGAGCGACTTTAATGATGCTAGGGTCAGTGCTGCTGATACCCGTCTACTTGATTCTGGCGTATACGAATATCAGCCCCTATGTGCCAATGGCGATGATGGGAGTGGCCTTCTCTCTGGTTCCGGCGCTGATGTGGCCATCGGTGGCATACATTGTTGACCAGCCAAAGCTGGGCACAGCGTATGGGCTGATGACGATGATTCAGAACATCGGATTAGCTGGCTTGAATTTGCTGGTGGGATGGGCTAACGACCATGGCCACGCCGGCGCACAGAACCCAGCTGGCTACCGGCTAGGCATGTGGATCTTCTCTATTCTCAGCTTTCTAGGGGTGTTGTTCGCCTTCCTGTTACGACAGCGGGAACTTGGTCCCCACGGGCATGGGTTAGAGACGATTACAACGGCTTCCGGGGCAGCCTAAGTTACCCGGGGCTTGGTTCAGGGACTGAGCCATGCGCCGATGAGAAGGCTGCCTCACCACAGGTTGACGGCGGTTGCCTAGCCCTTTAGGCTGCTTGAGTACTTAAGTAAGGGGCAGAAGAACTAAGTCGGCAAGCCTAAGAGCGGCAACGTGTTCGGTTCCGGGAAGACTCCCCGCGGAGGGGGGCACAGGGGCCCGCAAGCAGTACAACGAAAAGATACTTAAGCCGCATCTGACCAAGTGCGGCCGGAAAAGGCGACTTGACGGACGCAAGAAAACCACAGGGCGACAGGCTTTCTGAATCAGAGGCAATTGAGCGAGCAAAGCAGGGTGACGCAGAAGCCTTTCAACTGCTGTACGACCTGCATAAGCGTCGCGTGTATTCGTTGTGCCTGCGGATGACGGCTAATACGGCGGAAGCCGAAGACCTGACACAGGAAGCGTTTCTGCAGTTGTTTCGTAAGATTGGTACTTTTCGCGGTGAGTCGGCGTTTTCGACCTGGCTGCACCGCATGGCAGTGAACGTTGTTCTGATGCGGCTTCGCAAGAAGAGTCTCCCAGTAGTTCCGCTCGAAGACACTGTGGAGACCGAAGAAGAAGCGCCCAAGAAGGAACTAGGGGCGCCGGATGCGAAGCTGGCCGGATCCATCGATCGCCTGGAGCTACAGCGTGCGATTGAGGCTTTGCCGCCAGGATACCGTTCGATCTTCGTATTGCACGATGTAGAAGGGTACGAGCACAACGAGATTGCCGGGATGGTGGGATACTCGATAGGCAATAGCAAGTCACAGTTGCACAAAGCGCGCATGAAATTGCGTGAACTCCTCAAGTCGAGCAGGCCAGAAAGAGCCGGCAGGCCGTGAGGGGCGCGGGAGAATAGGGGAGAGGAAGTATGACTTGCGTAGAATTTCAAGAAGTTTTACCGGACATCATGGAAGGGCAGCGCAATGCCGAGCACGAGGCCCATTTGCATTCCTGTTCCGTGTGTTCCGGTCTAGTTTCTGATCTGAACCTCATTTCCGAGCAGGCCCGATTCTTGCAGGCCTCGGAGGAACCGAGTCCGCGGGTATGGAATCGGCTTGAGATCGCCTTGCGGCAGGAGGGGCTGATTCGTCAGCCCGGACGGGACCGCTCTCTAGTCGCGGCATTCTCCCGGCGCTGGAGCCCGGCATGGCTGCTGCCAGTGGCGGCGATTCTGGTAATTGCCTTCGGCGTAATGGTGTATAAAGGCGGGCCTTCTCAGCCGCAGATCGCAGACAAAACGATTGCGGCTCCTGCACAGGTCAGCGCGCCTTCAGCCGGCAACAACGGGGATGATCAGCGACTGCTGGAAGTGGTGGGATCGCGGACGCCTTCGATGCGAGCCTCCTACGCAGCCAATTTACAGAACGTAAATGCCTACATCCGGGATGCCGAGCAAACGGTGCAGAATGACCCCAATGATGAAGAGGCTCAGCACTCGCTGATGGCCGCCTATGAGCAGAAGGCGATGGTTTACGAAATGGCTTTGGATCGTTCTCTGCCGTAGCGAAAGATCTAGCTGTAAGTGGGGCTTGGGGGGAGAGTCAGAATGGATCGCAGACAGCGCGCTGCAAAACTGGCCGCTTTAATGCTGATAGTAGGCGTGGCCGCCATTGCCGCGAGCGAAACCCGCAAGGAATACCGTTTCACGGTTGGGCCCCAAGCCACCGTTTCCATCAACAACCAGTACGGTCCTATCTCAGTAAAACCGGGCGCGGGCAATGTAGTGGTGGTGAGAGTACTCCTCCGTTCGGACAAGGTAGAAGTTGATCGGAACCAGAGCGGCAACCGTGTGGACATTCTTTCTCACCTTTTTCCCGGCGCAACTCCAGAAACAGCAAAAGTGGATTACGAAGTTCAAGTGCCCTCTGATGCCAGCGTCACTCTGCGTTCCACAACCGGTCCGCTGGGCGCAGAAAAGCTGCAGGGCGATGTGAGTGTAGAAGGCGCCACTGCCATAGTTGATGTGCGCGACATAAGTAACGCGCATGTACACGTCAAGACGCTGAACGGTCCGGTGACTCTCACCCGCATTCAAGATGGGCATGTGGAGATCACCTCGGTCAGCGGAGACGTGATATTGAACGACGTAAGCGGGCCACTGGTCCAGGTCAATTCCACCAGCGGCAAGATCCGCTACGACGGAGACTTTGGCGGGGGCGGAGAGTACTCCTTGACCAGTCATACCGGAGACATCGACGCCACCGCACCTACCTACGCCTCGATCGATGTGATGGCGCGCTCGGTCAGAGGACAAGTGGAGAATGATTTTCCGCTCTTGCCCAAGACCCACATTGCCTTCCCCATCGACAAAGCACGTGCCCTGGTTGGTACTGCCGGGAAGGCTGCATCTTCGGTTAAGTTGCTTTCCTTCAGTGGTAAAATCCACCTCAAGAAACGCTGAAACAATTTGGCCGTCCGGCGTGCAGCCGTTCGGCAGCAGTACGCATGAGAACTGGAACCGGTTCCCATGGTGAGGTCAAACTGTCTCCAGCGGAACGGGTTCCGGTACGAACGGTGTTTCTGGTGGGCTTTATGGGCGCCGGCAAAAGTAGTGTCGGGCGAGCCTTGAGCCAACGCTTGGGTTGGGGCTTCGAAGACCTGGACGATCGGATTCAAGCCCGCGAAGGACGAAGCATTGGACAGATTTTCCGCGAGTCGGGAGAAGCTGAATTCCGGCGTGCCGAGGCAGATGCACTGCGCGAGCTAATCGGAGAGCAAGAATCCTCGCCTCGGGTTGTGGGTTTAGGGGGTGGAGCTTTTGTGCAGGCTGAAAATGCTGCGCTGCTGGGGCAGACGCAATCGCCAATAGTCTTTCTGGATGCTCCTGTGGATGAGTTGTTTCGGCGGTGCCAGCAGGAGAAAGTCGAACGTCCGCTGCGGCAGGACCAGAAACGGTTTCGGCAGTTGTATGAAGCCCGCCGACCGCGTTACTTGGCTGGCACACTGCGGGTTGAGACTGCCGGCAAGAGCGTCGACGCAGTCGCAGTCGAGGTAGCGGGCCTCCTGGGAATTGTGGAAGATACAGGAACTGGAGGAGCGGCGAAGTGACGTTGAGAACAATGTTCATGGTGGGCACGTTTTGGCTGCTGGTGATCGCGGGTGCGGCCGTAGGAGCGGGCAAAGAACCCGCGGGACAGATGGTGGACTCCGGATCTTTTGGCGTCTTCATGAATGGAAAGCGGGTGGCCACGGAAACTTTTTCCATTCAGCAATCCGGCGGCGCCAGCACGACCAGTGCTCAGGTAAAGGAAGAGGGAGGCTCGGGAGCCAGCCAGAGCTCTGAGTTGCAGATCACATCGGCGGGTGCGGTCATTCGCTATGAATGGCACGAACTCAATCCTGGCAAAAGTGCGTTAGTGATCGTCCCCAATAATGAATTTCTGATTGAGCGGGTTACGCAAAATCCTGGTGACAAACCGGCTGAGCAACCATTCCTCATGCCTAATACCTCCATCGTCCTGGACAATAATTTTCTGATTCATCGCGAAGTTCTGGCCTGGCGATATCTGGCCTCGAGTTGCGCGCACAACAGTGGTCCGATGCGGTGTGGTCCGGCGCAGTTCGGCGCAATCGTGCCCCAGGAGCGGACCTCGACCCGGGTGAATGTGCAACCGGTGGGCGAAGAGAAGGTCAAAATCCGGGACACAGAGCGCCAACTTCTTCGCATTAATATCAAGAGTGACGATGATGAATGGGCTTTGTGGCTTGATCCTGAAGACCATTACAAATTGCTGCGCGTGGTGAAGGCGGGCGCCAACACCGAAGTCTTGCGCGATTAAATATTGAATAACGATCGTGGCGCACAATGCTGTCACTGATTGACACACGCACCACACGAGTTCTATTTACAGTGCTGCTGTTCGCGCTCGTGCTGGGTTTTCTTTACGCCGCACGCCGCACCCTGGTCGCATTCCTGTTTGCCATCTTTTTCGCTTACCTGATGGATCCAGCAGTGTCACGAGTGGAGAAGTGGACACGCGGAAGATCGCGCGCCATCGTGGCGATCTACATTCTGCTGGTGGCCATGGTGGCGGTATTGTTCTTCCTGGTAGGACCACAGATCGCCCACCAGGCACAGCGTCTAAGCGAGACTCTCCCTACACTGCTGACGGACCTTGGCACAGGACGAATCGCTGAGCAAATTGGCCGCGAACACGGATGGAGCGCGAGGACAATCCAAAATGCCAAGGCTTTCCTGTCCAGCCATGCGGATTATTTTCGGGTTTTGACCCAGCGAATTGCTTTACGCATTGCCGAAGTGGCACAGCAAGCATGGCTACTGATCGTAGTGCCGATTCTGGCTGGATTTTTCCTCAACGATGGCCGTACTTTCGCCGAAGTGCTACTTTCACTTGTAACCGCGCGCCCACAGCGCGAGTTGATGGAAGGCGTGCTCAGTGATTTAAACCAGATGCTGGCCCACTTCATTCGCGCCCAACTGACGTTGGCGGCATTGTCGCTGCTGGCTTACATCTCGTTTATGGGAGTGATGGGAGTTCCGTACGCTCTGGTGCTCGGAACCGCGGGCGGCATCATGGAGTTTATTCCGGTAGTTGGACCGCTCGTGGCTGCTGTTCTCATCGTGGGAGTTGCGTTGCTGACGAGTTATCCCCACTGGTTGGTGCTCCTCGTTTTCCTGGGTGCGTGGAGACTGATTCAAGATTATGTGGTTTCTCCACGCATCATGGGCAAGAGCATGGAACTGCATCCGCTGGCGGCCATCTTTGGCGTGTTGGCAGGCGGTGAAATCGCGGGCGTTTTGGGCATTTATCTTTCCATTCCGGTCATGGCCGGCTTGCGGATTGTGTGGCGACGGTGGCGTCTTTATGCGGAAAAGAGACGCTTTGGGCCGCTCAATGAGTTCGCCTTCGGGGCCGATCTGACTCCTCGAAAATAAAGGCCTCAGCGGCTAAAGCCGTCTTGGTGAAATTCTGTATCGCAGCGCTGAAGCGCTGCGGCACCCAAAGGCTCTCTCACCCAGAAGCTCTATCACCTAAATCTCTATTACCCACAATCTCTTACCCAAACCATTGCACAATTGTTCTGACCATTGAAGAATGCGATTTGTGTGTGCGAAAAAATTCAGCCTACTCAGGTAGCGCCGGCATCCCGCCGGCCCTGCGGAAAGGAACGATGTTGTAAAATCCGAGGCAGCCTATGCAGACGAAACTTCCAGTAGGAATCCTGGGTGCCACCGGCATTGTGGGACAGCGCTTCGTCCAGATGCTTGAGCATCATCCCTGGTTCGAGGTAGCGTGGCTCGCGGCCTCGGATCGCTCCGAAGGCAAATCGTACGCGGAAGCAGCGCGCTGGCGGATGAAGACCGCCTTGCCCCAGCGGGTAGCAGAAATGCGCGTATCCCCGGCCAAGCCGGACGGGGCCCCCAAGATCATCTTCGCGGCTCTGGATTCCTCCATCGCCGCTGAACTGGAGCCTCGTTTCGCCGAAGCCGGATGCGCCGTCGTTTCCAATTCCAGCGCACTACGCATGCAATCCGACGTGCCGCTCGTAATCCCGGAAGTGAACGCAGGACATCTCAAACTGCTCGAATGCCAGAGCTGGCGCCGAAAATCTGGCGGATTCGTTGTCACCAATCCGAACTGTTCGGCGATTGGTTTGGTCATGGCCCTCGCTCCTCTGGAACAACAGTTTGGAATTGAGACGGTGATGGCAGTGACGATGCAGGCAGTCAGCGGGGCCGGGTATCCGGGAGTAGCTTCTCTCGACATTCTTGGCAATGTGATCCCTTACATTGCCAAAGAAGAAGAAAAGATGGAGGAGGAAACGCTAAAGCTGCTAGGCCGGCTCAATGGCTCGGGCGTGATCCCCGCCGGCTTTGCCATGAGCGCACAATGCAACCGGGTGGCAGTGGAAGATGGGCACACAGAATCGGTTTCTGTGAAGCTGAAAAAGAAAGCGCAACCTGCGGAAATCATTAAAGTGTGGAATGAATTTCGTAGCGCGCCTCAGGAATTGCGGCTGCCGAGCGCTCCGGAACAGCCAGTCCGATACGTGGAATCTGCCGATCGGCCACAACCACGATTCGATGCCGACTGCGGTGGAGGAATGACAGCCACAGTTGGCCGGCTGCGTCCCTGCGCGGTGCTGGACTGGAAATTCACCGTGCTCTCTCACAACACGATTCGCGGAGCTGCGGGTGCTGCCGTGCTCAATGCCGAGTTGCTGAAGGTCCAGGGATACTTCAATTGAGAACTCACACCTCTACACGCAGAGGTAGCCGTCTATTCATTTGCATCAAGCCGCCCGGAGTTCTCGCTCCATGATCGTGATGAAATTCGGCGGCACTTCGGTGGAGGACGCGAAGGCCATCGAGCGTACGGCCGCAATTGTCAAAGGACGGCTGGCGCAGAAACCTGTCGTGGTAGTCAGCGCGATGGCTAAGGTCACCGACCAACTGCTGGCTATGGGCCGTGCTGCAGGTTCTGGCGACCGCAAGACGGCACTCAAGCTTTCCCGCGCCCTGAGGGAACGGCACTACAACGCGGCCGGCGAACTGCTCGGAACTGCTCTGTTCACCCAATTTCACAGCGACCTGGGCGTCGATTTTGACGCACTGGATGAACTGTTACGCGGAATCGCAGCCGTAGGCGAATTGACTCCGCGAACCACCGATCATGTAGCGGCGTTCGGCGAGTTGCTGTCCAGCAAAATTATCAACGCTGCATTTTCGGCGCAAGGGATGGATTCTACCCTGATTGATTCACGAGAATGCATCGTCACCGATAACACACACACGCGCGCGACTCCCTTATTTGAAGAAAGCAATCAGCGGCTCGAATCAAAACTCGCGCCGCTGCTGGCAGCGAACCGCGTACCGGTGATGGGTGGCTTCATCGCGTCCACGAAAGCTGGAATCACAACTACCATCGGCCGAGGCGGGTCGGATTTTTCGGCCGCCATTGTGGGGGCGGCGCTGGGGGCTGAGCGCATTGAAATATGGACGGACGTGGACGGTATGATGACGACGGATCCGAACCTATGTCCAGAAGCGCGGCGGATCAAAGTCATCAGCTTTGATGAAGCCGCAGAGTTGGCTTACTTCGGGGCCAAGGTTCTGCATCCCGCGACCGTACTGCCCGCGGTCCAGAAGAATATTCCCGTGTATGTGCTGAATTCACGGAACCCGAGTTGCGAAGGTACACGCATCAGCGCGCGCGCCCCTCGTTGCCGAAATGTTTTTAAGGCGATCGCGGCAAAGAAACGAATAACGATAGTAGATGTGGCGGCTCCTCGCATGCTGCTGGCACATGGTTTCCTGAGAGCGATTTTTGAGGCTTTTGATCGGCACCGAGTGGCTGTCGATGTCGTATCTACATCGGAAGTGAGCGTTTCCCTCACCGTGGATTCAAACGAAGCCATTCCGGCGTTGGCTGCTGACCTGGCACAATTGGCTGATGTGAAGTACGAAGGAAGAAAGGCTATTGTATGTCTGGTGGGAGAAAATCTGCGTGAGACTCCCGGTATCGCCGCCCGCGTTTTTGGAGAATTGGCCGATGTAAAAATTCGTATGATTTCGCAAGGAGCGTCGGAGATTAATCTCACGTTCGTCATCGATGAAGATGCCGTTCCTGAGGTAGTACGGCGATTGCACAAGACATTCTTCTCGGAATTGGATCCGGAAGTATTTGCGTAGGACTTAGTTGATTAGCGCATAATGAGCCGCCTCACGCGCGAAACGGATCATGAACATTCTTATCCTAGGCCGTGGCAAAACCGGAGCGATGGTCGCCGAAGTCGCCCGGCAGCGGAAGCACGAGGTCGCGGTCGTTGGGGCAACGGAGAATGCGCAGGGTGCGTCGCTTTCACCGGAGAAGCTGGGCCCAGTCGATGTAGTGATTGATTTCACCACTCCAGAGGCAGTGCTGCTAAACATTGAGGCTTGCGTCAAGGCAAAAAAGAGCATCGTTGTGGGCACCAGCGGATGGTACAGCGAGCTGCCCACGGTACGGCGGATGGTCAAGTCAAGCGGCATCGGCTTCCTGTATGCCAAGAATTTTTCCGTAGGTGTAAACCTTTTTTTTGACACGATGCGGAGTGCTGCCGCCGCGTTGCGTCATGAATACTTTGGACAGATCTTTGAGCGCCATCATGCCCAAAAAAAGGATGCCCCTTCCGGTACCGCGTTAGCATTGCAAGAAATCATTAAAGATTCCGGCGGAACGGAGCTGGAAATCATATCCTTCCGCGAAGGCGAGGTAGTCGGAATGCACGAAGTGGTGTTGGATTCCCCGAACGACACGATTTATCTCTGTCATGACGCCAAGTCGCGCCGCGGCTTTGCCGAGGGCGCGGTGCGAGCCGCGGAATGGCTGGCTGGTAAGAAAGGGTTTTTTGATTTCAGGGAAGTGTGGCGAGAAATGTAGTCAGTCCTGAGAACAAGCGGCGAGATGGCACAGCGTTGACGTTGCCGGCGGGACGCCGGCGCTACGGCTGCTCATCGGCGAAGAACTCCAGCCCGCTTTCCGGCCAGCTTCATTCGCGCTATCTTTATTTCATGCAACTCCGTGGTTGTGGCACAGCGCTAGTAACTCCCTTTCGACAAGACGGCTCCATTGACGAGACCGCTCTGCGCAGCCTGGTCGCATGGCAGGTGGAGTCCGGCATCGACTTCCTGGTTCCCTGCGGCACCACCGGCGAAACTCCAACGCTTTCGCACGACGAGTGGCTGCACGTGATCGACACTACTATCGAAGTAGCAGCCGGCCGGGTGCCCATCGTAGCCGGCGCAACTTCTAATTCAACTCACGATGCCGTAGAAAAAGCCAAAGAAGTCGCCTGGAGATCCGGCGTAAACGCAATCCTGACGGCATCGCCTTACTACAACAAGCCGACTCAGGAAGGGCAGTATCGCCACTTTCGCGCGATTGCCGAAGCCGTGGACAAACCAATCATTCTGTACAACGTCCCTGGACGCACCGGCGCCAACATCGAACCGGCAACGCTGTCGCGTCTGGCCGAGGTACCGAATATCGCCGGAGTGAAAGAAGCCAGCGGCAACATGACTCAGATCGCGGAAGTGTGCAACGCGGTGCCGGAAAACTTTCTGGTGTTCTCTGGGGACGACGCCATCACCTTGCCGGTAATAGCGCTGGGCGGCGTGGGGATTATCTCCGTAGCCTCGAACGAGATTCCTCGTGAAATGTCCGAGATGACGCGGGCTGCATTGAACAACGATTGGGGTATGGCGCGGCGCAATCAGCGCAAGTACTTGCCTCTGATGCAAGCCAACTTCCTGGAATCCAACCCACTGCCTGTAAAAGCAGTGCTGGCGATGATGGGGAAAATTGAAGAAGTTTACCGTCTGCCGCTGCTGCCCATGCGGCGCGACACCCGTTCCCGGCTGCAAAAGATCGCAACCGAAGCTGGGCTCATCACCAGGCCGGCAGCGCCGCCGGCGGAAGCGGCCGAATTCTATATCTACGAGAACTGGCTTGCCGGACCGCACAAAATCGTGCTGCACCGCTCCACCTGCAGCCAGTGTAACCATGGAAAGGGGCGCCCCGCGGGGCACGATCCCAACCACTCCCGCTGGCACGGGCCTTACGCTACGCTTGCCGAAACACGCGAAGCATCACACAACATGACCAGCGTACTGATTCGCAGCGAATGTAAGTGTGTGTGAAGAAATTTACGATTGACGATTTTCGATTGAAACAAATATGCACCGGAGACTGCCCTCGCGATTTTCAAGCGTCAATCGTAATTCGTAAATCGTAAGTCGCACTTCCCGCTTCCGTTATACTTCCCTCGCATGGAATCCTTGCAATCTGCCATCGAGCGACTTGCCTCTCAGGATGAGAAGCAACTCGATCGTGATGCGCGACAAACGTTTATGGACTTCCGCGATGAGCTCACTAAGGGCAAGATTCGCGCTGCGGAAAAGATTGATGGAAAGTGGGTGGTCAACACCTGGGTAAAGCTGGGAATCCTGCTGGGATTTCGGTTGGGGGAACTTAGTGAATCGCGACTAGACGCCAGTCTTTCCTTTGTTGATAAAGACACCTACCCTGCCCGCCGCTTTACGGTTCGAGATCGCGTGCGCATTGTTCCTGGCGGGTCGTCGGTGCGCCTGGGAGCTTATGTCGCACCAACGGTGATCTGTATGCCGCCCATGTTCATCAACGTGGGCGCTTACGTGGATGAAGGCACCATGGTGGATTCGCATGCCCTGGTTGGTTCGTGCGCTCAAATCGGCAAACGAGTGCACTTGAGCGCTGCTGCACAAATCGGTGGCGTGCTGGAGCCGATCAACGCCACCCCGGTAGTGATCGAAGACGATGTGATGGTGGGCGGCAACTGCGGCGTCTATGAAGGCACTGTGGTGCGGGCGCGGGCAGTATTGGGCGCGGGGACCATCCTGACCGGTTCGACGCCTCTGTATGACATCGTGCGCGGGCAAGTCTATCGCGCCACTGCGGAGAAACCGCTTGAAGTGCCGGAGAATGCCGTGGTCGTCCCCGGATCACGCGCGATAACCAAGGGACAAGCGGCGGATTGGAAATTGTCTTTATATACGCCGGTCATTGTGAAATATCGCGATGAGAAAACGGATCAGGGAGTCGAGTTGGAGGAATGGCTGCGATAGATTCGTCGGGTTGATTTTAAGTTAGAGGACGTCCACCTGTAGTTTTCTTTCACCGTCCAGTCTTCGGACGTGAATCTGTCCAAGACTCTGCAAGACCGCATCCGCCTCCTGTAATTTTGATTCCGGATAGGTACTGCTCAGCGCGATGGCTTTCATTCCACCGGCGTGCGCGGATCGGATGCCCGCAGGAGCATCCTCAATCACCAGGCACTCTGCAGGTTTTACCTTCAAAAGTTCGGCTCCTCTGAGGTAAGGCTCAGGGTCGGGTTTGCCCTTCCGCACATCGTCCGCCGCCACCAGCACGCGTGGGATTGGCAAGTGGAAGAATCGCAAGCGCGAAGTGGCTAAATATCGTGTGCCGGAGGTAACGACGCACCACGAACCCTCCGGAATCGACTTCAATAGATCGGCGGCACCGGGCATCACAGCGACCCCGTCGTTGTCGTCGGCTTCGCGTTTTTCGATCTTCTTTTCTTCGGCCTCGGCGTTGAGCTGCGGGGCGAGTATCCGCACCACTTCAATGGTGCGGCGGCCATGCGCAATCGCCAGGACCTTTTCCGGGTCGATGTTGTTCTCTTCCGCCCACCGGCGCCATTGACGTGCCACGGAGCGGGTGGAGTCGACAAGAACACCGTCGAGGTCAAAAAGAATGGCAGAACACTGAAAATTCACAATGACAATCTATCAGGACGACCTATCGGGACGACACGCAACGAGACCGAAAATCACGGGGAGGCAATAGAGAGCGGTGGCGTTATTTCCGAGGCAAGCTTTTGACGAACTACCAAATGCCTTTCACGAAAGTGAGCTCGAGCGCGTTCGCCCCAGGCACGCACGAAGTAGTAATTGAGGCCTGCACCGATCAAGGAGCTGGCGATCGGAATCAAGCGTCCTGACCACTTCTCGACAACTTCCCCGCTAGCTTGCACGGCGATGCGCTGGATCACCCGGGGTACGAAACGCTTGACGATTCCTTTTTCCAGCAACTCACGACTGATATCTACTCCGGCGGCGCTGGCGGCGGCAATCCAGAGCTCTGCAGTCTCCTCGTCGGTGTTGTATTCGAAACCGTAAAGCAGACTGAGTTTCTGGACTATGCGCAGAGTGATACCGGCCAGAATGCTGAGATCAGGCAGGATGGTGATGAGTCCACCCATCCCCAGACCGGCTCCCTCCGCTGCCGCGATCTTCATGCCACTGCGAATAATACGGCGGGCAACGTCATCCAGATGGGCGACTTCTACAGAGTAAACGCCTTGAAAGCTGCTGACCGGCAATCCGTAAGCAGCCCGCAATTGCAGAAGGAATTTCGAGGGATCGACTTTTACGGTTTCATAGGCATGCTGAAATCCGCGCTGGAGCCCGTCTTCGATTCGGCGTCTTAGCCAAGATTTACGAATGTGCTCAATCATCTGATTAGAAATTAACCCAAACCCGAGGGAAAAGACAGTTCCCGGTTCTGGGTTCGCAGTTCTGACTTCTCGCTGTCACGCGCGGTGCCATTCAGTCTTCTGTGCTAGCATCATCTATTCCCGATGCCAACTGGAAAATTGCATATCGTGCCCCTGGGCGGGCTAGGCGAGTTCGGCATGAACTGCATGGCCGTGCGTTGGGGCGACGACATTATCGTCATCGACGCTGGTTTGATGTTCCCCGAAGCCGAACTGTTGGGTGTGGATATTGTAGTGCCGGATATTTCATACCTGATTGAAAACCGGCAGCGGGTCCGCGCCATCGTTCTCACTCACGGGCACGAAGACCATATCGGCGCCTTGCCATGGATTCTTTCTGAACTCAACGTGCCTGTGTGGGGCACGGAGTTCACGTTAGCGTATGTCGAAGACAAGTTAGAAGAGCATGGTTTGCTCGATGCTGCCGATCTGCGCGAGATCCGGCCGGGAGAGCGTTTTAAGATCGGGCCATTTACCGTTCATCCCATTCAGGTGACGCATAGTTTGGTGGATTGCGTTTCTTTGGCGGTCCACACCCCCCTGGGCGTGATTCTTCATACTGGCGATTTCAAGGTCGATCCGACACCTACGGACAACAAGCTGTTTGACCTGCACGCTTTCGCTGAATATGGGAAAGAAGGAGTGCTGGCGTTATTTCAGGACTCGACCAACGTCGAGCGCAAAGGTTATACGCCAAGTGAGCGCGCGGTGCGGCGGAAATTTGATGAAGTATTCGCGCGCACGCAGCGGCGGCTTTTTATTTCCTGCTTTTCATCTTCCATTCATCGCATCAAGCTGGCAATTGAACTGGCTGCGGACCATGGCCGCAAAGTCGCGTTCATTGGGCGTTCGATGAACAGTTCGGCGGAAATCGCAGAAGACCTGGGTTACATCGAGATTCCCGAGGGCTTGCTGATTCATCCCGGAGAGATGAAAAACTATCGGCCTGAAAAGATGTGCGTCATGATCAGCGGAACGCAGGGCGAACCCATGTCAGCTCTTTCCCGTGCGGCCGTGGACAATCATAAGCATGCCAAGATCGAAAAGGGTGACACGGTCATGCTTTCTTCGCGCATCATTCCCGGAAACGAGAAGGCGATCTACCGGATGATCGATCACCTTTTCCGGCGCGAGGCGCACGTCATATACGAAGACGGGTCGTCGCCGCCGGTGCACGTCAGCGGGCACGCCAGCCAGGAAGAATTGAAGCTCATTATCAATTTGGTAAAGCCGAAGTACTTCATTCCAATTCACGGGGAGTATCGCCAACTGAAACTGCACGCGGAACTGGCAGGCGCGATGCACGGCTCGGTGGGGAAAGTGATCCTGCTGGAAAGCGGCGACGTACTCGAGTTGGACGAACTGGGTGCGCGCAAGGCGGGACGCGTGAATGTCGGCCGGGTTTGCATTGATTCGGGTTCGCGCACCGACGTGGTGGAAGACTTGATTATCAAGGACCGCCGTCATCTGAGCGAAGACGGAATCGTGCTGCCGATCATCGCCATCAATAAGCTCACTGGCCGGGTGGAAACTTCGCCGGAAATGGTTTCCCGCGGCTTTGCTCCTGGTGAGGACGGCTTCATGGATGGCGCGCGGCAGATTGTGATGCAAACTCTCGAGCAATCGAGTGACGAAGAAAAGGCGGACTACGGAGTAATCAAAGAAAAAATCCGGGCGGATTTGAAACGTTACATCTCGAAGCAGACCCAGAAGCGGCCGCTGATCATGCCGGTGATATTGGAAATCTGAACGCCCAAAGATTCAAACCATGGCGGAGGCAATCCCATCGTTACTTTGAGAGATATTCGCGAAGCCCAATCTCGCCTTCAGGGAGTTGCTACGCGCACCCGGCTCATACGGTTTCCCCTGTCCCAGCAAGAGGCTGCAAAAGACGACCGGCAGCTTTATCTCAAGCCGGAGAACCTGCAGCCCATTGGTGCCTTCAAATTGCGCGGCGCCTACAACAAGATCGCTGCGCTGAGCGATGAGGAGCGGCGGCGTGGAGTGATCTCCTACTCCAGCGGAAATCACGCGCAAGGTGTTGCCTATGCTGCGCGCGCGCTGGGAGTGAAAGCAGTGATCGTCATGCCTAGTAATGCTCCGAAAATAAAACGCGAAGCGACGGCGTCGTTGGGTGCGGAAATTGTAGTGGTTGGGCCGGCCAGTTCCGAGCGGCAAGCGAGAGCGGAGGAACTGGCGGCGCAGCACGGATACGTGATTGTGCCTCCATATAACGACGAGAAGATCATCGCTGGCCAAGGCACGA
>MNDG01000012.1 GCA_001914815.1 Acidobacteriales bacterium 13_2_20CM_55_8
GGCTGGATCGGTTGAAGGCGAATCGCGGGATGCGGCCGGTGGAATTGCCGCGCAAAGTGCAGGAGTTGATTCATTACGAGTCTCCGAGCACCTCGTTACAAGTCAGACCTTACGGGACAATCCCTCGCTCCGGTTATCACATCGAAAAGCTGACTTACGAGAGCGAGCCCGGCATTACGATTCCATCGCTGCTCTTTGTTCCCGATGGAGGAGATGGCAAGAAGGCGGCGGTGCTGGTGGTCAGCGGAGATGGCAAGGCGGCTTCAGCGCCGGAGGCAGAGCAGTTGGTGACATCGGGACTGGTTGTGCTTTCCATCGACGCCCGAGGCTTCGGCGAAACCGCCAACCCGGATGTCACCAGCAGGGAATTTGGCCACTACTTCGGAGATTTCAAGGATGCGATGACGGCCCTGCTTATCGGCAAAACCATGGCTGGTATGCGCGCGCTTGACATCACGCGGGGCGTCGATCTGCTCTCGGCACGTCAGGGTATTGACCGGGACAAGATTTATGTCTACGGGAAGAAGGGAGGCTCGGTACCGGCTCTGTATGCCGCAGTGCTGGACCGTCGGATCCGCAAAGTGGTCCTCGAAGACATGCTGTCCTCCTACGACTCGGTTGTGAAAAATAAAATTCATCGACAAGTGTTCGAAACCGTCGCGCCCGGTGCTTTGAAGTTCTATGATTTGCCCGATCTGGTGGCGAGCCTGGCTCCGCGTGAGGTCTCGATTGTAAGCGGCACGGACCCATTGGGACACGAATTGCCAGCCAATGCTGTCCAGAAGGAATACAGTCGTGCGGTCGAGGCGTACAGGCAGATGGGGATGGAGCGGGCCATCCATATTCGAGACCGCAGGCCCGGTGAGGACACCACCACTACAATCTACCGCGAGTTGAGAAACGATCCGTAGGCAAGAGAGGAGAGTTCAAATGCACCACCGCTTTTCACGCCGAGAGTTCTTGGTTGCCGGGGGCATGGCGGCCGCAGTCTCCATCTCCCGCGACGCCCTTGCGACACCTCCTGCCAACGTGGTTCTCCCCGAAGTTTCGTCGCAGGCCTCAGACAAAGCGGCGCAGCACATTGTCGATATGCACGTTCACTTCGACGAAAAGAATCCCAATTTTGTTGGCGATCTGGTGAAAGTCTGCGAGCGGCTGAATATGACGGCTTGCGTCCTCACTCCATTTTCCAACCGTAAAGTGATCGCTGATGCGGCGAAGCAGTATCCGGCGCGAATCGTTCCGTTCGGCTTTGTCGATCTGGATGCGCCCGACGTCGTCAAGCAGGTGGAGGAACTGCATACGCTCAACTACCGCGGCCTTGGCGAACTCGAGTTCGTAAAGAAACCTTTCACGGACCCCTCGTACATGCCCGTTTATGAACTAGCGAACCGGTATGGCTGGGTGGTTTTGTTCCACACAGGAATCGTTTTGCGGAAGAAGTTCGATGAGCCGGAGGACGTGGCATCTTACCGGATGAGGGCTTTCCACCTTGAAGAGATTGCGCGGCGCTTCCCCAAAATTACCGTACTCGGCGCGCACTGCGGCAATCCAGAATATGAGTGGGCAGCGGAGGTTGCGCGCTGGAACCCCAACGTGTTCTTTGACCTCAGTGGTTCGACCCTGCTGAAGATGCACGCCCGTCTCAGCGAGTTCCGGAATATCTTCTGGTGGTCCAGTACCGGGTGGGGATCGAAGGCGCCCGAAGGCGACCCAGGCGCGTTCGTCAAGTTGGTGTTCGGGTCAGACACCGGCCTCGACGGGATCGAGGGCGTATTGAATCAGTATCGAGCCCTGTTCGAGGCCTGCGACGTTCCGGCGAACACGCAGAGGCTGATTCTGGGTGGCACGCTGGCCAAAATCCTGGGCCTTCCCGAGTGATTTCGCCGACGTCGGTGATTTTTCCGAGTTGCTGCTGCAGAGTTGGATTGTCCTCGATGTGCCAATTCTCAACGCTGGTTTATCTAACGTGGTGCTCTGGCTGGTGCTTTGGCGGATGACAGCCCTGTAATTCCTTCATGCCGACTGCCGCTTTTTGGCTTGCCCCCACGCAATCGCCCGTCGCAAGACCTAGTAAATTAACCTTGAAATCAACGGGTTAGCCATTGGAACGTCTCTTGCCACTATCAAACGTGTCCACGACGTACCCTTTTCTGCTTGGAAAACATCCCAGGCGGTCCAGCGCCTGGGTACACTGGAAGGAGGGATTCTGACCATGGTTCGTTCAACCACGATTGTTCTTTTTATCATGACACTTGTCAGCCTCAGCACCACTGCTCAACCACAGGCGGACGCACAGGCCGGCGCGCAAGCTGCTGGCCAAGGTTCTGTTCAGGGCGGGCAGACGCCCTCAGGGAATGTCACCGCGTCCTCATCGGCCACAATGCAATCCAGCCAAGCCAACGCCGGACTCGCAACCGGCACAGCCTTTAATATCACGCTCAACACATCGCTGGATTCCAAAAAGGCAAAATCTGGTGACAACGTCAACGCGCGAACTACGGAAGCTGTGAAATCCGATGGCAAGATGGTTCTACCCAAGGGCACAAGGCTCGTCGGCCACGTTATACAGGCTTCTGCTCGTGCGAAGGGAGACTCCGAATCCGCACTGGCAATTACGTTCGATCGCGCGATCTTGAAAAATGATCAAGAAGTGCCCCTGAATGTCGCCATCCAGGCTATAGCCTCTGCACAGTCGAGTGCTTCGGCTGCAGATACGGACATGGGTGAGATGGGCAGCGTGGGCGCAGCCGCTACCGGCTCCGGCACAGCCGGAGGCCGCGGCGCATTAGGTGGCGTAACCTCTACGGCCGGAGGTGCCGTCAGCAGTACGGCTGCCCAGGCCGGGGGCGCTGCAGGGGGCGCGGTGAACTCTACCGGCAACTCGACAGCTAACGCTGCCAGCGCTTCGCGTGGTGCAGTCGGCGGTGTGAATGCGGTCGGTCAGCTGACGTCGAATAGTAGTGGAGTGTTCGGCTTGAACGGCCTCACGCTAACCTCGGTAGCGCAGAGTGGTACACAGGGCTCCGTTATCACTTCGGTTGGCAAGAACGTGCATTTGGACAGCGGCACAAGCATGCTTCTGGTCACTCGGAGTGCTGTCGCCGCAAACCCGAACCCGTAAGCTCAGCACAGGAGACCATTCTTCACAGGGGCACAGTGCGTCGTGCCCCTGTGCTCAAGGAATCCATCAGCGATTTTCGACATGCGCCGGCCTCTCGGCCACGTGCTTGTTGTAATATGCCGACCAATGTCCGCCCGGAGCACAAATAAAGCAGGAGGTAGAGAAATGTCTTTTGCCTTGTACCTCGTCGGTTATCTGATTCTGATTGCTGGGCTGGCGTACGGTGCTTACATGATGCACGTTCCACAACGTTGGATCATTGTCGGCGTAGTGGTTTTGCTGGGACTCGGAATCGCCACTGGAGCGGTGCGGACCAGACAGCGCGATCCCGCCGAAAAATGAACGCGCGTATGTAGAAGTCGTGCGAGTGTGACGCAACGCGGAAAAAGTGGCGCCTTCAGCCTAGCTACCTCAAGGCAAAGTGGAAGAGCGGCGATTCAGCGCCGCGTTAGGCGTTTTTGGCTGAGGGCTTTAACCTTCGCCGTCGTCCCCTGCAGTTTGCGCTAACGTGGAAGGGCCGCTCTTCCACGTTGGCGTCAAGACCAGAGTGGTGCAGAAGAGCGGCGCAAACGAGGGATGTGCTCGGCGCGATCGTGGAAGCGTTTAAGGATTGGACGTCCGGCTCCCCGGCGAGGAGGAAGATTCAACTTCAGTGTTTGAGCTCTACAAAGTGAGGACCAGAGCGGACGGGTATCCTGGAGGCAACTACATCGGTGCCACGATAATCCAGAACTCGTGACGTCAAAGTATGGGGGCCGAGAAAACGTACATCCGCAACCGCTTCCATGTTGGTCTGCAACCAGGTTCCTTCCAGGTAGGCAAAGGCGAGTTTCACTCGTACCGTTTTCAGCCACCACGACGGCGTTTTTGCGACTTCGCCTTCAATGTGGCGCACCAGGAAAGAATGTTTGTCCACCCACGCCTGGCCCGAGATCAAGTCTTTATCTTTTCGTTTCGGTTTCAGACCTAACAAATAACAGGGCTGGTTATCCAGCACCGTCTCACCCAGGTAAGTGAAATCGTAGTTCTCAGCGTTCACGGCCGAGGTGTGGGTTTCAGGACTCTTCGTCACCGTGGCCGCTTCCACCTCATGGTCCAGAATGCGCCGCACTATCTGTTCTCCGCGGCTGCTGCCGGAGCGGGTCTGGATGTTGTAATGTTTGCTGCTCGGTGGCCGGAAATCCACCTCGGCCACTACTTCGGAATCAGAGCTCGAGCTCTTGGCGCCAAACAGGCGGTACTCGCGGATCAGCTGGTACGCCACCTGTGGACGAACGTCGGATTGAGCTCGCTCCATCCCCTCGATGATGGACTGCAAGGATGGCGACGCTAACGATGGCGTGCCTGAGCCGCTGCTCTGTTGGCCCAGAGCGCCAGAGCACAGGAATGCGCACAAAAATGTGTTCAACAACCCTATTTTCAGCAACCCTCTTGTGGTGCCCAGATCCATGTTTTTTTCCGTCAACCAGCTCACCAATATGGTGGAGCACGTCTCATGCCACCGGGAAACACTGGCCTGTAGCGGAATAGCTGAGAAGCTGGCTGGAGGGTGTGCAATTTCGGGAGCCGCAAGAGCGGATTTGTCGTACCCAGAATCAGGTACTGCGAAACTAAGGTTACTGTAGTCAAACAGATGAGAGGATTGCACAGTTCGTTAGATGCGCGTGGCAGTAACGCGTTATCTATCCAAACGACAAACGAACTCTCAAGCAGATAAATGCCAAAGTAACAGTTACCAGAAAGAGCCGATTACAGGCTGTCCCGTGGCTCCGATTCTCTGGATGCCACTGTCCAGAGCAGCCGCTGGAGACGCTACTCTCTTGCATATCTTCGGAAAAAACTGTCCAGCTTCCATTGCGGCCGTCCATCTGCATTCGCCACCGAAAGGAGCAAGTCGCGGACGATTTCTTCGTAGAGCGCCGCGGCCGAAAGATCCACGGGTTGATCGACGTCATCAGACGGGGCGTGGTAGCGATTGGTCAGCCAGTCCTTAAATGTCTTCTGCTCCGGCGATCCCGGATCGTAGCCAACGTCCATGATTAACGCTGGAATCCCGTGACGAACGAAGTTGTATTGATCGCTGCGGATGAACAGATTTCGTAATGGTTCGGGATCAGGCTGCACGCGTACTCCGTGTGCCTGGGCAACTTCGCGGGCCCGGTCGCCGAGGTCCGAGTCAGTCAATCCCTGTACTCTCAGGACCTTGAGAGGAACAATGGGCAAAAACATATCAACGTTGATGTCCGCAATGATCGACTTCGAATCAACCGTGGGATGAGCGGCGAAATACTTCGACCCAAGCAATCCCTTTTCTTCGGCGGTGACAAACACGAACAGAATAGAGCGCCGGATTTTTTCCGGATGGTCCTTGAAAGACGCTGCCATATCCAGCAGCAGTGCGCTGCCCGAGCCGTCATCCATGGCGCCGTTGTAAATGCGGTCCCCATTGATGGGCTCACCAATGCCGATGTGATCAATGTGCGCGGACAAGACCACGTATTCGTTCTTCAGCTTGGGGGCGTTGCCCGGGAGTTTCGCCACCAGGTTGGCTGAATTGATTTCTGTCGTCTGAACGCGAGGGCGGGCTTTAAGCGCCACGGCCAGTGGAAAGTGCGGCAGCGGTCTGCGATCTTTGCCCAATTCGGCGATTTCCTGGAAGCTGTGACCGGAGCCGGCAAACAGCTTCTCAGCTTTCGCAGGATTAAATGTGAGCGCAATTTTCTCTCCCACAGTCTCGTGAAACTCTGAGTCTGCCAGCTCCATTTGGGGATGAGCCCGGTTGAGCGACATGCGGCCCCACGGGATATCCATGGACGCCGGATTGGGAATGGCGATGATGCCGATAGCTCCCGCCTGCCGTAACGCTTTCCAGCGTTCTCCACCTGATTGGTAGTGGGAGGCCAGCGCCGCGGGAACGTCCGATGGAGAGCCGCTCAGCAGGACGGCAGTCTTCCCCTTGAGATCGAGGCCGGCGAAGTCGTCATAGTTCTTCTCCGGGATTTTTAACCCGTATCCGACAAAGACCAGTGGAGCCTTCACTTCGTCAGGGCTGAGATCGACCCGCGTGCTGAAGTAGGCGTCTTCACCGAGGCTGAGCGGCTCTTCCGTGCCATTCCGGACGAGCGCAGCGGTCGAATCCTTTTCGATAATTTGTCGGGAAATGAACTTTACCGGTTGGTAGCAGCCATTTGTGCCCGTAGGCTCAAGTCCAGCTTTGGTCAACTGCTGAACCACATATTCTTCCGCTTTGCGGAGGCCCTCGCTGCCGGTCTCGCGGCCTTCCATGTTGTCATCTGCCAAAACCTTGACGTGATTCCACCAGGTTTTGCCATCGAAGTGGTTCGATGCGGGCGGTTGCGCCCCCAGATTGACCACCAGCCCTAAGGTCGACAACAGCAATTGCAGCTTTGCACGCATCACGGACCCCTCCCAATCAACCAGTCAAGAGAAGGAAGGATAACAAATCAGGAAGGCATTACAGAAAGGCTCAGATACAGAAATAACGGGTTTATCGCGGAACGCCGGGGGTTCGCGGAAATGGACCGAGGTCAGACCAGGATCAGACGCGCTGCTCTTTCTCTTGCGGCTTCACACGTTTCTCTTTCTCTTTGCTGGCCGGCTCTTTGCTGGCAGGTTCGGAAGGATTCAGCATACCGTGAGTCCGGATCCGGCTGGCTTTGCGGATCTCATCCGCAATTTTGACCAAAGCCTCCTTGGCCCGGACCGGCGCCTCGGACGAAATCACTGAACTGGCAGCCAGGGTGAAAAGCAGTGCGTCTTCCTGCTTATCGAAGTAAAGAACCACCTGACTCGCTGCCATCTGAAGTACCTCCCCATTAGTCTCAGGAACTCCGGAAATGATAGGCGTATCCTCGGCAAGTCTAAAGGTACTCTCTTGATGCCGGGTACTCACAAGGGCAGGATAATTCTCGGCTAAGAAACTAGGTACTCTACAGGATTTCCTGTAGTGCGAATTTTCCTCGGTACAGGCAGAATTTCATCTTCTATTCACCAAGTTTTAGCCATTGGGTGGCAGATTAAAGCAGTTACGACTGGTCGCTGGCTTGCACAGTGTCCACTGACGCTTCTCCCGGAGACATTTTCATGAAACGCGAGTTGACCCCCCTTATTCTCCCGTTTTTCTTGTTTTTTGTGTTCGCCACGGGACTGGCCCAGCAGGACACGACGAATACAGCGAGACGCCCTCCCCGCGCCCAGAAACCTGGCTCGTATCTGATCGTATGGACGGAGACGCAAGCGCCTGAGCCAGCCCCTCAGCCTTCCGGCCGCCAGACGCCTAGCCCCGACCCCAAACCGGAGACCCAAACGCCGCCACAGCCCTCTGGTTCTCAACCGGAGAGCTCGCAGGCTCAAGGTCCGGCGCAAGCCCAACCGGCAGCGCAAAGCTTTACCGGCACGATCAGCAAGGAAGGTGATACCTATGTGTTGAAGGTATCCGACACGAGCTCTTACAAGCTCGACGATCAGGACAAAGCCAAAGAATACGAAGGCAAGAGGGTCGCAGTGTTCGGAGTTCTGGATACGAACAGTAATGTGATCCGCGTGCAGAAGATCGAACCTGTTTCCTAGGCAACATCTGATCAAACGCGGGGGCTCAAATGGGGCCCCTATTTTTTGCGGTAGCGTCGAGCACTTAGCATTCAGCAATTAGCATTTAGCACTCAGCCCCTCAACAATCGTTTCCTCCCACTGAACAAAGTCACGCACCAGCCCGCCTGGCTGAAGGCTGAATGCTGCCTTCCGACCGCAAAATGCTAAATTAAAGCCTATGTCCGCCCCAGAATCCCGCTTCGTGCGAGCTTGCAAGGCGCAGCCAGTTGACCGGACACCCGTGTGGTTCATGCGCCAAGCCGGGCGTTACATGCCGCAGTATCGGGCCATTCGCAAACAATATTCGCTGATCGAAATCTGCAAGCAGCCGAAATTGGCCGCCGAAGTCACTGTCACCGCGGCCGAGGAGTTGGGCGTCGACGCGGCCATCATCTTCGCCGACCTGCTCCTTCCGCTGGAAGTCATGGGCTTGCCCGTCCATTTCTCCGCCGGAGAGGGCCCAGTCATCGACAAACCGCTGCGCGAGAAAGCCGAAGTAGCCCGCCTTCGCACTGATCGTACCCTCGATCTCGGATTCGTTTCCGAAGCCGTGCGCCTGGTAGCCAAACATTTCGGATCCCGCCTCCCGGTAATCGGCTTCTGTGGTGCTCCCTTCACTCTGGCCAGCTACATGATCGAGGGCGGCGGCTCGCGCAATTATGTCCACACTAAGAAGTTGATGTACTCGTCACCCGAAACCTGGGACAGCTTGATGCGCAAGCTGGTCGCCGTCGTGTCCGAATACGCGGCCGAGCAAGTGCGTGCCGGCGCCGATACTATTCAAATCTTCGATAGCTGGGTGGGCTGCCTGAGCGTGGAAGACTATCGTCAGTACGCGTTGCCGCGCACGACGGAACTGGTAGAGGCTTTGCAGAAAACCGGTGTGCCTATCATTTATTTCGCCACCGACAGCGCCACCCTGTTGCCTTCCATGAAACAAACCGGCGCGGACGTAATCGGCCTGGATTGGCGGATTCCCCTGGATCACGGCTGGCGCAGCCTCGGTCCCAATGGCGCCGT
>MNDG01000092.1 GCA_001914815.1 Acidobacteriales bacterium 13_2_20CM_55_8
CCCTTGCGCTTCGCTATGACTTCACCTCCATCTGGTTGTCAAAGGGACTTTCACCCTCGGGCTGTCGAACATGCTCGGCACACAAAAAAGCGGCCCCATTTCTGGGGCCACCAATCAAAAGAGGCATGTAGGGTAGGACGGTCAGGAAAGGCGATTCAGGTCACCGCTCCGCCGGGCGGAACGGTTCAACAGGAGTCGAGAACGATGGTAGAAGGTGAAGGTCATTCTGCGTCAGCGGCCTCTTTTCGTGCTTGCTCAAGAAGCACTTGCGCGGCCAAAGCATCTGCTCTTGCAGCGGTGTGACCGGCCACGGGCAAATGGTTGTCGAATCGACACTTGCCCCCACTTGACAGACTGCCTTTCACTTCGATCTCGAAAAGCAAGAAAAAGAAAAAATGCACAATACTGCACATTCGCTGCACGCCACTGCCCCGCAGGAAGTCGGATCTCAGACGTTGAGCATGGGGGAGGTCGGGAACAAGTCGTGAGGGGACAGTTAGTGGTCAGTGGGTAGTACTGACCACTGGCCACTAATCACTGACCACTTCTTCTAGGAATTCCCGGCTACAGTCCGCAGCTTGCCAGGAAGAAAATGGTACGGAGGCCACGGTCCGCTGATCAGCAGCTCACAGTTCTTCAATTGCTTCGCTGCACTACTGTAGCGGTTCTGATACTTTTCCACAGACTTGGAATCGATCAAGTGGGCAATGTCAATGAGCATTCCATCCGAATCCACTCGCTTACAACTGATCTCTTCCTCAAGAGGATTGAATAGCTTGTGCACTTGCACCGATAGAGCGCGCGCCTTGGTTTGACGTTCGCGATCTTTCGAAGCTTTCTCCCGCAATTTCACCAGATACTCGCCCCCGACAGTATTGGGCAAGACAACATCCGGCATAGCCGCTCGCAACGATCCGTCGCGGACCAGCACTTTTAAGTGCATCTCCGCCTTGCCTCGCAACCGAGCCACGCTTAGGCCAAAGGTGCGTCGGTTGGCGCGTACGGCCTGTCGCAAGGCCTCGTCCGTATCGAAAATTGTGCCGAAGCGGAAGGGCAGAACGGTGCCGCTGCGGAAGCAAACGCTTACTACTCGCGCATGTTCCAGGACGTGCTTCTCCCCGAGCTCCGCGCCATTCCGGTCGTACTCGCTGACAATTACAGTGAATTCTCCGCTGGGATAACTCAGCACAGCGGCTCCGTTCACGCCTTGAATCCCTTCCAGGAGGAAAGGCCGGCGAGCACGAGAGCCATTTAGGGTCTGTTGTTCAGTGAGGCAATAAGCGTACCACGACATAAAGTTCTCTCCGAACCTGGTGCGAGGCGAGAGTTTTTCACCCCAAGCATTGGTGACAGTTGGTTACGGCTCTTGAACCTTGGAAGAATGGGCAGTGCTGCGATTAGACTGGACACTTACTGCTGCGTCCATGTTGCATATTACCGCTACGGCTGGCAAAAATGCAACTTTTTCGTTGCAGAAGCATCGCGTCGGCGGAGCTTGGGGGGCTACCCCCAGAAGAAACGCGAAAAAGGATGGCTCCTAGGGACCTTCGGACGTCTTCTCTCAGTATCCTGATTCCTGTGCTCTGACCTCTATTAGCAGCGCCTGAATCACATGGTTTTGTTCTTACTTCCGTTCTTCGCTGCCACCCTCTCCTGCAGGGCAACTGTGACCACGCGCAGCATGTCATCCCAGGGCGCTGGCTTGCCCGTCCAAATCTCAAATTGACGCGCCGCCTGGTGCACAAACATCTCGATGCCTGGGATTACCTCTGCCCCACGCGTTTTGGCCAGCTTCATCAGGCGAGTCTCTGGCGGATCGTAGATCATGTCGAAGACATATCTCGCCTGAATGTCATTCTCGTTCAAGGGAGACTCGCGAGTATTCCCCATGCCCACCGGAGTGGCGTTGATGATCACATCAAAAGTCAGTTTCTTCAGATCCGCCCGCTTGATCGTTCGTGCCCTCGCCCGGTGAGCCAGTTTTCGCGCGGGGGCCATACTCCGATTGAGGATGTAGACCTCAGCTCCGCGCTCTTTGAGTCCGAAAACGGCGGCTCGAGCCGCTCCGCCCGCTCCCAGAACCAGAATCTTGGCGCTCTCGATGGTAATCCGCTGCTCCAACGGACGAATCACGCCGGAAGCATCCGTATTGAATCCGTACAGCTTCCCATCCTGAGCCCGCACCACGGTATTGCAGGCTCCAATCTTCGTGGTATGCGAGTCCATGTTATCCAGGTATCTAAGGACGGCCTCCTTGTAAGGCATCGTAATGGAGAGGCCGTGGATGGGAATGTCGCGTACGCAGGCCAGCAGGTCTTTCAGCGTCTTGGCGTGCAGCGCAACATAAACCCCGTTCACATTTTCGCGCCGCAAGGCCGCATTCATAATGGACGGCGAGAGCGAGTGCGTCACTGGGTCTCCTGCTACGCCGTACACCCGAGTGGCTGCGTCCACTTGTTCGATGCGGTAAGTACTGCGCAACTCTTGAGCCGTGACCTGGCCGGGCGCCGTCTTCTCGTCCGGACTCAGCGCGGCAAAAGTAAACACGCTTCCCGCGCGAACTCCCAGCACCCGGCTAATGATGCCTTGCTCCCCCATGCACAAACCAATGAGTGAGTACTTGTCGCTCTGTTTCTCCAGGAATTTCATCATCACCACGTTGTCATACAGAGTGGTGGCGGTAGTCACGATCTTGTAGAAGTCAGCCGGAATCGCAACCATTTTTTCGAGAGTCGCTTCCAGTTTTCTGGTGGCCCGATAGTCATGATAGGAAAGGATCAAGGCTGCCCGGGCGCGCAATCGTTGCAATTGCTGGGGTTTACAGCGCAACGCGCTTTGCAACTCCATATCAACTAACTGGCAGCCGGCCGCCGACGCTTTCGCCAACATATCCAACTGGCTGGCAATGGACCCTCGGAACCTGCCTTCGTTGACCACCCGCCGGCAGGTGCCAATCACTACCATATGAGGGTGATATTCGGTGAAGCGTTTGATCTTTGGAAGCGCCAGGGCGGGACGGGAAAGGTAGTCTAACCTGAACTCCAGAAAGGTGTTATCGCGAACCAGCGCCTCAGCTTTTTCCACCATTTCGGTGCCGTCGGAGCCGGTCACAGCCACGCAGACACGCGGCAGCCGCAAGGGCAGAAGACGGGAAACATAACTGTGGGGGACGGCGTTCATGATTCTTGAATGAGTCGGCGCGATATTACAGGCGCGTAATTCCAGATGCAACAACGGATTATGAATTTCCGGCGGTGTCTGAAACTTTTTAGTGTATCTTTTATGACACCTGCGTAACCTTGACCCACCCTTACTCTATTGTTACTGTCCGACTGAAGGTCTTTATTTGCTGTAGTTAGCGGTCAAGGCACCGCTGGGCTTCAGCTCTGAGTGGGAGATAAAATGAAGAAAACAGTATTACTGCTGTCGTTGTTGTTGCTCGTCGTGGCAGCCCAGGCACAGCAAACGGATGCCAGCTCCGCTAATCCGGCGGCTGAGCCGTCCCCCGAGGGAACGCTCCCCACTTCGGTCAGCTTTCCCATCGAGCGCGTTCAGACGCCCACCCATGCCGACATTTATTGCGCCGGTTTTCTTAGCAAACAGCTGTTGCCCAACACCAACTTTGTGGCGGGCGGCTTAAACACTCCCAACACGACTAAGTTCGTCAATAGTGACATAATTTATTTGACGGGAAGCGGTTACCAGAGCGGTCAGCAATACACTATCTTGCGTGAGCTGAAGAATCCTAATAAGAACGAATTGTTCGCTGGACAACAGGCTCTAATTAAGGCAACCGGACAGCCCTACGCCGAGCTGGGGCGCGTCAAAATCATAGACACGCGCAGCAAGAGTGCGATCGCAGCCGTGGAGTTCAGTTGTGATCCTATCGTTCCCGGTGATATCGCGGTACCCTTCGCCGAAAAGCCTGCGGTTTCCTTCCATGCCCCGGTGCGCTTTGACCGCTTTGCCCCGTTCAATGGCAAGCCCAGCGGACGCATCGTGATGGCCAAGGATTTCGATTCCGTGGTCGGAACCGGAATGAAGGTCTATATGAACCTGGGTGCCGGCCAGGGTGTCAAAGTCGGGGATTACCTCCGCGCGGTGCGATCTTATCAAGATGATTTGAAAGATCCCGTGGACTCCCTCTCGTTCAAGGCTTCCACCGCAGAAGACACGCAAAAAGATCCACCCACCATCGAGTCTAAGTTCATGAGCCGCAGCAGAGGTCGTGTAATCCATGTTGCTGATATGCCGCGTCGCGCGGTAGGCGAAATTGTGGTCATCAGTGCTACCGACACCACCGCCACCGGAATGATCGTTTTCGCATTAGAAGACGTCCACGTCGGAGACGGTGTGGAACTCGACGAGCAATAGGGTTTTTCGCATAACCTGCAGTCGGTGACTGGGGAGAAGTTCACAACTTCTCCTCTCCGTTTTTTGCGGCAGAAAACACATCGACATCCAATTTGAGAACTGATCCCGCGGAATGACTAACTCTCGTCGCGATCCCCAAAGACTTCCGCGGTAAAGACTTCGATTTGCCCGCCTGTCTGCCACGCATCTGGCGGCAAACCGGCCTTGCGACAAGTCTGCTGCAGAAAGGTGATGCGATCCCATCCATGCTCGATGGGCACTTGTGGCAGCAGCAAACCACGATGCTGGTGCAGGCTTACCAGCAGTCCGTGCCTTCCCACTTCTACCTGCTCCGGCTGAACCGTTCGAAGCGGAGACAAGACGCTGAGAGATATCTCCAGCTCGACCGCTTCATCCAGAGTAATGGGCCAGAAACGCGTGTCCTCAAAAGCCGCCGCTCGCGCCGTTTCCGCTACTGTGCGATACAGGGAATCGATGGGATAGACATGACCAACGCAGCCTCGTAACTCACCTCGAATATAAAGGGTGGTAAAGGCTCCGCGCGGCTCACTCAGATGTGGAGGGACAGGGCTGAGCGATAGTTCCCGGTGTTCGAGACTTGCCACAATTGCCTGGTGCGCTAGTTTCAGCAGAAGCTTGCGCTCTTCCCGGGAGAATTCATTCTGCTTGGAATTGCCAGGTCCGCAGGTAATGCGCGCACCGGAAGGTCGCTGGTCAGGCAACAGGGACATCGCGCTTCCTCCGCCGGCTGAGGATGAAGGCGCGGCGCCGGCGTTTCACCACCCGCCGATCAATCTTGGACCAGAAGGCGGCAAAATAATCGATCGCCGACACCAGCGATAAGAAGACCATGAACCAGATCGCCACCCGCGCGATCGTTTCCACGGGGAAGACATAGTGACCATAAACTGGCCACTCCTTCCAACGACGCGCCAGAATCACAGCTACTACGGAAACGATTTGCACCAGCATCTTGAACTTGCCCAGTTCGCTGGCCTCGATTGTGAACCCTTCCGACGCGGCGATGGAACGCAGACCGCTGACCAGGAACTCCCGGCCGATAATCACCACCGCCATCCACGCCGGAACCAGGCTGGGATTGAACTGCACCAACGTGATGAATGCGGCTGCGATCAGAAGTTTGTCGGCCAAGGGATCGAGCAGTATTCCCATGGTCGTAATCTGTCCGCGCTTCCGCGCCAGGTACCCGTCGATGCCATCGGTAATCGAGGCCGCGATGAATAGTGCGGAGGCCAGCAACTCCTTTTCGCCGTCCACGCTATGAAATCGGTTGGTCGAAAGGATCCAGATCAACAATGGGATGCTGAAGATACGGCTGAGCGTGATGGAATTCGGCAGGTTCACACGGTGACGATATCGAATTATCCTCCACTAGCAACAACGAAAGCAATGAATTGAGGACGCTGCGGAAAGGATTCTTGCGTCGCGCACCCGATCCGGATGCGACGCAGACGCCAACTACTTCTGTTACCTAAGGTTTCGGATGATAATTCTCTCTTATTGCCTTTTAGATTCCCGATACCCCGCTTGCTTTGCCTCGACCTCGGACATGAACTTGCCGTCTTTGGTCCTGCCGTACCAGCGACCCGATTTGTGATACACACCGCTATCGAGATTTACCCACACCTTGCCGCTAGCCTTGGCCGCAGCGATTTCCTCGGCGGAGGCGCTACCCTGGCCAGTTGCTTTGGAAGATGATCTCTTGACCGAAGCTGTCGCGTCAGCGGAAGCGTCTGATTGCACCGCCGTCTGTTTCTTTGATTTCTGTTCCTTCTTGCTCGAAGAGGTTGTCTGCTCAGAGGGCGACGTCTCTTGCGATTTCGCGGGCAGAGTCGCATCAATCAATCCCCACAGCAAGCACAACAGTAGGGTCCACAGCGGCGGTCTCATTCGCACTCTGCTCATGATGAATTCCTTTCTGGAAGATCTGGGCGTCGGTGCGCGGTGATAGTAGCGCCGACGCTACCCGAAAGTTATGAGCGACATTGCCGACGCTCTTGCGTTCAGAACTTTGCTCTCAGGCGTAGATGCCGCGCTGACGAATGGTGTACGCCACGCGGTCGATGGCCAGCATGTAAGCTGCAATCCGATTGTTCACGCCATGGGTTTCGGCGTAGCGGACTACGTCCTCGAAAGCGTTCTTCATGATGTGTTCCAGTTGCTCATTGACCACGGATTCTTTCCAGAAATACCCTTGCCGGTCCTGCACCCACTCGAAGTAGGAGGTTGTTACACCACCGGCATTGCAAAGAATATCGGGAATCACGAAGACTCTTTTTTCCGCCAAGATCTCGTCAGCCGCGGCCGTGGTCGGACCATTCGCGCCCTCCGCCAGAACCCTGCATTTCACTCGGTCGGCGTTGCGACTGGTAATTTGATTTTCGGTGGCGGCTGGAATGAGTATCTCGCAGTCTGTGACCAGCAATTCGGCGGGATCGACCGCGTCAGCCTCAGGAAAACCGTGAATGGTGCCGTTCCGCTGGTGGTATTCCCAAAGTGCCTCGACATCAATTCCGTCTTTCCGGTAAAGCCCGCCATCCACCTCGGCGATGGCAATCACTTTGTAACCTGCCTCGGCCATTAAACGTGCCGCGTTGGAGCCTACATTGCCAAAACCCTGAATAATCACTCGTGTAGATTCGCGGCTCAATCCCAGCTTCTTGATGGCCTCTTCACAAACCACCATGATGCCGCGGCCGGTAGCTTCCCGCCGCCCACGCGAGCCACCGATGTTGATCGGTTTTCCGGTGACGACCGCAGTCACCGTCTGCCGCATGTGCATGGAATAGGTGTCCATAATCCACGCCATGGTTTGCTCGTTGGTGTTGATGTCCGGAGCGGGAACGTCTTTTTCCGGCCCAATGAACTCGAACAGTTCGGCGGTATACCGCCGGGTCATGCGCTCCAATTCAGCCATCGACATCTTGTGCGGATCGCAAATCACTCCACCCTTGGCGCCGCCAAACGGAATGTTCACCACCGCGCATTTCCAGGTCATCCAACTGGCCAATGCGCGGACTTCATCGAGAGTGACATCCGGAGAGTAGCGAATTCCGCCTTTCGCCGGCCCGCGAGCGATGGAATGTTGCACCCGAAAACCCGTGAAAACCTCCAATTGACCATTGTCCATCGCGACAGGAATGTGAACGATAATTTCGCGCGCGGGATAGCTCAACACCTTCCACAGTCCCTCGTCTAGGTTGAGCTTCTGGGCGGCCAGGTTAAAACGCGCCGATTGCGCTTCCCACGGATTGATTTCCTGCTCAAGGGAAAGAGTCGTCGTCATATGATCTCCGATGATTGCGCCTAAAATGACTGCGCTTAAAACGACCCGCGCTTAAATGGTCAGATGCCGGCCTTCGCCGGTTAGATTCCCCGGGTTGGCGGCCAAAGTCCGCAGTATAAGCAGGCAGGCGCAGGTAGGCAAGCTCAACGCTCGATGCCACTTACAGCGTCAGTTCCATACCCTCAGCCGCGCCCCGCACTTTCGCATAGTAATTGCGCGCCTCTCGCACCACTTTGTCAATGCAGGTGTCGTCATGATCGGGATCGTGGTGGAACAAAATCAGCTCTTTCGCCCCGCTTTCCATGACGATGTTAATCGCCTCTCGCCAGTGACTGTGCCCCCAGCCACGTTTGTGAGCTTCATATTCTTCAGGCAGATACTGCGCATCGTAGATCAACACATCGGCGCCCGACGCCAATTTGCGCACACTTTTATCAAACTCGGCATCTCCCGGCTCGTTGTCGGTCGCGTAAACCACCACCCCCTCTTTGCTTTCCAGCCGGAAACCCACGCAGCCTTGAGGATGGTTTAGCCAGGAAGCCTGTACGGTCACATCGTCCAGCGAAACCCGGCCTTCATCCAACTCGTGAAACTCGCGCTTCGCCTTCATCTCGCTCATGTCCACCGGAAAATAAGGAGAGGCCATCTGCTCTTCCATGACTCGCTTGAGACTTCGAGTCCGGCTGGAAGAATGGAAGAAGAAACGGTTCTCGGGCTTGTCATAGAGAGGGCCGAAGAACGGAATCCCCTGAATATGGTCCCAGTGAAAGTGAGAGACGAAAATATGTGCGGAAATTGTGCGGCTGTCGAATTCATGACGCAATTGCTGCCCCAGCGAGCGAAAGCCTGTCCCACAATCAAAAATGAATATGCTGTCGCCGAGACGTACTTCGACGCAGGCGGTATTGCCTCCGTAACGCAAGTTTTCCGGCTGCGGCGTTGGCGTTGATCCGCGTACGCCCCAGAACTTGATACGCATCAGATCCCCAACTTAAGCCGACGTTTGATTATCTATCTTCCGGCGCACCGTGGAATCCGTCAATTCATTCGCTGGTTCAAGGGATAAAGACGCGAATTCCCTGGATTGCCGCGACAACATATGGCCGTTGCGGCGCTGCCCTATAATGTTGCGACAAAATCTGCGACTAGCCGTCCCCTCGTGCGGCAGCCGCACAAGCCTCATGCTACGTCCCGATTACAAGGAATTTTCGCGTCTCGCCGGTGAGGCCACGCTGATCCCGGTAGTCAAGTCAGTGATGGCCGATTTGCTGACGCCAGTTTCTGCATTCCTCGCCATCGCTGCCAATGAACCAGATTCCTTTTTGCTCGAATCAGTGGAGCGCGGCGAACAGATTGGTCGCTACACCTTCCTCGGTGCCCGCCCTTACATGCGGATCACCGCTCGCGGCGAGAGTATCTGGCTGGAACGGGGAAAACGCAAGGAGCAGCGCAAAGGCAGCGTTTTCCAGGTCGTCAAAGAACTGCTGCGACAACACCGGCCCGCCACGGTACCTGGCCTGCCGCCGTTTACGGCTGGCGCAGTCGGCTACTTCGCTTACGACATGGTGCGCCAACTGGAAAAAATAGGCGAGCACACCAAAGATGACCTCTCAGTTCCCGATTGTGTACTGATGTTCTTCGACCGCTTGCTGGCTTTTGACCACCTGCGGCACCAAATTCACATTATTGCCACCACCGATGTATCCAGCGAAAGCCCGCGATCAGCCTTCGACCGGGCGCTCGTTGACATCGCGAGAATCGAAAAGAAGTTGACCAGTGGTCTGCATCCGGCTCACTGGCGCAAAACTATACGCCCGCGAAATGCACCTCTGAAAATCCACACCGAAACCAGCCGATCCCGCTTCACGAAATCCGTTGAACGCGCCAAGGAGTTCATTGCTGCCGGCGACATTTTTCAGGTCGTGCTCTCGCAGCGCCTTGATTTTGCTCCGCAGGTCGCGCCCTTCGATATATATCGTGCGCTGCGCGCGGTAAATCCCTCGCCATACATGTATTTCTTGCGAATGGGAAGCACTCATGTCCTGGGTTCGTCCCCGGAGATGCTGGTGCGAGTCACGGGCCGTAAGCTGGAATATCGTCCCATCGCTGGAACCCATCCTCGCGGCCGCGATGAAACCGAAGACGCGCGCCTGGAGAAGGCCATGCTTGAGGACGAAAAGGAGCGCGCCGAACACGTGATGCTCGTCGACCTCGGCCGCAACGACCTGGGCCGGGTGAGTGAATATGGTTCCGTGAAAGTCCGCGACTTGATGTACGTGGAGCGTTACTCCCACGTCATGCATCTGGTATCGGCGCTGGAAGGAAAACTGCGCAGCGACCTTGACGCAATCGACGCTTTCGCCGCCTGCTTCCCCGCCGGCACCCTGAGTGGCGCTCCCAAAGTCCGCGCCATGCAGATTATTGAAGAGTTAGAACCAGTGCGTCGCGGCGTCTACGGAGGATCGGTGCTCTACGCTGATTTTGCCGGCAATCTGGATTCCTGCATTGCCATCCGCACCATGCTGATGCAAGGCAAGCGGGCGTATCTACAGGCGGGCGCCGGGATTGTGGCCGACTCATATCCGCAAACCGAATTTCAGGAATGTATGAATAAAGCTCAGGCGCTTTTGAGGGCGGTGGAGATGGCAAGGAAGGGAAGTTCAGTGGCTAGTGGCTAGTGGTCAGTGGCTAGTAAATCAAAATCTCATCAGGCTGGGTTGGGCGGTCTTCACTAGTCACTAGCCCCTAGTCACTGCTTTAGGTTGGGCGGTCTTCACTAGCAACTAGTCACTAAAAACGGTCTCATAAATCCAGCAGACCGATGGTTGCCTGTTCGCTTCCGGACATCTAAGGTCGGCAGTGAACATCCTTTAATCACCCTGGCGAGACAGCGGTAATCCTCTTGTCCTTTGCCATCAAGGAGTTACGCTTTGCACGAGAATGGTAAAGGCCTTGCACGGGAAGAACCATCGGGCAGAGGGCGTGATTGTCTCGCCCAGGTGTTGGCCCACGCACTGCGGCTGTGTTGTGCACTAAGAGGACGAACCTGAGATGGGCGGACTAACTAACGATCTTCGTTACGCGATGCGCCAGTTACGCAAGAACCCAGGATTCACCTCGGTTGCCATCATTACGCTCGCCCTCGGCATCGGCGCCACGACAGCAATCTTCAGCGTTGTCTACGGCGTGCTCCTGCGGCCGCTGCCCTACAGTGATCCCAATCGGATCATGGCCATCTTTGAGGTCACTACTAGGGGAACATGGAATCGTCTCGCAGACCCGAACTTCGACGACTTTCGCGATCAAAACCACAGTTTTCAGGAGATGGCAAAGTACAGCGCCTACATCGCACCCGTCTCAGGCAAGTCGCAGCCGAGCCGTTCGATGGTTGCCCACATCTCACCCGACTTTTTCACGGTCTTTCGCGTCCACCCGATCATCGGTCGAGATTTAACGACTGCCGACGCTAAGAAAGGTGCTGCTCCGGTCGCTCTCATCAGCTACGGATACTGGAAGCAGTATCTCGGATCGTCGCCAGATTTATCGCAGTTGCATTTGAAAATTGATAATGCAGATTTCTCTGTGATCGGCGTACTGCCGCAGGCATTTCAGTTTCCTCCCGACACAGACTTGTGGGTAGCGGCCGACAAGGACGGCGAAAATCCGAGCAGGACCTCGCATAACTACGATGCAGTCGGCCGTCTGCGCGATAGTTTCACAGTCGCGCAAGCGAATGCGGAAATCAGCGCGATTGCGCGTCGCATTCATGACGCCTCGAGCGAGAAAAACGATTATCTCCTCAAAGATGCGACGGTCGTCCCGCTGCAGGATTCGATCACCGGCCAAGTTCGTCCGGCATTGTTGGTTTTGCTCGGAGCTGTCGGATTTCTTCTCCTGGTTGCGTGCGCCAACGTTGCAAACCTGCTCCTTGCGCAGGCCTCGGTGAGAGAACGCGAGCTTGCGATCCGCAGCGCTCTGGGCGCAGCGCGCGGACGGCTACTTCGGCAGTTTCTTACTGAGGTGTCTTTGCTGGCGTTGATCGGTGGCGGCCTCGGAGTGATGGGAGCTTTCTGGGGCGTGTCCGCCCTGCTCGCGCTGGCGCCCGAGAACCTTCCGCTTTCAGGCAGCGCCTCGGTCAATGTCCCAGTTTTTGTATTTGCGTTTCTGCTGTCTTCCACGGTTGCCGTAGGGCTAGGAGCATTTACCGCCCTGCGAGCAACCTCCGGCAACTTGCGCAATGAGCTTGAGGAAGGTGGCCGTGGCCAAGCGGGTTCACACAACCGCATGGCCCGCGGGATCGTTGCCGCGCAGATCGCAATCACTCTTGCCCTGGTCATAGGAGCGGGATTGCTTGGTCGCAGCCTGATAAAGGTGCTTGAAGTGGATCCAGGATTTCGAGTCGACAAAGTCGTCGCCATGGATGTTTCGCTGCCTTGGGTGGATTGGAACGACTCTAAAACAAAAGCAGCGCAGGGAGCCTTCTTCAGCAACTTGCTCGACCGCCTCAAGCAGATTCCGGGCGTACGCAGAGTCGGTGCGACCAGCGGGCTTCCTCTGGACCGCGGTCTCCCTGATGGCATGTTCTTGCTCATGAGGCCGGACGAAGCCCCCAAAACTCCCAGCAGCCTGGACTCCATGGCTCGCCTATTCGATAACCTGTTTCGAGAGAAGGCGCGCCAAGGAGAAGCAGACTTCTGCGCCGCCACGCAGGGATATTTCCAGTCTCTCGGAATTCCTCTCCTTCGAGGACGCATCTTCGACGAGCGTGACAGCCCGGATTCTCCGCACGTGGCGGTAATCAGCGAGTCGCTCGCGCGTAATCGCTGGCCGGGCCTCGATCCGATCGGCCACACCATCGAATTCGGAAATATGGATGGCGATCTGCGCTTGCTGACGATTGTGGGGATCGTCGGTGACGTTCATGAATACGGCGTCGATGTTCCACCCCGCCCCACTGTCTACGTAGATTTGTTTCAACGTCCCCGGCCGGAGATCACCGTCACAATGTTGAGCGATGCCGACACGCAGATGGTCACTTCGGCTGCCCGCAAAATCCTGCACGATCTTAATCCCGAAATTCCGCCGAGGTTCCGGACATTCTCTGAAATCTATTCAGCCTCACTTGGTTCACGCCGATTCAATGTGATTCTCGTCGGTTGCTTCGGAATGCTTGCGCTGCTGCTTGCCACGGTCGGTGTATTTGGAGTTATGGCTTACTCAGTCAGCCGCCGCACACGCGAGATCGGCGTGCGGGTGGCTCTGGGCGCCCGCTCACGGGATGTTCTCACGATGGTCCTGGGCCAGGGATTGCGCACGATCCTTATTGGGATTGCCATCGGATTTGCTGGTTCCCTCGCCATCACACGCATGCTGCAGTCGCTGCTTTTTGGTGTGACAGCAACCGATCCGGTGACTTTTGTTGGAGTGACAGTGCTTTTGGTGACGACTGCATTCCTGGCTTGTTACATCCCGGCGCGCCGCGCAGCCAAGGTCGATCCCATGGTGGCGCTGCGCTACGAGTAATCGCTCATAAATACCTGAGCAAGATTTGCATGCAGCCCAGGCGGACCATGGCGAAGAAGTTCTCGACATGGTACTCCCAGCGGATCACTAGCCGACGAAAGTGATGGAGCCAAGCGAAAAATCGTTCGACTCGCCAACGTCGGCGGTAGCGGCGGAGAGGGCGACCCTCTTGTGTGGGTGTCCGGCGCTCTCCGCGATGCGGTGCGATCATCTCGATGCCATAGTGCTCGGCTAGATCGCGATCCAGACGGTCGCTGTCATAGGCTGCCCGCTTTCTTACGCGCAGAAAATAGCTAGCTAGGTTCGTCGATCATTGTAGAGTCGAGGACGAGCGCGGTTGCTAACGCTGAAGCGACGCACGTTTCCCGTCCCCGCTCATCAAACCGGACGTGCCCATTTCGAGCATCCGGCTTTCCGATGGACTTCACCGCAGGGCCACGCAATCCGCGGGGGTGGGCCGAGCCGAATCACTCGTAGCTCGCCGAAGACCCGCTCGTCGCCAAAGCGTTCCGTGCCGCGCGACTGCACGTTATGGCGGCGTGTCAGGAAATGCCGTACACGCGCAGAGACGTAACGGTTGACTTCGCGATACGCCGTGGCGCGGGAGCCGTAGGAAAAATATGCCGACCAGCCTCGCAAAATCTGGTTGAGACGGTCGCGCACTTCCTCCCAACTTCCGACGTTACCAGGTATCAAGAGGTCTCCCACTTTCTGCTTGATGCGTTGCCGACTCTTCTTCGACGGACTGGCCCCGAGATACCAATGACCATCCGGCTTGGAGCGATGTGGCCCGAACGTGTAACCCAGAAAACTAAAGCTTTCGTCGCGCTGCCTTGATGCTGGTCTTCGCTTCGTTCAGAGTAAGGCCGAGCCGCGTCGTCACGCTGCGCGTCCAATCCAGTGCCTCTGCCGCATGCCCGCGGCTGAGAATCACGAAATCATCCGCGTAGGTGATCACTTGAGCGCGAAAAACCTTGCTCTTTCCGGTGATCCGCCAGTACTTGAGGAAGCGGTTCATATAAAGGTTTGCGAGCATGGGGCTGACAATTCCGCCTTGTGGAGTTCCACGTCGGCTGCTTCGTCCTCCCGTCATTCGTCGCTTGCCCTTCTCGTCCCGTTCCTCGACCGGAACCTTCAACCCCACCTTGATCAGATGTAGCACGTCCCGATCCACGACGCGCCGCGCCACGGACTTTAATAACTCCGCATGCGGAATCGTGTCAAAGGAAAACACGACACACTGTTCTAGTCACTGCTTTAAAAAATTCTCGACCAATCTCTTCCCCTCGCCCGTCAACACACTCTCCGGATGAAACTGCACGCCTTCCACCGGAAAGTTCTTATGTCGCAAGCCCATGATGGTGCGGGAGCCGTCCTTCTCTATCGTCGAAGCGCTGACTTCCAAGTCTGTGGGCAGACCATCTTCCGAAACTATCAGCGAGTGATATCGGGTCGCCGTCATCGGCGAGGGCAGTCCACCAAAAATTGTTCGCCCATCGTGCTGTACTTGACTGGTCTTCCCATGCATAAGGTTGGGAGCTCGCACCACTTTTCCGCCGAATGCCGCGCCAATCGCCTGATGTCCCAAACAGACGCCGAGCACCGGCGCTTTGCCCGCGAAATGCCGGATTAACTCTATACTGATTCCAGCTTTCTGCGGAGTGCACGGCCCCGGCGAGACGACGATGCGTTCTGGATGCATAGCATCGACCTCAGCCACCGTGACCTCGTCATTGCGGCGGACAACCACCTCAGCCCCGAGTTCGCCCAGATACTGGACGAGGTTATAAGTGAAAGAATCGTAGTTATCCAGGACAAAAATCATTGCGCAACCTGCTCCAAGATTACACCAACCGTCGGAAGATACTGGCGGGGTGCGGGTGATCCTTGATTAATTCCAGAGAACGCTGACGAGACAGAAGAAGTGTGCCGTTTCCCGGCACCCAACTTCAACCTTCGCTTGTTTGCAGTCGCTCCCGGAAATACTCCTTCCAGGTCTCCGGCAGGGCTGCAACTCGCAAGGCACGCCGCACCGACGCTACCTCATCATCACCGTATCTTTTTGCGATATACAGTCGAGTAATTTCTGAAACTGGGATGGCTTCGGGATCTCGAGCGATCGCTCTGATCTCATCACCGGCACCGACTTCTCCCTCGCGGGTGACAGCGAAGTAGAAACCTGTCCGCCCGCTCACCATGAACCGCCGCACCATGTCGTCGGATTGAAATCTTATACCCAGTTTGTAGCAAGGGAGCCGGGGTTGTGTCACTATCACCTCGGCGGAACCGATGTAGAACTGGTCGCCAATATGAGTGGAGTCTTCCAGCAAGCCGTCGGTGGTAAAGTTTTCTCCGAAACTAGCCGCCGGCAACTCTCGGCCCGGCAACTCCCTCTTCCAATAGTCGTAGTGTGCGAGAGGGTAGCAGTAAACTGCCTTATTCTCTCCTCCGTGGACTGTGAGATCTGCCTGACGGTCGCCGTCCAAATTGAGCTTGCGCAACCTGACGCGGCTGTTTACTGGTTCTTTGAAGATCCCCGTAGTTACGATTCTCCCATGCCACGTGACTTCTCTGGGGAGTCCGACGTTCACCGAAGCTAGCTTCATATCCGCCGACCCTTCCATCCGAAGTCGCTCGGGAATCTTAGACGATTGACCGCACGACGCCGCCATCGGCACGCAGCGCCGCTCCGTTGATGGCCGAAGACAGTGGGCTACAAACAAATGTAACCAGGTTGGCGACTTCCTCCGGCTCTATCATGCGCTTGAGCAGCGATGTGGGACGCATGTTCCGGAAGAATTCTCTTTCAACTTCCTGGCGCGTGGTTTTCTGATCACGGGCCAAGTTCTCTATAAAGTTGCTTGCGCCTTCCGAGGCAGTCGGACCGGGCAGCACCGAGTTGACGGTCACATTGGTCCCTGCAGTGGTCTCGGCTAATCCTCGCGCGATGGCGAGTTGGACAGTCTTGGTCATGCCATAGTGAATCATCTCTGCTGGGATCTGAATGGCCGACTCGCTGGAGATAAACACAATGCGTCCCCAATTGCGCTTTTTCATTCGAGGAAGATAGTGACGGCTGAGGCGAACCCCGCTCAGAATGTTCACTTCGAAGAGTCGTAGCCAGTCGGCATCGGGTATGTTTTCGAAAGGCTTGATCTCGAAGATGCCCAGGTTGTTCACCAGAATATCCACTTCCGGGAAGCGCTCAATCGCGGTGCGAGTTCCCTCCGCGGTTCCGAGATCGGCGGCTAGTCCCTCGAGTTTCCCCGAAACGCCCGCTTTGGTGATTGCGGCCAGGGCTTGCTCAACGCGCGTCTGGGTGCGACCGTTCACGATGACGGCTGCACCCTCTTTCGCCAAGTCCTGCGATGGCAAGACCGATGCCAGCAGTGGAGCCCGTGACAAGTGCGCGTTTCCCTTGGAGTTGCAGATCCATTTTTTGTTTTGGATGAAAGGTGCACCTGGAAGATTCAAGAACAAATACGCCGCGCTCGGCCATCTCACGAATCAGAGCCGCCAATTGCGGTCGCGCGTCATTCGTGGGATGCTGCCGCTTGCGGTAGATGTTCCCATTACCAGGACATAAGCTTTAAATATTCTGCGCGATCATGAACCTGCCCCAACGCATTGTTCTCGTCATCTACTGTTTATTGCTCGTCTACTGTTGTCTCTGGATTCCTTTTCATGTGCAGACGTACAGGCAAGGAGTCGGGTCAACTGGCTACTATCGTATGGGCTACGCCTGGCTGTGGATCGGGCCCGACCGCTACGCGACACCGGATGGCCCCTTGATTCTTCTGAGGCTGGTCGCCGCCACCGCGCTTTCTTCTGCCGCCTTTCTGTTGGCCGGAATTGGGAAGAAAACAGCAGTAACACGCCGTCAGGACGTTACCCGGACGAAAGTACTGTCTTGACATGCTGGGCGCAAAACGCCATGCTTACTGGGCTTTTACCGGAGGAAGAATGGCCGAGGCGGAGCGCGAAAAAAGATCCACGCGCCGATTTGCGTTGCGCCTGCCCGTTTCCGTCACCTACGCTCAAAACGGTGAACAGGAGAAGACCGCCCAGACCCGGGATGTGAGTGCTCGCGGTATCTGCTTTTACGTGGACTCGGCGATCGCGGCCGGTTCAAGCATCGAATTCACCCTTATCCTGCCGCCGGAAATCACGCTCACGGAAAGCATTCGGGTTCGCTGCAAAGGCAAGGTTGTCCGGGTGGACAACGGCGGTCCAGACGGCAAGGTGGCGGTGGCGGCGGTGATTGAGGAATACGACTTTCTATCCGAGTCCTGATGCCCCGCTGTCCTCTCTCCGCCACTTCTCTCTGACCACTGTCGGTGATATCGTGCTTTGAGGATCCTTGACCTAACTGGGAATGAAGTCTTGTCGCGTATCGGTCCCCAACTTGTTCTGCTTTGCTGCGTAGTGGTAACTCTCGTTTCGGCTTCTGCCGCGGCCCAATCCAATCCCCAGCCGACCGGCTCGCAGGTGACTCTCGTCACAATTCGTTCGGTGAAAGTAATCCCAGGAAAAGATGGCCCGGTGCTGGAAATTCTTTCCGACCGTCCTGTTTCTCCAGCCATCACCAGGCTGGAAGGACCGCTGCGCCTGGTGATCGATCTGCCGAAAGCCAGCATGCCCGTGAATCGCAAGCGGATCGATTTCCGCAACGAAGAAATCAGCGGTATCCGTCTCAATCAGTTTCAGAACGAGCCTCCCATCGGGAGAATAGTGGTCGACCTGGTCAAACCCACGAGTTACACCTGGGACGCTGCCGGCAACCGCCTCATGGTCCGTCTCCATGCCATAGCAGACACCTCGGTTCGAGCTCCTTCGATTCCCGCATTCACGGAGGGCGTTCAGCCCTTAGCTGTTCCCGTCAGCTCCGGGGCCTCGGGGACGGTGGTCCTGGCTGGTAGCCGCGTGGCCGCTGGTTCTTCGATCACCGCAGGCGCCGACACTGCCATTCTGAGCCTCGCGCGCGGAGGCGTCGTGCATGTTTGTCCCGGAACCACCGTATCCGTCACATCCTCGCAAAACGGCCGCGATCTGATGTTGGGCATGAGCACGGGAGCGCTGGAAGCCCATTACGCTCTGGACGCATCCGCGGATTCCATCCTCACACCAGATTTCCGCATTCTGCTCACCGGTCCAGGAGTGTTTCACTATGCGGTTAGCGCCGACTCGCGCGGCAACACTTGCGTTCGCGCGTTGCCAGGGAACACGGCTTCCGCCGTCGTTTCTGAAGTGATGGGTGACGGAACCTACCAGGTAAAACCGGAAGAGAAGATCTCGTTCCGTTCGGGACGGCTAAATCAAATCGACACTTCCGTGCCCGATAGTTGTGGCTGTCCTCCGCCACCGGTGCCTGTATTGCGCACCGCAGCGCCACCCACCTCGGACGATTTGCCAGCCACCGTTCGCCTGGCCCTGCCCACCGAGCAGCCGAAGCCACTGCGCTCCCCCCAATTGAGTTCGGATAGCCGTGGCAGTGACACGCCTCCGTCGCAGGTAATATTGTCCATAATTAATCCTGAGACTGCCCCTCTGCCGCCTTCTAAGCCCGAGGACATTTATGTTCAGGTGGAAGCTCCCCTTGTGTTTCGTGCCGGCGATTCTGCGCAACCGGCGCCTACCAGCGAAGCCGAGCGCCTTCCCATGACCTATTCTCGTCCACCGGAAGCGCCTCGGGCGACGGTCCTCCCACCGCCTGCCAATCAAGCTAAGCCGCGAAATCGCGGCTTCTTTGGAAAGGTGAAGGGCTTTTTTTCAGGCCTTTTCCGCTAAAGGTTGGGCGTTGTAATATCGGCATGATTCTATGATGGAGAAACATATGGGAACACTTGCCGAGTTGAAACACGAGCCCGAGCCTGACATCACCCCCATTCCGCTGATGCAGCTCGCGACTGCATTTTGGGGCTTTAAAACCTTGTCCACAGCTATCGACATGGATCTGTTCACGCGCCTGGAAGCTTCACCTATGAATCCGCCCGAGCTTGCTCGCTGGCTGAATATCGAGGAAAGACCAGCCGAGATGATTCTCACTGGATGCGCCGGTCTGGGCCTCTTGAGCAAGCAGAATGGCCGTTATCGCAACACTCCGCTGGCGGAGACGTTCCTGGTTCGTGGAGGTCGCTACTATTTTGGCGGTTTTGTCACCATGCTGAACCATCGACTTTATTCCGGCTGGGACAAGCTTCCGCAGGCCATGCGCACCAACCGTCCCACTACCTGGGACCCGGACAAGCAGAAGTCGCTGTTCGAGGCGGCGGACCCTGAAATGATGGGGACGTTCTGGCAAGCGATGCATTCGCTTTCCACCTTCACCGCTCGCGAACTAGGGGACGCCGTAGATTTCAGCCGCTTCCGAAAACTTCTCGACGTTGGCGGAGGTTCAGGGGCGTTCGATATTGAGCTTTGCCTGCGTTATCCGAATCTGTCCGCCACCGTCTACGACTTGCCATTCGTGACCGGGATTGCGGCTGAAAAAATTGCCGAAGCCGGTCTTAGCGCTCGCATCACCGCGCGGCCCGGTGACTTTTTCGCCGACCCGAAATATCCGGACAACCACGATGTCATTCTGCTTTCCATGATCATGCACGATTGGAGCGAAGAACAAGACCGGGACATCCTTCGCAAGTGCCATGAAGTTACTGGTGAATGACGAGAAGACCGGCCCGCCGCCCGCGGCACTGATGAGCCTCAACATGCTGATTGAAACCTTGGGCGGCCGAAACTACACACCATCTGAGTATCGCGGCTGGTTGGAAGCTATCGGCTTCCGCGATGTTCAGGTCATCTGGTTCGAGGCCGCCGGGGCCAATGGTGCGGTGATCGGCTACAAACGATGATTTGCCAATCAGCGAAGAAATGACATTGGACACCCGCTCGGGGGAATATACTTACGCCGGCAGGTATTGATGTCGGTTGCAGAGAGCCCGCTACTTTCGCGGCAGTCCACTGCGGTTCCGCAGGGTACGCTGCTTCCCACTTTGTTCGGCGAGGGTTACGGAGTCTACCGAACGCGGCCTTCCGCCTTCGTCGTTTCCTATGCTGTAAATTTTCTGTTCACCGCTCTGATCGTCTGGTCGGGCCACTGGTTCGTGGAACATCGCCACGAGATTAAACAGCAAATGGCCAGCATGGTCACCGACGTCAGTCCGTACATTCTGCCGTCATCGGCAACCCGCTCGGGCGGAGGCGGTGGTGGGGGAGATGGCGACAAGCTCTCAGCCTCCAAAGGATCGCCACCCAAATTTGCCCGTGAACAAATCACGCCGCCCGCTGTAGTAGTGCGCAACGACAATCCAAAATTGGCGGTCGCCCCCACCGTGGTCGGGCCTCCGCAACTTCAGTTACCCCAAATGGCGGCGATGGGTGATCCTTTGTCAGTTGTCCTTGGACCACCTTCCAGTGGCACGGGTTCCGGAGCAGGAATTGGAAACGGCATCGGCGGCGGCGTTGGCTCCGGACGCGGTCCCGGCGTCGGCCGCGGCGCAGGTGGTGGAATTGGTGGCGGTCTCTATCGTGTCGGNNCGAATACTCAGAAGAGGCCCGCCGTGCCAAGTTTCAAGGCAGCGTGCTTCTCGCGCTGATCGTCGGCCCCGATGGGAATCCGCACGACCTGCACATCATGCGTTCGCTTGGTCTGGGCTTAGACGAGAAGGCCCTGGACGCGGTTCGAACCTGGCGCTTTGAACCGGCACGTAAAGACGGTGTGCCGGTCGCGGTGCAGATCAGTGTCGAAGTGAATTTCCGCCTCTACTGAAGCAAGGCTTAACGTCTGACCGCCTTGGTCAGCGGAGTGACTCTTTCGCGGACTTCTTCTGCGATCTCGGCTCCACGGTCGATAGCGTCTTCGGCAGCTTCTCTTGCCTGATCCTTCCAATCGTCGAGTGTTTCCCGGGCAGTTTCATATTTCTTGCGGAGTTCTTTTCGCATTTGCCTGCCCGTCTTGGGTGCGTACATCAGGCCGACTAGCGCCCCAGCGCCCAATCCAATCAGGAGAAAAGTGAGAGCTGTCCCAATATTCCCGGCACCCTCGGAAGATTCATATTTACCGGACTGCATAGTATGTACCTCTCTTTCAATTCGCAATTTTGCCCAAATTCACTCTACCATTCTAGCGCTCTGGTGATGGCGACGTCGCCCGCCTAGTGTGAATCAGGAACGAAGGTGCATGAACATTTCCCAAACCGGTTCAAGTCCGTGTAACATAAAGACTTTGGTCCCGTGTCCGGCGGAAACTGTGGCTCCAACCCGCCTTCCGCTGACCAGCTCACCGCATTTAAAGGAGATTTTCTTAGCAATGGCTATTCCTGCCACCCAGCTTCGCCCCGGCATGATCATCAAGCACAACAATGATCTGCACTCCGTTTTCAGCGTCGAGCATCGCACTCCCGGCAACCTGCGTGCCTTCATCCAGGCCAAGCTGCGGAACCTGCGCACCGGCGCCATGTTCGAGCACCGCTTTCGATCGCCTGACCCGATTGAACGAATCAACGTGGATGAAGTCGAAATGCAATATCTCTACAACGATGGTGACAGCTACTACTTCATGGACACTCAGAACTATGAGCAGACTCACCTCACTAAGGAAATTCTGGGAGACGCGGTCGATTACCTGATTGCCAATCTGCTGATCAAAGTAGAATTTTTTGATGGCAAGGCCGTGGGAATAGAGTTGCCGCAGACCGTCGAACTGACTGTGATCGAAACCGAGCCGGGATTGAAAAGTGCGACGGCTTCCAGCGTGACCAAGCCGGCGAAAACTGAAACCGGTCTTGTGGTCTATGTTCCTCCCTTCATCAACGAGGGCGAAAAAATCCGAGTGGACACAGCCGAAGGCGCGTATTTGTCTCGGGCCTAGTTTGATATTCCGAAAGACAGCATTTACCACTTAGCATTTGGCTCTTTAGAGCACCTACTCAGGACTTGAAAGGCTGAATGCTGAGTGCTGATTGCTAAATGAATCCAAGATGCTAAGTGCCGTCTGAGCACCGCGAAGAGACTGCATGACCGAGCAAACTACTCACGCCCGCCGTTTTGTGGTTCGCGGACGCGTGCAGGGCGTCGGCTTTCGCTGGTTTGTGGAACGCGAAGCCCGTGTCCTCGGCATTGCCGGTTGGGTGCGCAACAATGCCGACAGCAGTGTCGAGGTTCTGGGCGTAGGCACGCGCGATCAGCTTTCCGCCTTCCGGGCGCGTCTTCAAGCCGGCCCCCGAGCAGCAAGGGTGGATAATGTCGAAGAGTTCGAAGCGAAACCGGTTTCTGGTCTTACTACATTCCGCATTGAAGGAGCCTGGTAAATGCAGAGCAACGCGGCGCCGATCAAGACCACTATTAATTGTGAGCCGCTAAAAAAGCTGATCCGCGAAATCCCCGACTTCCCCAAAAAAGGCATCCTGTTTTACGACATCACCACTTTGCTCAAGGACAAAGTCGGCTTCGCCACCTTGATCGACGCTCTCTCCGAGTTCTATCTTCTAAAAAACATTGATCTGGTACTCGGCATAGAAGCTCGCGGCTTCATCTTCGGCCCTGCGTTGGCCTATCGTCTCAACGCGGGTTTCGTTCCAGTCCGCAAGCCGGGCAAACTCCCCGCAGCCACAGCCAAATACGATTACGCCCTGGAATACGGAACCGGCACCCTTGAAATCCACAAAGACGCAATCCAGAAGGGCCAGCGAGTAATTATTGTAGATGACCTCCTTGCTACCGGCGGTACCGCCGAAGCCACTGCCAAACTAGCTACGTCCTTGGGCGCGCAGATCGCCGGCCTGGGCTTCGTAGTGGAATTGGATTTCCTCAAAGGCCGGGAAAAGCTCAAACAGTATGACGTCTATTCGCTGCTGCGCTACGATAAGTAGAAAATCTCAATCGTAGCGCGGGGATGTTTGGTCAATTGAGCAAACAGGCTTCTCACAACTTGACAAGGAGCGGAAACAAATGGCGATGAAAGAAACAGTCCGGAGCCTGCGCGCTTATTTCATCTTGAGTGGGATCGCAAGTCTTTGGTTTGGATTTCTAGGTCTTGCAGTCAATCTACAGACCGCGATTTCTCCAGCAACGATCCTTATGGCGTCGATTGGAATTGTAGGCGTTGGCTTTTCCCTAGCTTTCGTGTATGTGGGCGTCTTTCTTCCAGGACTGCTGCGGAGTTCATCGCACCGGATCGTCATACTACTCTACGCCAGCACAGTGTGGGCAGTCTTGACTTTCTTGCTTAGCCTGCTGAATAGTGTCCAACCTGGCGCCATAGTTGTTATCGTCATAAGCTTGCTGATCTTGTGGTATCTGCTGAGAAATGTCCGTCGTTTGTCAGCGGAAGCACACCAGTCGGCGCCCACCGAGTAATCGACGACACACGGAATAGCTTCTAGGCCTGACTTATCGGGCCTCCGGTCTTGGGTCTTAAGTTTTAGCAAGACAATCTTTAGAAGCTTGGGGCTGAGATCTTGGGACCGAACCTGAGACCTGACACCTGATCGCGCCGCCCGACAAGTAAAAAACATCGGTACTATTCCTGGTCGGCCACAATCAGCTTCGCCGCCTTCGGCAGATACATCTTCCGCCGAAACCAATCTTCCATCGCTGCTGTCAACTGGTCCAGCGGAACTTTCTTGCCAATCTCCATCACTCCGTCCGCAACCGGCAGAGTGTCGTCAAAAACACTGGAGTTGGTGAAATTCCGCATCGAGAAACTGTCCAGCCACTTCAACGGGCAAGCCCGCCGCTGGCCATCCTCTTCGTACTCCACGCGAATCTTGCGGGCAAACATAGGTTCATGATTTAACCACAGACACCGAGGAGTACACTGCTTGCCGTAATCGCAGGAGCGGAGGCATCGATGTACATCCTTTACATCATTCTCGTGGGACTAATCGCCGGCTGGGCGACTGGCAAGATTATGAAAGGCTCAGGCTACGGTGTGCTCACCGACATTCTGCTGGGTATCGCTGGCGCCATCATTGGGAGCCGCCTGCTCGGTTTGCTTGGCATCTACAGCAGCGGCGGCATCGTTCCCAACATTTTAATCGCAATCGTAGGAGCCGTATTCCTCGTGGCTCTGGTCCGCATGCTGAGACGAGCCTGAACGTCTCGACGATGTCGCTGGCGAGGACTAGTTTTTCGCTGACTGCAGCCGCTTCGCCAGCCCCTCAAGCTCGCGGTTCATAGCCTGCGGCAGACGGCTGCCGAACTTGGCGAAGTGCTCCCTGATTAACGGAACCTCTGCCAGCCAGCCCTCGATATCCACATTAAGCAATTTGGCCAGATTGGCAGCCGACAGCTCCAACCCCCGCGTATCCAAGTCGGCAGGCGCAGGAACACGGCCAATTGCCGTATCCTTCGCACCCACCTTTCCTTCACAGCGCTCGAAAATCCATTTCAGCACCCGGCTGTTCTCACCGTACCCTGGCCACAGAAATTTGCCCCGTTCATCCTGACGAAACCAGTTGACGTAGTAAATCTTTGGCAACTTCGACGGCTCGGAACGCGCACCAATCTTGAGCCAGTGTGCGAAGTAATCGCCCATGTTGTAACCGCAAAACGGAAGCATAGCCATAGGATCACGCCGCAACTGGCCGACCTTACCAGCTGCCGCGGCCGTCGTCTCGCTGCTCGCAGTCGCCCCCAGAAAAGTTCCGTGCTCCCAGTCGAACGCTTCGGTCACGAGGGGTACAACTCCGGCGCGCCGTCCGCCGAAAAGAATGGCGTCGATCGGCACACCTTTCGGATCCTGCCACTCCGGGGCGATCACTGGACACTGGCTGGCCGGAGTGGTAAATCGCGCGTTGGGATGAGCCGCCCTGCGAGAGCTTTTCGGAGTCCATGGCCGGCGCAGCCAGTCCATCAACTCGCCCGGCTTGTCGTCTGTCATGCCTTCCCACCACACATCGCCATCCGGCGTCATCGCACAATTTGTAAAGATAGAGTTTTTGGTGGCAGTCAACATGGCATTAGCGTTCGACTTCATGCTCGTGCCCGGGGCGACACCGAAGAAACCGTACTCTGGATTAATGGCGTACAGCCGGCCGTCTGCGCCAAACTTCATCCAGGCGATATCGTCGCCAATCGTTTCCACCTTCCAGCCAGGGATCGTCGGGATCAGCATGGCCAGGTTGGTCTTGCCACACGCCGAGGGAAACGCGCCCGTCATATATTTGACCTGCCCCGCGGGACTGATGACCTTCACAATGAGCATGTGCTCGGCCATCCAACCCTCATCGCGAGCTTGTACTGAGGCAATACGCAGCGCGTGACACTTCTTTCCCAGCAAAGCATTGCCGCCGTATCCAGATCCGTAGGACCAGATCTCGCGCGTTTCAGGAAAGTGGCAAATATATTTATGCTGGGCGTTGCACGGCCATGTGGAATCCTGCTCGCTCGGGCCTAGCGGCGCGCCGACGGAATGCAGCCCTCGCACGAATTCCCCATCCTGGCCAAGTGCATCAAGCACCTGGATTCCGACTCGGTGATCTCAACTCCGATTTTCGCAATAGGCGAGCCGATCGGACCCATGCTGTAAGGGATCACATACATGGTGCGGCCAGCCATGCAGTTGGTGTAGAAGCCGGTCAGCTTCGCCTTCATTTTCGCCGGATCTTCCCAATGATTGGTCGGGCCCGCATCTTCCTTGCTGCGCGAGCAGATGAAAGTACAGTCCTCCACTCGCGCCACGTCTGCGGGATTCGAGCGCACCAGAATGCTGCTAGGACGCTTCGCTGGATTAACCGGGATGGCCGTGCCCGCAAGCGTCATCAACTGCAGCATTCCCTGGTATTCCGCCTGCGAACCATTACACCAATGCACGCCTTCCGGCTTGCACATCCGTGCAGTTTCCTCGACCCAACGCACGAGCTGTCGATTGACAGTTGATTCAGCTTCCATAGTTTGCGTCAGGCTGGCCATGAAGACATCTCCTTACAACCGACGGCTTTTAGTTACATCTCAGAAGAAATTAACTCCCGGATCCGTTTGCCGCGATTGCCTGCGATTCAATTTCCAGCTTTAACTCTTCGATCTGGCGAAGAGTCTCGGCGACAGTCAGCGAATACATCTCGCGTCCCAATCCCTCGCCAGACTCAAGCGCCGTCTTAAGATAGTGCCCAGCAATTTCGACAGCCAGCGGATCCGTAATAACCTTGCCGGTGCGGTAGTGATACTCCACCCATGCGGGATGCGGCAAGGCCACCCATACCGGATGCCCGTCCACCAGGAACTTGATATCCACGGCATCGGCGTGCCGCGTGGCGATGGCCACGATCAGTGCCTGGTAAATACCATGCACCCGTTTCTTGGTCCAGCGGTCGACGGCGTGGAAGTCCTCATACATGGCAACAGAAAACTATACCAAGAGCAGCCGCAGGGCAGCCAATCTGAAAATCAGCTGCCACTAATTCGTGGCAGCTCGGATGCCGCCGATGACCCTTCGTGAATTATCATGACTGGCTGCAATCCGATTCGCTTTTATGAAACATCTTGGCATTCTTCTCTCCGGGCGCGGTTCGAACTTCGAGGTTATCGCCAACAATGTCTCTGCCGGCCGCATTCCTGACGCACGCATCGCTGTCGTAATCTCGAACAAACCCGATGCCGGTGGCCTTGAAACTGCTCGTCGCCTCGGACTGACCACGCTACTAATCCCTTCGAAGGGCAAGGAACGGGAAGATCATGATCGTGAAGTCGTCGCAGCCCTGAAGAAACACAAAGTCGACCTGGTCTGCCTCGCTGGATACATGCGCTTGCTCTCCCCCTGGTTTCACCCCTCCCTCCTACCCGCCTTTCCCGGCCTGGAGGCGCAGGAACAGGCCTATGCCTACGGGGTAAAGGTCACCGGATGCACCGTCCACTTCGTAGATGAAGAACTCGATCATGGAGCGATCATCGTTCAAAAGGCCATTCCCGTTCTCGATTCGGACGATGAGCACACGCTGTCCGCTCGCATCCTGGAACAGGAACACATCGCCTATTCGGAAGCCATCAGTATTGTGCTGGCCGGGAAGTATGGAGTGGTGGGAAGAAAACTGGTAATGAAGCCTAAAGCGAGATGATCAGCGGTTTATTACAGCAACCTTCAGGCGCTTACCCACTCGCAGCGCTAGAGTGGCCGGAAGCTCGGTAACATATATTCGGGGACTATGTTCGACGCTATCCCGCACTCTGACGGCGCCTTCCTTCAATTTTCGAGTTGCGTCGGTGGCAGAGTCTGCCAAACCACACTTGACCAACAAGCGGTCTAGCTTGATTCCCAGCTGTCCTGCTCTCGAGACCACAGCCGTTGAATCCTCGTTCGTTGACCACTCAATATCTCCAAACTTTACTGAAACTTGTTCGACGCTAGTCGGTACCTCGTCTTTCTGGAATTGCTTCGCCCAATCGTCGGCAGCCTTTGCAGCGGCATCTGCTGAGTGAAAATCGGCCACGATTCTTCGCGCCAGATCCTTCTTGGCCGTCATCGGATGAGATTCACGTTTCATTTTCTCGATTTCAGGTAGTTGGACATCGGTCAGCAGCTCGTAATATCTCCACATCATCTGGTCAGAAATCGACATTATCTTGCCGTACATCTCAAGTGGTGGCTCTTGAATGCCGATCGCGTTGCCCAGCGACTTTGACATTTTCTGCACGCCGTCGAGACCTTCGAGAATGGGCATGGTCAGCACCACTTGCGACTCCTGGCCGTAGGCACGCTGCAGTTCACGGCCCATAAGCAGGTTGAATTTCTGATCGGTGCCGCCCAGTTCGACATCGGCTTTGAGCGCCACCGAATCGTATCCCTGCGCCAGCGGGTAAAGCAGTTCATGCATGGTGATGGGCTTTTCTTCCTGAAAACGTTTGTGGAAGTCCTCGCGCTCGAGCATTTGCGAGATCGTCACCTTGGCAGCCAAACGAATCCAGTCTTCAGATTTGACCTTGTTGAACCATTCGCTGTTGAAGCGCACCTCGGTCTTGAACGAATCGAGAATCTTGTAGACCTGCGTCATGTAGGTCTTCGCGTTGCGCATGATCTCTTCGGGACTGAGCGGCGGGCGGGTGGCCGAGCGTCCGGTGGGATCTCCAATCATGCCGGTGAAATCGCCAATCAGGAAGATGACCGTGTGCCCGAGATCCTGAAAATGTTTCAGCTTCCGCAAAAGGACGGTGTGGCCGAGGTGTAGATCGGGCGCCGTAGGATCAAAACCAGCCTTGACGCGCAAGGGCGTTCCACTGGCTCGGGACTTCTCCAGCTTCGAGCTGAGTTCGGACCCGCGGATGATTTCGGCGGAACCTTTTTTTATGTAGGCGAGCTGCTCGTCGACAGGCGCGAACTTGGACATCGCTAACATTATTGCAGATTGAGGCGAATTTCAGCTTTCGCTCGTGCCCCTTCGTGTCCTTTGTGGTTAAATTTCTTGGCCTTGCGCGCTGCCGCCATCTTCGGCCTGGGCTCCTCCACCAAAGACCTGAAGCCGTTCCAGAAAAATCCAGACACAACCTGGCTAATCGGGTGTCCCCTGAATTCCAACGAAGCCGATGCGGTTCTCATCTTCGGCGGAGATGGAACGATTCATCGATATCTTCCACAACTGGTGAAGCTGCAACTGCCGGTTCTGGTCGTCCCCCGTGGCAGCGGCAACGACTTCGCCCGCGCCCTGCATCTGCGCAACGTCAGCGATTCAGTGGCAGCGTGGCGCAGTTTCTTATCAGGCAAGAAGAATGTGCGCATGATTGATCTGGGTGTGATCACGCCCCGGCCCCCTCAGGGGCTAAAGCCCGAGGAAGCTAACTGGTCTGGCACGGCTGAAGCCGTGCCCTTCCCGCACTCCGGAAACTCGAAAACAGAAACCGGAAACTCGAACTATTTCTGCTGCATCGGCGGTGTAGGTCTGGACGGCGAGATCGCACGCCGCGCCAATGGCCTTCCCCGCTGGCTGCGCGGCCACGGTGGCTACATTGTCAGCACGCTTCCGGCGCTTTTTGAATTTGCTTGGTTCCCTATGCGAATTCTGCTACCACAGAAAAATCAGTCGACTGGCGTCGTCCGCAGCGACAAGCCAACAATCCTGGCCGCGTTCGCCAACACTCCTACGTTCGGTGGAGGGATGAAAATCGCCCCACACGCCCTGCTCGATGACGGCCTGCTCGATATCTGTCTGGTTACAGACCTCAACAAATTCAAACTGTTCTGCCTCTTTCCCACCGTATATTTCGGCCGCCATCTGAGCCTCCCAGAAGTCGAATATTTTCAGTCGGAAAGCATCCAGATCGAGACCGAGAGCCCGCTGGACGTCTATGCCGATGGTGAATACGTTTGCCAGGCTCCGATTGAAGTAACGGTGGCGCCGCGATCATTGCCGGTGATTGTTCATCCGTCACGGACAGTGGTCAGCGGCTAGTGATCAGTGGCCAGTTGGAACTCACTGACCACTAGCCACTAGCCACTGACCACTGTTCCAGTGCTACACTACCCAGACTGTATGGCTGATACCGGTCGTTCCCGCACTCTACTGTGGATTGTCATTGGCGGAGGAGCCTTCTTCCTCTTCGTCCTGGCGGTATTTACCCTGGTCTATCTAACCCTGCGAACTAATGAAGAAAGCACAGCGTTTCGGGGCTTCGGCAACAAGATTGGCGTGGTCGATCTCGAAGGCGTAATTATCAGTCCCAAGATTGTGGTCGATCAGCTCAAGAAATTTGCGGACGACGATTCCATCAAGGCCATCATCCTGCACGTGAATTCGCCAGGCGGAGGAGTCGCAGCCTCCGAGGAGATTTATCGCGAGGTCAAACGCATCCGTGACGACAAGAAGAAGCGCATTGTGGCTTCAATAGAGTCCGTCGGCGCCAGTGGCGCGTATTATGTTTCATCTGCCACCAACAAGATCTATGCCGACAAAGGCAGTATTGTTGGTTCCATTGGCGTGATTGCAGAGTGGGTAAATTACGGCAACTTGTTGCACTGGGCCAAGCTGAAAGACGTCACCATGAAGGCTGGTGAATTTAAAGACACAGGCTCTCCCACGCGGGATATGACTCCCGCGGAAAAAGAGTATCTGCAATCGCTGATTGACAATATGCATGGCCAGTTCATTCAGGCTGTAGCCGATGGCCGCAAAACCAAGTTTGATGACATCAAGGCTATCGCCAACGGCAAAGTGTGGACCGGGGAGCAGGCGCTCTCCATGAAACTCATCGACCAGGTTGCCGATTTCCAGGCCGCAGTCGACGATACGGCCAAAGCCGTGGGCATCAAGGGCGAGCCTGTCCTGGTACATCCCGAGCGCGACCGCAAGACCGTGCTCGACGTGCTCTTCGGCGACGTCTCGGAATGGCTGCCCACCCGGGAAAAGCTTCTGGAGCATCACGTGGGTTTTTATTACTTGTGGAAATAGGGCGTCGCTAAACTTGCATAAGAGCCCTGAAATCTGAGAAGTTATTGAAGCCCGTCCGCTTGCGACAGGCCCCGGCCGAAGTAGATTCCTTCTAATTCGACTAACGGAGCAAGACGCATATGACAAAAGCTGATCTGATCGATGAAGTCTCCCGCCTCGCGGAGTTGACGCGGAAGGATAGTGAAGTCATCGTCGAGACCATCTTCGAAAGCATCGTGCGCTCGCTTCGCGTGGGCGACAAGATCGAAATCCGCGGCTTTGGCAGCTTTCGCACCCGGCAGCGCAAGCCGCGTGTTGGCCGCAATCCAAAGACGGGCGACCGTGTCGAAGTCCCCGCCAAGAAAATTCCATTCTTCAAGCCCAGCAAAGAATTGAAAGACCTGGTAAATACCGGTGACCATACGGCGATTCCGCCCGCTCCACCGGCGTCCTAGTACTGGGTTCCTGGTTTCGCATGGCAACTTGCTTTCTCCACCCAGCGCTTCCAAGTAAACTCGCCGTAGCACATTGGCAGATAAGTCTCCGATGAAGCGCGCAGTCATCGGCGTTCGAATGCATTCTGGTTGGGGAGCGCTCGTGGCCGTCTCAAACAATGCCGGCACCGTGGAAGTCATTCGACGGCAACGCGTCGCTATCACCGCCCCCGGAACCAGAGGAGGGAACCAGCCCTATCATTTTGCGAAGAGTCTCGAACTTCCTGAGGCGGAGAAGTTTCTTGAGGACTATTTTGTCGCTTCAAAACGCCTTGCCTTGGCGGCGGTGCGGGATCTGGTAGGCGGACTGGGTGGCCAATGTCGTGTCGTGGGTTCTGCCGTCCTCCTTGCGTCAGGACGTCCGCTGCCGCCTCTGGCAAAGATCCTTGCCTCACACGCCCTGATTCATGCGGCAGAAGGCGAATTCTTTCGCGAAGCGTTCTCGAAAGCGTGCGAGAGTCTGGACGTTCCTGTCACCGGGTTTCGAGAGCGTGACCTCAACGCATGTGTCCAGACAACGTTCGGCAAAGCGGCGACTCGGATCGGACAACAAATTTCCACTCTCGGTCGCTCTCTGGGGCCGCCCTGGACCCAGGATCAGAAAATGGCGGCACTTGCCGCGTTGGTAGTCCTGGTAAACCAGCAAAGCTGATTCCCGGCAATGGACGCTCCGGAGAGAGGAGTCCACCTCAGAGGGAAGCCAAGAAGCTTAAGACCAGTCATGGCCGTAGATACAAATCCTCCACTCTCAGCGCGAGCTCCTCCGCACTGACGTCCTCGCGATTACACAGCACGATGACGGTAAGTTTGTCATCCACAAAACGCTGAATCCCTGTCCGAAATCCCACCGTTTCCCCGAAATGCCACATTCGTGCGTGTCCTTTGTAAGGATCCAGAAACCAGCCAAAGCCATACTCCGCAGCCTTGTTTCTGAAAGGTGCGCTCCCCGCCAGCAACTTCGCCGGAGTAAGCGCAGGACGCATCTCCACCTCGCTCAGTAATTTGTACTCCCGTAGTGCTTCATCCCATTTAGCCAGGTCATCGAGCGAGGAATAAATACCGCCGTCGCCCAGGACAGCCGAGGTCGGACTCTGGTCCGTCTCCCGCCAACCAGCTTCTTTCCTGGTATGACCGTAGGCACGATGCGGAACTTCGTTCTTGCCCCGCTCATACGCGATCGTATTCCCCATCTTCAACGGACCAAAAATGCGCTCCTGCAAAAATTCGCCAAACGCCTTGCCCGACACTTTTTCCACGACCATCGCCAACACCGCGTATCCGGAATTGCTGTACTCCCACCTCATTCCTGGCACGAACTTGGTGGCTGTTTGCTCCTTCAAGAGCGCCAGAACCCCAGCATCCTTGATTTGATCCGGAGATGTGCCGCTGTCTGGCGACATAAGGTCTTCGTAGTCCTGAAGGCCAGAAGTATGGTTGAGCAAATGGCGAATCCTGATGGCCCTGCCATATACAGGAAAATCCGGAAATACGTCAGTCAACCGCTCGTCGTAGCGGAGTTTGCCGTCGTGCCCCAGCAGCATGACCGCCATGGCCGTGAACTGCTTGCTCACCGAAGCCAGGCGGAAATTAGTATGGACATCAATCTTGCTGAAACTTCGCAGATCCGTAACGCCATATCCGCGAGAGAACAAAGGCCGGCCGTCTTTGAGTACCAGTACCGCTCCTCCCGGCGCGGTGTCCGATTTCAGATCCGCAAAGATTGCATCCATTTTTGCCGGATCAACCTCCGCAGCCACGCCAATTTTTGAACCGAGCACCATCAGCAAAAATAATCCGCCCAGCAATTTCACCAAGGCCTCCGCCACTTACGCCCGGATACCGACTACGGCCATCAGACGGCCCGTAACCCCATTT